>JANORL010000270.1:0-5770 GCA_031415295.1 Polyangiaceae bacterium | reverse complement strand
GGCGCCATCAACGTACGCTTGGGTGCCGTGAGCTTGCCTACCTGCTCGTTCCAACACGCCATAAAGCAATTCTGCACTGCAATCCCAATCCGGTGGTGCGGTCTGGACAATCTCTTCTTCATTCCATGAACGATGCAATGCCTGGTGCATTGCCGACGCCAGCGCTGCGACATCGCGTGGTGGTACCAGCAATCCAGTATGGTCATGACGAACCACATCCGGAATGCCTCCGACATGCGTCGCCACAATGGGCCTTCCCGCTGCGAGCGCTTCCAAGATCACGTTCGGCGTTCCTTCTGCCCAGCTTGGTAATACGAGAACGTTTGCTGCAGCTAAAAAGCGGGCCACGTCTTCAGGCGGTCTAGCCCCAGCGAGCACTACGCGGTCCACGTTATGAAATTGCCGCGCCAAACGAGGGCCCATCGATCCGTCTCCGACGAGCACCAACGAAATAGGATCCGATGAATTGTTGACGAGATCTCGAAATGCGACGATAAGTTCGTCCACACCTTTTTCACGTTTCAGATGCCCCACGAAAAGAAGGATTTTTCCATTTACTGGCAAACCCAACGATAAACGAGCTTGGGCGCGGTCCTGCGGTCGAAAAAGTTGTCGATCGACACCGTTCGGTACGAATACCGCGCGATCGGGAGGCGCACCGAGTGTTACGAGCATATCGAGCATGGGGCGACTTACGGCAATCGTGGAATGTGCGCCGCTCAAGGTACTACGAATGAAAGGCTGAATCGATGGAGAACGCGCGGTCACGTTTACGTCGGTGCCATGCGCTTTAACGACGTAGGGCAAACGTAAAACCGTAGCGAGTTGTTGTGCGGCCCATGCATCGGGGAACAGAAATGCGCCCAGAACGACGTCGAATTGGTTCCACAATCGCGGCACGAGGGGCAGAAGACCCGTCAAGTAAAGTGGTGCATTGATTGCTGATAGAAGTGGTCCGACGCGAGGTAGATACGGCGCGCGGGGATGAAGGACGGGCAGACCTTCAATGGTGTCGCAATCGGGCAGTTGGCTGAGTTTCCCGACGCGTAGGCGATTGTTCCACAAGCCTGCACCGGGAAAATATGGAATGGTTGCCGCCACCGTCAAATCGGCATAACGGGAAAGGGCGACGAATTGCTGACGTTGAAATGGGCAAGCCAGAGGTTCGAGGCGATTCGGGAAAATACGCGTAACCGCTAAAACTCGAAGCCTGCGGAGCGGAACGTCGCGATGGGTCGAAAACACGGCTGACATTCATTGCATGAAAGAACGCGAGAGCAAGCACACGAGGTACGATTTCGGCGATATGCTCGGAACGAATGCGCGGGTAATGAATGCAAGAAGATCGTTGAAAAACGACCAAGATGTGCGATACTCTTCGAAGCGAGGTTTGGGGCTGAACACCTCGTATTCGTCGGGCAGAAGGGGAGGGACTGTGGGGGAATTGGCGTGGCAGGCCGGACGTTTGGGCGTTGTATTGCCGCCGCTCGGGGCGGAGCCGTTCGTAACGATAGTGATTCCCTGTTATCAGGAGGAGGAGCATATCGAAGGGGTTGTGCGCAAAGCAGCAGGGCAGCATTATCCGCGCGAAAAAATTGAGATTTTCATTGTGGATGGGGGGTCGGTCGATCGTAGTTGTGAAATCGTGCAAGCGCTGATGGCCGAGGATCCGCGGATTACGTTGCTACACAATTCGGCGCGATTGCAAGCCGCGGCCATGAATCTGGCTATCGTACGTTCGCGGGGGGATGTGATTGTCCGTATGGATGCGCATGCCGATTATGACGAGAAGTACGTCGCGGCGGCCGTATCGGCGTTGCGGCGTACGGGAGCGCTGAATGTGGGTGGAGCGGTGCGTTTACGGGCCAACACTCAATTTCAGAAAGCGTTGTGCGTGGCGCTGGAAAGTCCGCTCGGTGTGGGTGGATCCGGCGCGTGGAATGCGGATCGGGCGGGATTCGTCGAAAGCGTTTGGGGCGGTGCATTTCGACGACAAACCTTCGAATTGGTGGGGCTCTACGATGCATCGGCGCAAACGAACGAAGATGCAGAACTTTGCCAGCGCATCATCGAACGAGGCGGACGAGTGTATCAGTGCCGGCACGTGGTCAATCATTATTTCCCGCGCAAGTCATTCACGGCGCTCTTCAGACAATACTTCGCGTATGGAGCGGGGCGTGCGCGCACGTTTTGTCGACATGGCCGGCTCCTTTCGGCGCGACCACTGCTGCCCTTTGTGGCGCTCATGATGTTTTCGATGCTCCTGGCCGTGGCCTCGTTCGAACCCCAATTGGTGCCCTTCTTGTCCGGGCTCGTTGCGCTTTATGTGGTGGTCGTGGTCGTCGAGGCTATACGTACGTCGAGTCGAACCGAACTTCGACTGTTTCCTCGCGTGACGTTTATCTTCCCGACTTTGCATTTCGCCCATGCATTCGGATTTGCCTCGGGGCTCGTGCGTTATGCAGGCCGAGTCGCGCAGGAAGAAGAGCCCGAGCGGCTTGCTGTGCGGTAATCGATGCTGCCACTCATTTTTGCGGCTTTGCCGGCAGAAGTCGCGGTCACGGGGACACTTTCTCCGTCGGTCGTCGCTATTCATTCCGTTGTGGGAACGTCGCATTCGAGCATGATGCTTGCGGCAGTCGATGGTTCGTTGTGGACACGTTTTCGGCGGCCGCAAAGCATGTTTCTTTTCGACGTTTCTGGACATTACGGTCGAGCGTTGGCCGTGACCGGCACGAATGCTCCACCTCAGGATATTTCCGCGCGATTGGGCAGTCGATTCGAGGTGGTTTCCTCCCCCAGGTCGAATTTCATTTTTCTTGCGGATGGATTCGTTGCGTCGCGTATTGGATTACGTGCGTCCGACGAACTTGCCGTGCGCGATCCGTTTTCGGTCAATCGAGTACTCGATGGATGGGGTGCGCAATCAAGTTTGTCCGTCAGAATGACGCAGCGGGCATCCGCACGTTTCGACGTGCGTTATGGACAATTCGGCGCCATCGCTGCCGATGTGCCCGCCGCCGTGGGGATCGATACGCATGCGTTGATGGCGACTGCCGCAGCATCATTTCAAGGATCGCGGCGTTTCTCGACGGGCCCCGTCGTGCGTATGGGCTGGACCCATTTTAATCACGCGTTGCTCGATGCGAATTTGACGCGAGGACCTGCGCAGGTCGCGTCATTGTCGTTGTTGGGTTTTGCGCGTTGCGAATTGGCGCCGCGCACGTCGGCATCCGTCACCGCAGGGTTGACGCTGGCTTCCGCTCCGCCTGGGGTTCGCGACACGACGATGATTGCGTCACCAGACATGCGAATCGAGCTCCGATCGTTACGGCAACGCATCGGAGGCACAGCGGCATTGTCGTTTGGATACCAATCCATCGGGCCACGAATTGGGTTTGGCATGGATTACGCAGGGTTCGTCGATGTTTGGGCGAGACCATTTCGTGGAGGTGCTCGTCGAGACGTGCTCGTGCATATCGTAGCGCGTACACGTTGGGCCAATGCATTGTTGTCTTCGGTTTCGTCGACGGACGGTGTTTCTGCGGATTCAAAGAGGGGTAAAGTTACGACAACGGCGTTTGCATTCGGCAGTTCTATGAGTAAGCCCCTTCGGTTGGGATGGTCATTCAACGCCGGCGTGGATGTCGAATTCGTTTCGATGCACATCGACCCGTTGCCGTCACGCGGTGATAGTCCCGCATCGTTTCGCGGATTGTTCACGTTGGGCGTGGTGGCGTCAGCGTCGACCGATCCTGGGCGCTTGTTGCCGCGTGATCCCTTGCCGTCGCTTGCCGATGATCGGGGGGCCGCGCCTCGTCGCGCAGTGCGTCGAAGTGATTCGATGCAGTCGTCAGCTCCGGATTCCGATGCGGCACAGACCGACGAAATCGAAGACTAAGTGTTGATTTCTTGACGTCGGCGTTCGTTTCACGGTATCCAAAAAGAGATGCGTGAAATCCGATGGTCTTGGGCAGTGGCAGCTTCCAGCTGTGTGCTCGTTTGGTCGAGTGCGTCGTTCGGACAAGCGCCCGCGGTTGCGGAAAAATTGTTTCAGCAGGCGGTCGAGTACATGAAAGCGGGTGATTTTCCCGGCGCGTGTCCACTGCTCGACCGCAGCTACCAGCTCGATCCCAAGGACGGGACGTTGTTCACGCTGGCGAACTGCCGGGATCTCGAGCAAAAGCTCACCGTCGCTGTGGGGCACTATCGGGCGTACATTCGCTCATTCGAAAAAATGTTGGGCGCGACGCGGCAAAAGCACCAAGAGCGGGCGACGAAGGCCGAAACGCGGATTACCGAGATTGAAGCGATACTCCCCAAGGTGAAGTTCGTGTGGGAGACGCCGCCGGCGCCCGAATCGAAGATCATCGTCGACGGGGTTGAATTTCGAGCGGCCACACTGGACGTTCTTTTGCCGCTCGATCCAGGAACGCACAAGATTGTCGTACAGTTGATTGGTGAACCAGATCGCACGCGAATCGTGACGCTGGCAAAAGGCGGTTCGACGATTATCGACTTGACGCCGGGTAAACCGAAGGACGATACCCTTGCAAATTCGACCGACCCGAAGGGTGGGAAAAAAACAGGTGCCGGCGGTGACAAGAAACGCACCGTCGATCCCATGAAAGTGGCGGGATTTGCGGGAATTGGATTAGGAGCAGCAGGGCTCGTGACGGGCGGCATTACGGGTATTTTGGCGATTCAGCAGAAAAAAACCGTCGATGAGCGTTGCACTGGGAACTACGTGTGCGATGCCGTCGGGTCTGCCGCGGCGGATCGATTTCAGACGTTCGGCAATGTGAGTACCGTATCGTTTATTGCGGGAGGCATTTTGGCGGGGACGGGAATCACGCTGTTGCTGCTTTCGAGGCGCGCACCGACCGCGACGGCGGCGAACATGTTTTTGGTGACGACCATTGTCCCGGGTAGTGCCAGTTTTTCTTTTGAAGGAGCTTTCTGATGCGTATGCGTATGCGTAAATGGGCTTGGGCGGGATTGATTTTGACGGGCGTTAATTGTGTGGCCATTTTGGATGGCGATCATCCTTATCGGCCTGGCGATACGACAGTCACGGGGACTCCGTGCACGGTCGATGCCAATTGCGACGATGGCAATCCGTGTACGACCGAGGTTTGTCCGGCGACCACGCTGGTTTGCGAATACACGAAGCAAGCAATGGGTAATGCGCCGGCCGAGGCGCAAGTGCCGCAGGATTGCAAGACGATCGTTTGTAACAACGGCGAGCCCTCCACGGTCGACGATCCGCAAGATTCCATCAATGACAACAATTCGTGTACGACCGATGCATGCGTTGGCGGGGGACCGACGAATGTCGCGTTGGCGGACGGTTCTGCTTGTATTCAGGGAGAGAAGACGGGGCAGTGTAATGCGGGCTCGTGCACGATTACGTGCGCCGCCAACAACGATTGCGACGATGGCAATCCGTGCAAAGAGGCTTTTTGTAATACGGCCATTAGCAGGTGCGTCTATACAAACCTGGATGGTATCCCGACACCAGGCGTGACGCCAGTCGTTGGTGATTGCAAACTCAATATTTGCAACAACGGTCTGGACGTCGTGATCAACGACGACGCCGATATCAACGAAGACAACAATCCTTGCACGTTCGACGTTTGTAATGCTGGCGTGCCCGAGAACAACAACGGTCCCGCGGCGACGGCTTGTACACCAGGCGATGTAAACGTTTGTGATGGTAATGGCGCGTGCGCCGAATGTACGGTCGCGGCCCATTGCGTGGGGATTACCG
>JANORL010000269.1:0-10125 GCA_031415295.1 Polyangiaceae bacterium | reverse complement strand
CGGCATTGATAGCGGCGCTCCATTGCATGGGCGTGCGAACCCCGTCGCGATCCTCGAGATCGATATTGTCGCCCATGCCGATTTCGTCGCCATAATAAAGAACAGGCGTGCCGGGAAGTGACAAAAGCAGCACATTCATCAGTTCGATTTTGCGACGGTCCTTGAGCAATGGTGCCAAACGCCGGCGAATGCCCAGATTGATGCGGGAGGCCGGATCCTTGGCGTAGGCGTGGTACATGTACTTGCGCTCTTCGTCTGTGACCATTTCAAGCGTGAGTTCGTCGTGGTTGCGTAAAAACGTGGCCCATTGACATGATTCCGGTATGGTTGGCGTTTGCTGAAGAATGTCGACGATGGGAGAACGATCCTCGCGTGCGATAGCCATGAACAAACGCGGCATGAGGGGAAAGTGAAAATTCATATGGCATTCGTCGCCTTGGCCATAATATGCCGCGGCATCGACGGGCCATTGATTGGCCTCGGCCAAGAGCATCCGCCCGCCCCATTTCGTATCCATGTAAACGCGCAATTGTTTTAGAAATATGTGCGTTTCGGGAAGATTTTCACAATTTGTCCCATCGCGCTCGAACAAATAAGGGACCGCATCCAGACGCAGTCCATCGATGCCGAGATTCATCCAGAAATCGAGCACTTCGAACAAGGCGGCTTGTACATGCGGACTGTCAAAATTGAGGTCCGGTTGGTGTGAATAGAAGCGATGCCAATAATACGAATTCGCCATCGGATCCCACGCCCAATTCGACGCTTCGAAATCCTTGAAAATGATTCGCGCATCTTTGTATCGTTCTCGGGTGTCACTCCAGACATAGAAGTTGCGCCATTTGCTGCCCGGTGGCGCTTGCCGCGCTCGCTGAAACCACGGGTGTTCATTCGACGTGTGATTGATGACGAGTTCCGTGATGACCCGCAATCCGCGACGGTGCGCTTCCTCCATGAGTCGGCTGAAGTCGCGAAGTGTGCCATAAGATGGGTGAATGTTCGTATAATCCGCAATGTCGTATCCGCCGTCGCGCAAAGGGGATGGGTAAAACGGCAGGATCCAAAGGGCCGTTACACCGAGGTCTTGCAAGTAATCGAGCGATTCGGTAAGGCCATTCAAGTCGCCTATTCCGTCGTTGTTCGAGTCCTTGAAGGCGCGCAGATGGACTTCGTAAATGATGGCATCTTTGTACCACGTGGGGTCGTTGTTCAAGAGGACGGCGGGTTTGTTGATTTTGGGGGCAGTCATGACGGGTTCGCGCCGAGTTTTCTGGGAATAAGCGTCTTGAGCCGCGACGACGTTCGTCAAGACCACACGCGCAGCCATCGAGGCGATTCGGGGGCGCTCGTCGGTTAGTCGAAGGTTAGTCGAAACTCAAGGGTGGCGGTCAAGCATGCCAAACCATAACGACGACCACAGCAGTGACGATGATTCGTGCCCATTCGAACCGCCAAGCGGCTTTGCGCCCATCGAGGATGCCACCGAGCGTGACGAGGGATGCGACAATGCACAACGCCGCGACGGTTTTCAAGGTCCATGAGTGGTTTTCCCGCAAGAGAAACACATACAAAGAAAAAAACAGCGTCAGAGCGAAATGTATCGCCACGTAAAATTTCGATTTTGTCGATATGGCTTCGTTTGCTCGTGCAGGAATCGGTGTTTTCCGCTGAGCACCCGCCGGAGTCCAGCGAGGCCGCGAAAAGAAAATGCGCAACTTGTGACGAATTGAAGGTGCTTCTTTGGCCAGGTGGACGAGGTCCTGCCATTCCACCCATTGTGCGAGCACGCCGTCGTGCGTTGTATATCCACGCAGGGTGCCATAGTCGGGAGCTTCGGTGGCGTCCAGTTCGACATGCGTACCAAAAAGACGATCCCAGATGCACAACATCGCCCCGAAATTTTTGTCAATGTATCGCGGGTTTCGTGCATGGTGCAGGATGTGCGATTTGGGTGTGACGAAAGTATAAAAACTCGGAAAATTGAAAAGCTCCGTGTGCGTGATGAGCGCGTGAAACGATAACAAAGTCGTGGCGATGAAAAAATGCGATGTCGGTACGCCGAGCAAGGGCAGCGTGGCGTAAAATGGCCATGAATAAATATCCGAGAACCAGGCGTGTCGCATGGCCACCGTAAAGTTCATTTCTTCCGGTTGATGATGGACCGAATGCACGGCCCAGCATGCAGCAACGCGATGATCCAGACGATGATGCACGTAATGAGCGAAGTCCGTCAGGACGATGGCGAGGATCCAGGGCACAATGGAATGAGGTGCCCAACGCACCAGGGCCAAACGAGAAAAACCTGTATCGTACAGAAAAATCAATGCAGGGCCAAGGAACAATCCGACAACGATGGCGCCAAGTCCCGCAGACAAATTGCCGAAACTCGGAGCAAACGACAGTGTGTTTCGACCGCGCCGACGCAGGATCCACGCTTCGGTGGCAACAATGGCGACGTAGATGGGTACGCCAAATGCGTAATAGGCAGTCGTCTCCATTTGCGCCATGGCCGTTTTTCCCTCGTATCAGCCCTCGACCAACAATTCGTCGACTTTTTGCATCATGAGTGCAACCTTGCGAGTGTATTCCGGGCTTCCGTAGGTTTCTACGCGGCGTCCACGAAACCCGGTCATTTGACTGCCCGTTGCCGTCAATACATCGAAAGCTGCATCGACACTCGCGAATTGAAAAAGCACGAATGGGCGTCGTCGTGCATAAATCCCGCGACCCGCTTGGACGCGCCCGTTCTGCATACGTACGTAGGCGGCAATGTTCGATCCCTCGACGGACCATTGATACACGCGTTCCGGACTTCCATCGGCGAGATCCTGCATTCCATCGTGCCCTTGATGGGCCAATTCCGATAACGCTCGCGTCACGAGGTACAACAAGAGGCGCACGCGTAGGGCCCGATCTTCGGCGCTAAGTGGCGATTTCCCTTTGGTACCTGGTTCGAGAATACGGAGCGAAGTCATCATTTGGATGGTTCGTCCTAGCAAAACGGGATGTGTCAATCCTAGATAGGGACGTATTCGCGTCAGCATTCGTTTGCCCGCGAAAAACGCGTTCATCGATTCTAAATCAGGAAAGCAAAAACGTAATGTTGCGTTTTCCGCCGCATGACCCAGCACGCGCACCGATTCATTGGCGAATGCAAGGTGCGCCGTCAAATTGGAACCAGCGCAATCGAAGCCGACAGAAGCCGACAATCCACGCGTTAGGCGTGCGATGTCGGGGCGTTCCTGTGCCAATACCTCAATGAGTGGAAGGACGGCCCGCAGGAATAGCGCCGCGCGCAAATGGTCTCGCTTTGTCCCGTGCGTCGCGCTCATGCGTCGTTCCAATCGTCGTCCGTGCGGATTTCCACGCGGCACAATGCGCAAACGGCTTCGAGAATCGCGTCTTCATCGAAACCGCCGAGATGCATGAGATCCTCGGGCACGCCCATGCACAAGAAGCGATCTTGATGCCCGAGCATACGTAATGCGCAACCGAATCCGTTTTTAGCGATCACTTCGGCTACAGCGCTTCCAAGTCCACCAATGACGTTGTGATCTTCGACGGTCACGATTCGGCGCGTTTTTTTAGCTATATTGGCAATGGTGCGTTCGTCGAGTGGTTTCAGTGTGGGTATGGCGACCACTCCCATATCGATGCCCTGATCCTTGGCTCGGTTTGCCGCGCCTATTGCTTCGTGAACCACAGCTCCCGTTGCAAATACCGTAATGTCTTTCCCTTCGCGCAGCACGATGGCTTCACCGATTCGAAAGGGAGATCTTGGACGCGTAGGAGGTTCTGTGCCTCGGCCATAACGAATGTAGACGGGTCCGTCGTGTTCCACGGCAGCGCGCAATGCGGATGCCATTTCGTCGCCATCGCTCGGTACGAGTACGGTCATCCCGGGAATGGCGCGCATCAATGCGAGGTCTTCGACGGTATGATGCGTGGGTCCCCCTTGACCAAATGCGACGCCAGCGAGCGTGCCCAGGATCTTGACATTTCGCGCGTTGTACGCGATATCGGTTCGAACGAATTCAGCCGCTCGTAAACAGGCAAATGTGGCATACGTGCACACAATGGGGATGAGTCCCATGGCGGCGAGCCCTGCGGCGACAGCCATGAGGTTTTGCTCGGCAACACCTACATTGATGGACCTTTGTGGAAATGTTTTTTTGAATTGCGCCAATTTTGTCGTATCGGCCAGGTCCGCCGTGACGGTCACGATTCGTTCGTCCACTTTACCCAATTCGACCAACGTTTCGCCCCAAGCGTCCGTGGACGAGAGTAAATCGTGATCGGCAACGGTCCACGTGAATCCCTGCACTTTTGCCATATCAACGCGCGCTCCTGATGGCTTGTATCGATTGTTCGTGGGCTGCGCGAACGGACGCGAGCGCTCGAAGGTGGTGTTCCGAATCAATGGATCCATAATGCCATTCGGAACGGTTTTCCATAAAGTCGACACCTTTGCCTTTGATGGTTTCGGCAATCACGATGGTCGGTTTGTCCGTTTGTCCATCGAAGGCAACATCGAGGGTTTGGGTGATGGACGGAAACGAATGCCCGTCGCAGGAAAGGACGCGGAATCCAAACGCTTTCCATTTGTCGGCCAGTGGTTCGAGGGGGACTTCCGTTTCGGTAGGTCCGTCCATTGTCATTCGATTTCGGTCGATGATGGCAACGAGGCGTCCGAGCTTCATTGCGGATGCGGCAATGGCTGCTTCCCAGGTGCTTCCTTCGTAACATTCCCCGTCGCTCAACAGACAAACCACTCGACTTGGTAAGCCTTGGAGTTCAGCGCCGCGAGCCATTCCGACCGCGACGCCGAGACCATGGCCGAGGGATCCTGTGGACGCTTCGACTCCAGGAACTCGGCGCCGATCCAAATGCATTCCGAGAGCACTTCCAGTGCGGCCAAATGTCGAGAGCTCTTCACGTGCGATGAAGCCTCGTTCGGCCAGCAACACGACAAACCCGAGCCCCCCGTGTCCTTTCGACAAGACAAACCGATCTCGTTCTGGCCATGCAGGACGCGCTGGATCGACGCAGAGATATCTGGCATAAAGTGCACAAATCACGTCCGTTTGGCTCAATGCTCCGCCAATGTGTCCGCTGCCGGAGTCAAAGACCACTTGAATAATTCCTTCGCGAATGCGCAAAGAGAGTTCGAGCAGTTGCACGAGTTCGTCTCGGCCAATTGGTTTGGGAGGCGGATGAAGTTGGTTGGTGGGCATGGTTCAGGATCGCGTTGACGTAGGGGTTGAGATGAGATTGAGAACGAGGGCTCCCCGCCAAGGGCCCGCTAAAGAGGGTGTTTATCAGCCGTTGCGGTCAAACCACAAAATTTATGGACCATGGCGGCAATTCACCACGGCACAACGTCGAACCCTGTGGTCATTGTCCATAATGCCGAGAGTGCCGCTTGGGGGCGATCGTTGAAGTTGGTGCCTGGCAAGTCGGGCAAGAGCGCCACGACCGCACCGACATGCCCCATCGCGGCCGCTTTTTGAATCAAAACGCGCGTCCCGCCAGATCGGCGTGCGCGAGGTGTTTTTTGCAATTCGGAGAAATCATGCGCGAGTATGGCGGTATCGGCGGGTGATGGAGAAGGTAGAACCCTTCCGGTGGATTCGCGAGTTTTGGCGAGCGCGAGCCGCTCTTCGTCGGTGACCAAGCCAAAACGCTCTTTCCCTTCGACGAGGCGTTCGAAGTGACCGAAATGGGCAAGGGCCATCCCGAGTTTGTCTCGGAGGCTCCAATCGATGTTTCCGAATCGATATTGTTTCCACGTTTCGAGGAATTCGAAGAGCAAATCGTCGTGTCTTTCGCGCACCAGGGTCATGGCGAAGGGGATAGAATAAAAGCACAGAGGTTCGCGGCGCCAGGCAGCTTTGTCCGTAAAGAGCGCACGAGCATCGTTTTCGCGGCCAGCTTCGAAGAGCGCCCATACGAGTGCCAATCGATATTGCCAAGCATTGTTTTCCGGTTCGAGTTTCGCTTTTGCGCGAGCGAGCCAAGCGTCGCTTTGGGACTGGTCTTTTTTCGCAGCCCAGGCCGAAAACATCGAAATGGCGTAGAGAATCTCATTCTCGGGCAGAATTTCCGACTCGACTTCTGCGGCGACGAAAGCAAACGTATCTTCCAACAGGTTGGCGTGTCCGCTGCGATGAGCAATGGCCGTTAGATCCGCCTTCGCACAAAGCATTTCCGGGTAACTGGGAATATGGTCGGCCATGGCGAGAGCTTCTGCGATTTCTCCTCGTCGGGCGCGGTAAATGCATGCGCGCCAAAGGTTTTCCGCGACGTGCCCGGACCATCCTCGGCCGAGTTCCTCCATGGACTTTACGACAGCGTTGTAGAGCGCGCCCATGCCCAGGGGATTTTCAGGAGGAAATGGCATCGCGCTTTTGCGTGTTTTCGTAGGCTTGAATTTTCGCCAATCGACGCCCTTGGGTTTAATGAGGCCTTTGGCAACTTCCGCTGCGGAGCCGACGATGTGGAGACCTCCCCAACGTACGGGCCACGCAGTCCGACCTTCCATGGCCCACGCGAGGTGCAGGTCGAGTTTGTCCAATATTTCCGGTGCGCCAATCACGAGGCCTTCGGAAAATGCAGCGGCCCAGGTTTCTTCGTTGACGGCGAAAGAGGGATCTGGGCGCATGGAATCGGCGAGGTCCGCGACGCCGGTATCTAGCGGTCGAGTGGCGCCGGGGGCGCGCATGAATACGTGTTCGGCAACGATTTCTCCGGTAGACGCATCGACGAAAACCAACGATGTCCGATTTGCGACAATGATGAAATCGCTCGCTGAACCTTCTGGGCTGGCCCACCAAATGCCGCGCAAACCTTCTTTCATCGGCAAAACGCGTTCGCTGACGACGGTGTCGCCAAGCGTTACGATAAACAATCGTCCTTCGTCGTCGAGCACCCCAGCGCGTTCGCCGGAAGGCGCCCAGGCAAAGGCTTTGAAATCGCCGTCGTCCCACCTTGGTGTGCGGGGTTTGACGTCAATGGAGTAGCGATACGTGCCGTCGTCATACAGATGAACGCCCGGGTCGGCACCAAATTCATTTTCGGCACTCACGACGCCTGCCAAGCGTAACGATGTACCGCGTTTTCCCCAATGTAACGAATTCATGCCCATATGCATCGGCAGGTTCGTCGTGGCCAGTCCCGTGTTTCCATCGTAAAAAACGAGGCCCGCCAACGTGTGTGCCAAAAAGCGTCCATCGGGGCTGTAGGCTGCCGGAAGTCCCACTTTGGTGATATAATCAAGTTCTCCCGTGGCGAGCGTGATGGCAAAAGCGCGGCTATGGGAATTGATGCAAAACACGCGTGTTCCGTCGGCCGAAGCAATGATTTGTTTCGGCGGCTCGAGGTGTCCGTCTTCGAGTTTTTCGCGCATGGCTTCGGGAATCTTTTTCGCCATGGCCTTTATGATCGGAGGCGTTCTTTTTTTGGAGGGTCGTTTGGAGGCTTTTTTTTCTTTGAAGGCCACCAAGGTGCCAGGAACTTCGGCGTTTTGCCAGCATCCAACGAAGAGTTGTTTTCCGTCAGGCAAGACGCAAAATGCGGGAGGTCGGCTCCAGCCGTCGGTAACGTCGGCGTAGTGAAGTGCTTCGGAGCTGGTGCCAAATGGATTGAAAAATCCAACGGAATTCGTATTAAAAGCGACGCCGAGTGTTTCGTTGTCGGCAGTCCACGACAAACAGTTGGGGTATTCAGGCCAACCCACGCCGCCTTCGATGGGATCGAGTACATTGACACATCGCCCCATTTCGATATCCCAGATTTGGATCATGCCTCCGCGTTCGTAATCGTCGCCGACCCAGCCCCCCGTAGCAAGGTGCCGGCCGTTGGGACTGACCGCAAGCGCGACAATTTCGGTGAGGTGTCCCTGGGCATGAACGAGTCGTGCGCCGCGCTTTTGCAGAATGCGGATGGTATTGATGTGCAGATCGCTCACGCCGAAAGCTCGTTCGGCATCGAGCAGCTGGCGGCGTACCCGAGCGAAACTGTCGGGAGACGTAAGGAGTTTGTCGAGGTTGAGGATGGCGGAGGTCATCGGAGTGCGAGGATAACTGAATCGAGGGCCAAGGTGCCAACCACTTTTTTTGGGGGCCAAGGTGCCAACCACTTTTTTGCGGTGCCAGGGCCAAGGTGCTGCCAGGGCCAAGGTGTCAACCACTTTTTTGGCGGGCCAAGGTGCCAACCACTTTTTTGAGAACGGATTATCCTGCGAGCTGTGCGTTTCGTGTCGTGATATGTGTGGTTCATGCGTTTTCTTCGCTCGTGCGTGTTGGTGTCGCTCCTTGGGATGGCTGGGTGTTCGAGTGCTCCGCTTCCGCTTCCGCCTATTCACCAAGCGCCTGCGGATGTCGCGTCGTTGCGATTCTTTGTGATCAACGCATCGGATGACGCTGCGCGTGTTGCTGGGGAAACGACGGTGACGGGTTACACGATGATGATGCGTGGTGCTGTGCAGCGGTCGCTCACGCGGGCGGGTTTTACCGTGGTCGTATCGCCAAACGCTCCGGCGGATCTGTTGGCAAAAGTCGATGTCGAGAGCCCGTGGCTCAACAAACCGGGTATGGCGAGCATGACGTTGGCAACACCTGACGGCGTGGTTATCGAGCAAGTGTCGGGCATGGTTGTGCTCGACGAAAACGTTGATATCGACGAACGAGGGCCGGTGGCGTTGGTGGAAATGATGGCGCGTTCGCCGCGGATTACGGCATTTGCGAGGGGGCACCAGCGTGGGGAATGCGAGAAGATGGCCGTACCGGAACGAAAAGTGCTGGAAGTGCCAGCAGAGGCGAATTGACTTCCACGATGGTCATTCGTCGTCGTCTTCTTCCGGCCGATCCTCTTTGAACAGTTCCCGGAAAAACCGATCGCGGTGCAGCAAAAAATCACGCGTTAATAGGTAATGCTCTGTCTCTTCGTATTTGACTGTGACCAAACCCTTGTCGGTGAATTCATAAATGAGCGCATCAGGGTACGCGAGCAAAATAGGCGAATGGGTGGCAATGATGAATTGTGATCGACCTTTCGCTGCCAGCGCGTGTAAATAACCGAGAAATTTCATTTGTCTCGCCGGTGAAAGTGCCGCTTCGGGTTCGTCCAGTAGATACAACCCATCGGGGCGAAATTTTTTTTCGATGAGTGTCAAAAAAGCTTCTCCGTGTGATTGATCGTGCAAAGAACGGCCACCGTAGTAGGCCGTCACGCCGATATCGTCAATGTTGGAGGCGAGGTTGTAGGTGCTTTCTGCACGTAGGAAAAAACCATGACGTTCACGCCGTGCATTACGAATTGGGCGCAACGCTCGATGAAGATTCGATTCGGTGTGGCGGGTAGCAAAATTGAAGTTCTTTGTGCCGCCTTCGGCATTAAAACCGAGCAACACGGCAACTGCTTCGAGCACCGTGGATTTGCCCGATCCATTCTCGCCCACGAAAAACGTCACCCGCGGGTGGAAGCTGAGCGTTTCGAGGGACCGGATGACATTCAGCGTAAAAGGAAACGCGTTTGGATCTTCGATGCGATCACGCATAAGCGTGACTGCGCGGAGAAACCCATCGGTGGTGGGGAGCTTGGAGCTGGACTTGCGGGGGCTCATGTGCCCGAGATGTAGCATGATGCAGGGACATCACAATTTCGGCGGAAACGATTCGCCAACAATTGCGCCTGAACCCGCTCATTCGCGCGCATCGACGCACCAAACGATCGTCGTTTTTACCAATTTCAGCACACCAAGCATGAAATTGGACGGTTCGGCTGATAACAAACGGACAGGCAACGAATTCGTTGGGCTCTGAGAAAAATTGTTGACTACGTTGGTTCGAAGCGGTGTATGAGTGGGGTTGGTCTCGTACCGACTCCACAACTCTACACCGCTTCGAGGAAAAACCGTGCCCACTCTTGTCGCAACCCTTCAATTCAAACTGTACGCTATCTGTTGCGTTGTCCTTTCGTTCCAGATGCTGGTGCTAGGAGCGATGACGGCAGCCAAACGCGCCAATCGCCAAGGGTACCTCAATCCGGAAGACGTTTCGGTATCGAAGAAAGACGCCAAGTTTGTCGATGGCAATGAGCATCCGGATGTTGCTCGGGTCATTCGCG
>JANORL010000268.1:0-13556 GCA_031415295.1 Polyangiaceae bacterium | reverse complement strand
GCCGGCGCGCATGTGTGGTCGAAAGGTTGTGGCGGCACCACCGTTTCGCCTCGCAGCGCTGGGTATGCCTTGGATGTCGATGCACAAGGAAATGTGCTCGTGACCGGCAAATTCGGCAGCACTATTTCGTGCGCAATCGGGAAATCAGCCACCAGCGCTGGGGGTTCCGATGTATTCGTCGTCCGCATGTCGGGCACGAACGGCGGGCCCATTTGGCTGAAAGGGTTTGGCGATTCGGCAAACTTTCAAGATGGCTTGGGCATCAAGGCCACCAGCGATGGAGATGCCTTGGTTACGGGCGTCTTTTATGGGAACATCGATTTTGGTGGCCAAGTGGTTACGGCGGGTGGTGCGGGCAGCTTGTTTGCCACGAAATTGACGGCGGCAAGCGGGGCGCATGTCTGGACCACGACCGGGGGAAATGCCTCTTCAGGCGATGATATTGCCGTCGACGCCGCCAACAACCCAGTCATCATCGGTGCTTACAGTGGTGCAAACACGATTGGAGGCATCACGGTTCAACCCGTCGGCGGCGCGTCGGACATTCTTTTCGGTAAACTCAGTGGATCCACCGGCGCTGCTTCTTGGGTCCGAGGGTTTGGTAATACGAACGGTGATGGGGGCGAAGCCGTGGCGATTGGACCCACGGGACGTATTGCCGCGGCGGGACGTTTTCGCAATTCCGTGGACTTCGGTGGCGGACCGTTGGCCTCGGGAAACCTCGACGCTGCTTTCGTCGCCGTATTCGACGAAATGGGCACTCACCTGTGGAGCAAGCAGTTCAGCGGCGCACAACTCGGCGTGAACGAATCCACGTCCGTCGCATTTGGCCCAGCTTCCGAGGTTGTTGCCGTCGGTAATTTCGTTGGTACGGTCGACTTTGGTCAAGGCCCGTTGACGGCGATGGCTGGTGGAGGCAGTGGGTTCGTCGTGCGTATCGCGCCCTGACGTGCTCGCGCGTAAGGTTTGTCTGAAACTTGCGCAAGAAACGCGTTACGAGCTTCGATCGCGGCCATCACGTGAACGTTGCTAATTGCCCCTGCCTTCTGATAACCTCGCGGCAGCTCCGAAAGTGTAGGCAAAACCGTGGACCTGATCAACTCGACGTCGCTTCGTGCCGCGCTCTTCACGGGGTTCACGGGTCCCACCGACGCTGTGGGCACGGTCGTCGCCCGTCGTACGTATCGCCTTGCGGACGATGGGATCCAGCCAAATCCAAGCGGTTGGCCCATCTTAATCGAGCCGCTCTGGACCGAGGTGGGCACGTTTGCGAGCGACATGGTGCCCGGACATCCGGGTTGTGACATCGTCATCACCGGGACAGTGCGGCGCGAAAAACCCGTGACGACCACGAAAGTTGCCGTGAAAGCGGGTGCGTTTTCGGCCGAAATGCACATCTTCGGCGATCGCATGTGGCGCGAGCACGGCGAGCATCTCGTGGCAAGCGAACCGCTGCCGTTTACCGAAATGCCTTTGACCTGGGCCAGAGCATTTGGTGGCGTGAGCGATTACGAAGGCATGGAAGCGCCACACGTTTTGAACAAGCTGGGCCGCGGGTTTTACCTGCGGCGCGAGCAAGCCGTGGGCAAACCATTACCAAACCTCGAATGGCCCGACCAGAGAATCACCAAATGGGACGACCGACCCATGCCGGCATGTTTTGGCCCCGTCGTGGATCCACTCAGCTGGAACCTCGCAGACGTCGGCAATGCCGCGAAAGATGCGCCGGATGAAGAAGCGCGCGATATTCTCCTGGCGACCTTTCACGAGCGTTGTGCAATTTCGGCCAGCCAGCCGCGAATGATCAGTCCGGCGTTACGTCCCGAGGACGAAGTGGTCCTCGAGAACCTCGAACCGAAACCCGTGCGTTTCCGCATTCCCAGCGATGTATTGACGGTGCGAGTCGAGCCGGGGACGCAATCGTTCGAGGCGCAGCTTGCGATCAGCGCGCTATTCGTTTTGCTTACCCAGCGATTGGTGGTCATGACGTATCGAACGGACTTTCGGTATGTATACGAGCGAAGGAAGCGGCGCAGGGCGATTCTTTCGACAAGCGGTTCGAATTAACGACGTAAAGGAGGAGGCGAACCATGGGTGTACCTTGTATGCCGGTACGAACAATGTGTCTGGTCATCGGTCGCGAATTGCACGGTGCGCTGGGGATATTGATTGCACCACCGGCGCCGCCAATTCCGTTCACGCCGTCGAAATATGCGTTATGGGTTTCCGCAATCACCACGTATTACGGCATGGGAGACGAGCCTGTCGCGAATGTCATCGTGTGCGGCGAGCCAGCGGTGCAAAAGGGCGCGGATTCCAAATACTTGCGCCCCCATGTGGTCATCATTGGTGTCTTGCCGCCAAACGTAGTCGTCGGGCCGGTCATCGATCAGGGATTTTTCATCTTCGTCATTGCGGTTGGGGCATCCAAACCGGTGTGGGGACCAACGACGGTGAAAGTGGGCGGCAAGAGCATCGCCGTCATGGGAATTCCCTTCAGCCCAATAAATCCTCTCAATCAACTCATATGCAGCGATCCTTGCGATTTGCCCATCGGCCTCGGTATGCAAATGCCCAGCAACGTGTTTGCCGGCATGTCGCTCGCCGATTACCTGCTGTGCGTGGTCAGTATCGCGGCGGATATGTTGGTTTCGTTCCTGATCAATGTGATCTTCGGTGGAATTCCGTTCATCGGTTCGTTCTTCGGCAAACGCGTTTTTAATGGTTTGGCGAGGACGCTCGGCCGTAAACTTTCGGGGCTCATCGGGCGAGGATTGGCGCCCATTTTCGGAAAAATCGCGGAAGCCGTGGGGAAAAAGCTGGGCCCGCGAGCTGGCGAAATGGTCGGAAAAATCTTCGAAGAACCCCTCAAGAAGTGGGTTGGCAGCAAGGCCGGGGATTTGAGCCCCGATGGTCTTCTCGGTTTTGGAAATGACCCGCCCGTTTGGGCCCGTTGAAAGCGCCTTCATGACCACCGACAAGGATGCCGTCACCTCCGCCATTCATTTCACGAAAGACGTGACCGGGCAATTACGCGCCCACGTCCTCGCCAAACGCACCTATACCCTGCCGCAAGGGCGACCCGCGGAAGTCGCCAATCAACAACTCGCCATCGTCCGCGAAATGTTATACGAAGGCGAAGATGAAGAAACCCCGGTTGCTTGGGAGCCGGATTTTTTCGCATGTGCGCGCGAAGGCACGGACGTCATCATTCAAGGTCACGCCATTTGTCGCGACGGACCCAAACGCGAACTCGAAGTCAGCGCGTCCATCGAGATGGGCAAGGACAAACGAGGCGATACCGAAAAATACATTCGGCGTATTCGTGTTTTCGGCGATCGGCGCGTCTATTGGTACAATGGGTCGATTTTTTTCACCGAGCCTGAACCGTTCGAGAAAATGCCCATCAGTTACACGCGTGCGTACGGCGGGAAAGATCGCCACGCCGATATCGCGCAGCCGGACGATTACGCTGCGTGGGTATCCAAATCCACGGACGAACCTATCGAAGATTATTCTCCATATATGTATCCGCGGAACAGCATGGGCCGTGGTTATGTCGTTTTCCCCAATCGCGAGGCACTCGACGGCTTGGCCTTGCCAAACCTCGAAATGCCAACAAACTTGCTCTCACCGCAGAACTTGGTGCTCGGCAGCGCCCAACGCTGGCCGTCGGCTCCACGCCCGGCTTGTTTTAATTTCACCCATCAAGACTGGTTTCCGCGCTCAGCTTATGTTGGCATCGTTCACGAATTCGAGGGTGCCCCAGAGACCATTCCCGAGGTGCGCGAAGGATCATTGCCGGGTTCCTTGGTGAGCGGAGACTTCTTCGATAACTTGGGTTCGCCCGAGTCGCCTGGATTTCTACACGGTGCACCACCTTGGCTCATTTTTCCGGACTTTGATGGCGACGAAGTCATTCGCGTGCGCAACATGCATCCCACGCTGGCGGAGCTGGTCGTGCCTATGCCCGCTGAACGTCCGCAAATGCTCATCGAGCCGTTTACTGGAGGAGGCCCGACCGAATTGCAGCCAGCTTTGCGTACGGTCGTGTTGCGGCCTGAAAACGAAGAATTGATTGTCGTCTGGGTCGGAACGTTGGTTGTCGATCGACCTCCGACCGAGGCGCAATACAAAAAGATGCGGCACGTCGTGCGGTGGCGAAAGTAATTGGGGACAATATGAGTGCAAAGAATTTGCCCAGCGCAAGCGACGAGAGTGGTTACGAGGAGGCCTCGACGGTGGATCCACTTGCGTTCGATATGGCGCAGCGGCGGGAAGAACGTATTCTGTTGCGCCATGGAAAACTCTTGCAAGTGACGTCGGAACAAGAACATGATCGGGTGGTTTTGATTGGAAAAACCGGTCGAATCGAGCTCACGTTGGAGATCACGGAATCTGGGGCGAAGGTCGTGGTGGATGCCGCCGATCTAGCGATTCGTGCAAAAAACAAGGTAGCCGTCGAATGCGATACGTTCGAGGTTTCGGCGCGGCAATTCGTGGCGCGGGCAACGCAAAGCGCGACCATCGAGGCGCCTGATGCGGCCATGCATGCGACGGAAGGTGATTTATCGTTACGTGCCAATGACGACGTGAAAATCAATGGCGAACGCGTATTATTGAACAGCGACGGCGATTTACATGTGCCTGAATGGATGAAAAAAGAACTTGGCGCAAAGCCGGCTCACGACCGCGCGGAAGTCAAAGTCGCAGCGGCCGACGTTTCGGGCGATGAAAGTTTGCTTTCGGACTTCGAATCACGTGAATCCGTCGAATCAACTGAATCAACCGAGCAAAGGGGTTAGCGCTGGCCATGGAAGATTTGCGGACCATGGATGGCGAGCTGGTTTTCGCGACGGAAAAAGTCCGCAAAGCGTCAAGCGTCAGCAATCTGAAAATGATGCATTGGGCGACATTGCAGGATCTGCTGCAAGCGTGTACGGCACCTTATGTCGTCAAGGCCTCTCCTGGCCCGGAACCAGGAATCGCGCCAGGGGTTTTTCTGTTGCCCGGGCCTTATCGGTTTTACATCGATGTCGCAAAAAACCTCGTGGTTCGGGCGAAAGCGCCGGCTGCAGCAATTGCCACGCGAGAACACGAGCGACGAATGCAGCAGCTTTTGATTGAGACGCAGCAGGTTGACGCCCAAACCATTCAAGAGAATCGATCCTTGCGGATGACGAGCGAGCAACGCGCAAAACTTGGCCGCGCGAAACGTACCCACGTGGCGTGGATCATGGCGGGCGTCCCGATAGTTTTCGGGTTTATGGTCAGCGTGCATATCGTGTACGAAATGAACCGCGGACGAAGCCCTATCGACCCCGTCTCGATCATGATGACCCTGGGAATTCTCGTGTGTCTTTGGTTGCTGCCCGGTTCGATTCGTGAACAGCATCGATTAAACGGCGGCACGAAAATAGACGTCACCGAAGGACACCTCGATGCGATCGAAGGCGTGCTCGAAAAATCCTACGCGGTGCACAAGTCGAACCTGAGCTTGTGGCTAAAAATGAACGGCGAAACGTTTACCATCAGTGACCAGCCGCAACTCTTTGCGGCGCTCGTCCAAGGGTGTCGTTATCGTGCTCATGTGGCGCGAAATTCCCGACGACTCATGTCGATCGAGCTCCTCGAAGGACCGGTATTGCAATCATTGTAGATCCACGTATCATCATGAAGCGGAGGCTGTGCGCGCGATGGACAAAGACTTTACGTTTTCCTGGGATGGTGCAAATCATCCAAATGGCCCGTGGCAGCACTTGGAAGTACTGGAGGTGCGCGGTCGGGAAGCCATCTCGTCGATGTACGCCTTCGAGGTCGAGTTGGTGCGTCGGGGCGAAGGACCCGAAGTTGGGGTCACGGACTTGGTCGGTCGTGATGCGGCGTTACGTTTGCGCACGGAAACGAGTCCGGAGTTCCGCATTGTCCACGGCATCATCGGATCGGCTGAGGAACTAGGCGATACGCGAGACGGGGGGCGTTATCGCGTGACGATCGTGCCGCCGTTTTTCCGGGCCACGATGATGAAAAAAAGCCTGGTCTACCTCGAAAAAACGTTGCGCGATATCATCAATGCGGTTCTCGAGCGAACGTCGTGGGGTGCGGGGCTTGTAAAGTCGGCGGCGGCGAATGGGAATTTTCCCCCGGCCGACGATGGCGACGAGGGCAGTTATCGGCCGGCCAAAGCCACGTATTTGTGGGCTGTGCGTGATTTCATGCGTCTGATGGACAAAGAAGCCCGCCCGTATTGCGTGCAATATCAAGAGAGCGATTTCGATTTCGTTTCCCGATTGCTCGAAGAAGAGGGCATTAGTTACCATTTCGAGCACACGAAGGACGAATGTATCCTCGTGCTGACCGATAACGACGATGGCCGTCCCAAAGTCGCGTCAGAAGAACCGCTCGGACCGAAAATCAAAGGTCGCGAGCTCGATTCCATTCAAGTGGGCGCGCGTGTACGGCCCAAAGCTGCGTCGTTGAGCGATTGGAATTGGCGCAAACCGGATCTCGAACTGCTGGCCAATTCGCCGGCGGGCATCACCGATTTTCAAGTCTACGAGCATCCTGGGCGGTTCGAGCATTCGAAAGAAACCGGCGAATTTTTAGCGAAAACCCTGGAACAACGTTTCGATACCGAACGACAATGGGCTTCGGGCGAAGCTCGTTGCCGGTTGTTATCAGCTGGAACTATTTTCAAGTTGGAACATCCGAATCCGCGTTTTTCCGGCAGCTACCTCGTGACCAAAATTCAGCATCAAGCGAGCGAAGGTGGCAGTTTTGGCGGCAAAGGAAAAGAAGAGCCGTACGTCGCTCATTTCGAGGCGATTCGTTGCGGAACGGCGGACAAGGCGGCGGAATCGAATTATCGTCCCGCGCGAATCACACCCAGGCCGCGGATCATGGGGAGCCAAACCGCAATCGTGACGGCGGAGCCCGCGACGCAAGACACCGAAATCAACGTCGGCGGACCCGAAAATATTGGCTGTGTGCGGGTGCATTTTCATTGGGACTTGGATGTAGGACGGCACGATAAAGAAGCGACGTCGTGTTGGGTTCGCGTAAGTCACCTTTTTGCAGGAAGCCGCGGGCATGGAGGCATCTTCCATCCGCGTGTGGGCGACGAAGTGATTGTCGATTTTCTCGAAGGTGACCCCGATCGACCGCTCGTGACCGGTCGCGTGTACAATGGGGTCAACTTGACGCCGGAAAACGCTACGAATCGACCCACGTACAGTGCAATCAAGACGTTTTCCAGTCCGTTTAATGGCAATTACAACATGCTCTCCTTCGAGGACAAACAAGGCGAAGAAGAGCTGCACGTTCATGCGGCGCGCGACCAGATTACCGAGGTGGAACGAAACTCGGATCGCTCGGTCGGTGTGGACGATGCGACCAAAGTCGGTGGAAACCAGAGTATCAAGGTAACGGGCTCGCAATCGACGAGCGCCGCGTCGATTTCAATGACCGCAGGGACGACCGTCGACATCAAAGCTGGTACCGATGCGACCATCGTTGGCGGCGCAAACTTGAATGGCCGAGCGCCAAACATCACGCTTTCTTCGACAACCTTCGTAGGATCGGCGGGGGCAAACATGTCCCTTGGGGCGGGAGCGAACAACATCATCACGGCCGGAGCGCTTCTCGAGGCAGCGGCGCCCGTGGTTAATGTAAATGGCGAGGGGAATGTGAACATCAGCGCACCGTGGATCGACGTGAAAGGCGGCGCCAAAGTGCGGATCGGCGCAGGCATTATCGAGATCAATGGCGGAACGGTGATCATCAATGGCTCAGCCGTCGCGGTCAATGGCGACACGACGGTCAAAGGCGGCACGGTAAACGTCGAAGCTGGCACGGTGAACATCAAGGGAACCGTGAAGATGAATTGTTAGGTGGACAGAGATGGCTGATACCACGCAAACAGTTGAAGCAAAAGACGAACCTCTGCGCGGGGGAATCGATATCGAACGTTATGGTGAGGTGATGGCTCATCTGCGGCATTTCGGGAAAACCCATCACCCCGAAGTGCTCGAACGATTGGGACTCGACGAAGACCGTTGGGAAGAAGCGTTGTTTGGTTTCACCGCGTTGTTGGTCGAGGAAAGCGAACGCGAGGAGGAAGCGCTTTCGCGACGATTCGGCGAACGTTTCGCGAAAACGAAAACGAAACTCGTCAAAGAAAAACCGGCAATAGCGTCGCTCGGTTCACTTCGTCATGAAAAACCCGTCGAAGCGCCGCCCGTGATCACCACAACGCAGTCGGCGCCCATGCCGATCATGCCGATAACGCCAGTTCCTGTATCCCCGCAGGAGATTCCCGTGCCGATCTCGCAACGGGTGCAGTCTGTCGTTCTCGGGGGAACGTCACCTTGGGCGCACAATTCGGGCGCGCCTATGATGGCCGCGCCTATGGTGGCCGCACCTATGATGGCCGCGCCTTTGCCGCCCGCGTCACCGGTGATTGCCGAGCCTATTCGCGAGTTGCATTCGATCGTCCCTGCGGGGATGAGGCATTTTCAAGGAATTCAGGGCACGCAGGGGCCTTCGGTCACCGCGGCGACCCAGCCGGCATTACCATTCGCAAGCAATGCCGCATTTCCAGAGCTGGAGCCGGAAGCGGCGTATCGGCGCGCAAAAGAGCATGCCGACGTGACCGAGCCCATTCGACTCGAAACGACATCGCCATCAGGGCACGCCGGAGGTGAAACGCGGGACATTTCGTCGATCGTCGCCTCGGTGATGGCACAATCGAAAGCCACGCCTTTTCCTCAACGCAAGCCATCTGCGCCCACCGCTCCAGCACCAGTGCCCATTGTGCCCATTGTGCCCATTGTGCCATCTGCGTCCACCGCTCCAGCACCAGTGCCCATTGTGCCATCTGCGCCTGTCGTCGTACCGGCGCCTGTCGTCGTATTGGCGCCTGTTTCGCCGGAGCCGATATCGCTGACGCTCGAGCAATACGCCTCATTATGCGTCGAGATAACGATCGCGCCGGCCAATCGGCGTGAAATAGCGGCGCGTTATGGATTGTCCGAGGAACACGCGGCACGAGTCGATACGTTTTGGCGCGCGCGTATCGCGAGTGATCCGGAAATCGACAAGAATTTCCGCTGGGCCTACCATTCTTACCAGCAGTGGCTCGCTGGACGTGCGTGAAGGCCCTGCCGAGCAACATATTCTTGCTTGCAAGTCGAATCAACCTGCTCGACGACAGTTTGTCTTGATCGCCAACGTCCTCGCGTGTACCCTCCATCCATGTCCGAATCACGCTCGCTTATTGATGCGCTCGTTCGTAATCTGATGGCGCTTTTCTTCATCGGCGTTGCCGCCATGTGCGTGTACAATGTCTTCGCTGTCAGCAACGAAGTCGAAGCGCTGGCGAAAGAAACCGCTTGTCGCGGTGTACCATTACCTTGCGTCGCAGCATTCACGCGTATTGAACGGTTTCCCTGGGCGCATACACTCGAAACCCATATTTCCCCAACGTCGAAAATTTCGATAAAACGAGACCTCTTTTGCCAACGAAAATACATTCTCGTCGGCGACTATGCCTGCCAATTCAAAGATCAAATCGCCGAACCCATCGCCAGCGGTCTGCCCTCGGTCTTCATCAAAACCGTTCCTGCCTCCAGTACCTCCGTGCGTTCTGCTCCCAAACCGCGTGCATCTGCCATTACGCCTCCGCAGACTGCACCGACTGCAGCCACGCCCAGCGATCTATGATTGCACCAAGGCTGCAAAGATCTGAAGAAAGAAATCCAACGCGATACGAGTTTGCCGCGAAGCGGCGCTTGCGCCGCGCAACGAGCGTGCAACGTCGGGCAAATTCTCGTCGCCTGGATCAACTTTTTTGAACGAATCGAGGCTCGTCGTCATCTGAACGATCGAGACCAACGACGGGCATGACGGTGAAGCGTTAGCGCGCTGCAAATGACCGGCTGCAGCTGGTCGAAACTCGTCAATCGATCAACACATCGGCAAGAAGAAAACGACCCATTACCCGACCGATCGCCGCGCGTTTGTCGCTGCGCGTTCCGTGGATTCCGACGACCATCACGAAGTGCACGTCGTTTCCAGTCGGTCCGTTCCGGCCATCAATCCAAAGGAAGACCAACCATGACGCTCGATTTTTTCTCGATCCTGCGATGCCCCCTCACGCGCGAACCTCTCACGCGGGAGGGCGAGACCCTCGTATCGCCGTCCGGTGCTCGATATCCCATTGTTCATGACATTCCCGTTCTCCTTGCGCCAAACACCCAGTCGACGTTATGGGTGAAGGACGCGTCGCTCGAAGCAGCCTGGGAAAAACCCAACGATCCATGGCAAGTGGATACGATTGGACTTTCGCCAGAGCAACGAAATGAGTTGAAAGAGCGGTTGAAACGCGCATCCAGCGAACCGGTGGATCCGATCATTTCCTTTTTGGTCGGAGCCACTTCGGGTTACATGTACAGTCAGATGGCGGGAAACCTGGACACGATTCCCATTCCCTCGTTTCGATTGCAAACGGATTCGCCTCGACTGTTGCTCGATGTCGGCTGCAATTGGGGCCGATGGATGGTTGCTGCGAGTAGAGCCGGGTTCGTGCCCATTGGTCTCGACCCCTCGCTTGGTGCGGTATTGGCCGCCAAACGCCTCTGTAAAAAATTCGGCATTGAAGCTCATTTCGTCGTCGGCGACGCATTGCAACTTCCCTTCAAGACAAACACGTTCGATACTGTTTTCTCGTATAGCGTCGTGCAACATTTCTCGAAGGAAAATGCAGCGGCAACCCTTCGTCAATTAAACACCGTTGCCAAACCAGGTGCGGAGTTTTTGGTGCAAATGCCCAACATGCTCGGCGTTCGATGTCTCTACCACCAAGCCCGACGTAGGTTTCGCAATCCGACGGAGTTCGATGTGCGCTATTATTCGCCTGCAGAACTGCTGGAAGTATTCACCGACAACATCGGCCCCTCGAGGCTCGACATCGATGGCTTCTTCGGACTTGGGATCCAACCTTCCGATCGGGCATTGATGCCATGGCTCAAACGACAGATCATCGACGGATCCGAAAGTTTGCGCAAATTGTCCACCCGCCTTCCGCTCTTGAAATTCGTGGCCGATAGTTTGTACGTGCAAGCTCGAAAAGCGGCCGCGTGACTGCACAAAAGGACGGTCGATGCCTCGGATGTCAATGCGTCGTTCAGGTGCCCGTCAGGATGCCGAGGGCGGCTTCCCCGGTTCATCCTGAACACTCATCGCGCCTGGTAATGTTTCCTTACCGCGCGTGATGGCCTCAAAACGGCCTCAACCCCACGGAGAACACGGCACATCTTCGTTGTCTGTGACGGTAGTTCCGGATGCTGCTACCGGCCCGCTCCTGGGTTTACGTGGTCAGGGTCTACCTGATCAGATGATGATTGATACGAGCAGCGGTGACTGAAACGTGTTTAAAATTACTTTTTGAGCTGACTCGACGTTACGCACGCGTAGGAGGGGGCTCCAGTCCTGCCGGCAGCCAGCGGCGGATTTCTGCATAAACATCGGGATGATTCGCGAGTGCGAGGTGATGCGCGCCGGTCACCACTCCTCCCACGTGAAAAGGAATTCGGCGGGTAGCGTCGGTCGTTTGTCCCGCCGCACTAGGCATACGTACGAGAACGTCACCGAGAATCTGGGTCGCGGGGTGTGCAGGATCTCGTGTCAATGTACCAGCAACGAAACAATAAAGCACCGAGTCGACGAAGGGTACGTCGTGACGATTGTCTTCGAGCAAAGCGTCAGGATCGCGGTCTTTCCAATCTTCGTCGATGACATACCCAAAACGAAGGTCCTTGATGCCGGCGCTACGCGCTTTCAGAAGAATTGCCGGGACTTGCGTGCCCGGTGTATCGAAATACGCCAACACAGCCGCGAGCACATTGCCTGTTTTTTCGAGCGGCGCACCAAGGTTTGGCGAGCCAATACAATAAACGTGCGTGAGATGTTTGGTCCACGAAGCACCGTGTTCGTGCCCGTAATGGACCGCGCTTCGTGAAACGAGGCCGCCCATGCTATGCCCAAGAATGACAATTTGTTCGATGGGTACCGGATAGGCAGCAAAGATCGCTTCGAGCAACGCAGAAAGGGAACGCCCATTCTCCGAGACATGAAGCCCGGTGTTGTAACGGATATACAGCGGCGTAAAACCAAGGTCGCGAGCGAGCAACGTGCCAAAATTGACGTCAGGATCGCCATATTGTTTGTGGGCGTCAAAGCTCCAGGACCATTCGGTACACATGAGTCCATGGACAAAAATAGCGATACGCCCGGTGGCATTAGGCAACGCCGTAGCCATTGCCGCAGGATCGGGAGGCACACGTCGACCAAGAACGCGCAGTCCCATTTCTATGTGCAAATCGTTGTCTCGTTCGTGCAAAAAATCGCCCATTGCGCCATTGAGAACGCATAACGTTTGATCGATCCACCACGAACGCGAACCGAGAGCCGTCGATCGAAGTGGCGTTGCAACGTCGTCTGGGTCATCGGCCGAAGCCATCTGCGGGCCAGTGTTTCCGCCAAGTGTCGCTGCTGCATCGAGACCGACGTCGCAAAGAACGCGGACCCCGGTGTTCGTCGCACGAATCGCGTCGTACACCACCGAAGCCGTCATTCGCTGCGCACCTTCCACCACGCGCGCAACATTGCCAAGCGGCGGCGCAATGGCATCGAGTACTCGCGTCGGCTTGTTCACGACCGCAAAATGTTGTTCCTGAACCAAATTCGTGGTTTTTTCCACGAGATCGTGGACGAGGTGGCGGAGTCCAATGAGGCGTTTCAACGCGCGGGTCGTATCATGCCCGATGATCGATGTCACGCGACGTTGTTCGATTTTTGCCCTCGAGCGACCATTCGACGCCGCAAAAACTTGGCCCACTGCGAGCTCTTGACGCCATGATGGGCATGAATGGACCTGCGCGCGCTTCCCCCCAATGCAATGCTTTTTCTGCTTGCAGCGACCATGCTGCTCGCTGTGGTGCAAAGCGCCCGCCTTGCTTGGCAAGGGTTTTGGCGAAAACGCACGATTGCCATTCGTCGCGAACGTGGTGCCGCAGGTGAAAAACGTGCCGAAAAGCTGCTCCGTCAATGGGGATTTGGAATTCTCGGTCGACAAGTAGCGGTATCGTACAACGTGCAAATCGATGGTCAACCCATAGCGATCGATCTACGCTCCGATTACCTCGTTTCATATGGCGACAAACGTTACGTCGCCGAAGTCAAAACCGGGCGTGCTGCGCCACGTATCGACACGCCAGCCACTCGACGCCAATTGCTCGAATACCGCATTGCTTTTGATGTAGACGGCGTGCTTTTGGTAGATGCCGAAGCCGAACGAGTACATGCCGTCGAGTTTCCGCTGGGCGTAACGAATACTCCAGGTCCCTCGCGTTTTGCGTGGCTGCTGACGGGATTCGTCGTAGGGATCATCGTTACGATGACGGCAGGATTAACGTTCTGGTCTGGTGTGCGCTGAAGAGCTCGGTCAACGCCTAGGTGGCCGGTGTCAAACTGCTGCGCACCCGAAATCGTCGGTCGAC
>JANORL010000267.1:0-1614 GCA_031415295.1 Polyangiaceae bacterium | reverse complement strand
CCGCCTCCACGAGTTTTACCTGGAGCACATCACGCACCTCGCGCACCGACGAGAGCTCGCGCTCGCATAATGCAAGCCGTTGCGCTGTTTCCTCCCCGAAACTCGCATCGAGCTTGTTCTGTAGCTCGGCGCATTGACGTTTCAGCCCATCGAGACTGCTCAGGATATCTTTCGGAGAACGCCCACCGAGCTCTCGTTCGAGTTGCTCACGTGCCGCAACATGTTGATAATATTGATCCCGCACCTTGATCGCATTATCGAGATGCGCCTTCGTTGCCGCGAGTTCCCCTTCCAATGCCGCGACCTTTGCCGCGCCGAATTGCTCCACTTTCTTGTCGAAGGATTCGCGATCCTCCTCCAGAATCTCGGTTCCCGCCTGAACCTCATTCCGCAAATGACGCAGTTCCTTTACTTTTTCGATCAAAGCCATTTCGCGAGCCTGGAGGTCTTCATCGCGCGCTGTCCATAATGCATCACGTTTTTCATGCTCCTGAAGACGAATCTCCTCGAGCTCATCACGCAATTCAGACAATTTCTTCTCGCGTTCGACCTCGATATCTTTGGTCAGCCCTTGCCGATGTTCGTCGTCCTTTTTGACACGTGCAATTTCCTCGTCGCGCCATTTCTGTTCGCGATCGTTACAGCGCTTTTGCCATTCGGCGATATCGCTTGCCCGCAAATCATCGATTCGTTTTATCAACGAATCGCGTTCGGTGCGGAGTTGCGCCAATTGAGACTCGATCGGCTCCAGAATGAATCGACGTTGGACGAGGAAATCATTCTCCGCATTGGTTTCACGTTCCGCAATTTTTGCCTCACGTTCGAGAAACTTGTTTTCTTTTTCTTCGAGCTGCGTCTTTTTCGCAGCAAGGTTTTTCTCCAGCGTATCCAGTTCGCCTTTTCGCCGATCGAAGTCTTTTTCTTTCGCGTTTGCCGCGGCTACCGCTGCTTCCGCGTTCCTCTGCGCTGCTTTGAATTTGCGCACCGCTTCATTCGCTGCTGCTTTATGCGAGTCCATTGCGGGAGGCGCAGGTTCACCAGGGATTGGATCAATCGTTATCTTTTCAGGCAGCAACACTTCGGCGAGTTTGTCCAAATATCCTTGGTACTCTGCAACGAATTTCTCGGCCTTCTTCTGTCGTGCCAATGCCTCCTCGATCTGTTTGTCCGCCTCTTTCTTTTGCGCGTCGGCTTGCGCAGCACGTTCACTGGCGCGGTTTTCGGCGTCCTTGGCGCGTGTCTCCGCTTCCTTGAGTTTCACCAGCACGCCATTTGTCCGGTCAAACAACTCGCGTAACGTCGTCTCGTCCGTTACGGGAACCGGCGGTGGCACTTCACCAAGCGTTTCTTCGGCCTCCATCTCAAGCATTGCCACGTCATCCGCAACGGGCGCAGGCTTCACCGGAGTCGGCGGCGCGACGTTGGCGGGTTCTTTTTTTTGCGCTTGTTTCTTCTTGTCGTTGCCCATCGTTTTACTCGGCTTCCTCTTTCACGAAACGAACAAATGTTGAACTGCGTCGTAAACCGTTTCGATACCGCCGCGAATGTTCTCACGCCCCCCACGCTTTGCATCATGCGCGGAACGATCCCGAATCGATGCCAATTCGTCCAGCC
>JANORL010000266.1:0-3615 GCA_031415295.1 Polyangiaceae bacterium | reverse complement strand
TGTGCGGTCATCTCGATCACGTGACAGCCGCGCTTGATCGCAAGCTCGATGGCCTTGTCGTCCGAACTCGACGCGCGAGTGACGGCGCAAGGCTCGTACTCGTCGAGGATGATGTCGGGCTTGAGCGAACCTTTTACCTGTCGTCGGCTTCCATTTCGTGGTCTGCACAAAACGACGCGACCTCGGCTGGGGACGTGCCAAGCGTGACCAGGGTGAGGAGGTTCTTGTTTGCGGGACGTCCCGAACGCTTGGCTCGGTGCTGAGCGGCCAACGCCCGGCTGATCGCCTGGAACGAGTCGATGAAACCACGATCCCCCATGAGCGCTTGATACGCGTCCTTCTTCTCCTCCGGACCGCCTTGATCGAGGCAGAACCAATAGCTTCGAGGATTGAGCAAATTCGTATTGGTACGAACGATCTCTTCCTTCACAGCCGGTACAGGAAGGGGAAGCTCGACTCGTCGTGCGAGTCCCTCGTGCGAACGGTCCAGCTGAACCTTGATGTCATCAAGGTACTTTGGATCGTTCGAGAGGAGCACGAAGAGCGACCGACGAAAGTCACCACGGCAATCTTCGACAATGCGCTCGGCGACCGACTCGAGGGCAACGTTTCGATGACCGTCAGCCTTCAAGCGTGAATACTCGCCCTGCGTGAGGCTCGCCCATTCACGCACGAACGGGTCCTTCTGCGCATCATCGAACAAGAAGATACGCATCGCATGGGTGTCCGCTGTTGCGAACGAGCGTTCCTTGGTCAGCCAGTCGCTTCGCGGTTCCACGCGACGCAGCGCAGTCGTCTCGGCCGCGCGGCGGAGGGTGTCCACACTAGGTGGCGAGCGTCCTGCGAGAACGTGCCACAAGTTCTTCGGGTCGGGCGCCAGCGATTGCGTGGAGGTGTTGAAGTCCTTTTCCAGCGTTTGAACAAAGAGACTCTTTCCGTGCCCCTGCCCGCCATGCACGAGGAGAACCCGTGCACTTCGTCGCTCGTACACTGTCTCAAAGGCCTCTCGGAACGTCTCGGCGAGAGCCCGCCAGTGCTCCAAACTCACGCGGTACGAGTCGAAGCGGGCTTCGGCTAGATACTCCGCGCGTTCGGGAAAGAGCAGAAGCTGCTCGTACATGGGCGCACGCGGATGCGACCTTGCGGGCTTGCTGGAGGCCATGGTGAAACGCTACCAGAAGTACCTAGTCCAAACAAAGTGCCATTTTCGACCTTGGCAAGGACGAAGTCGTTGAGGACAAACCGGACGAGGAAGAGAAGGAAGAGAAGGAATGAGTTTGTCTTGAGCGGTGCGCAGGGAACGCGTTCGCGGATGGAGCGAGCGCGTGGCCGGTGTCTTTTGGCAAGCGCGGCTAGGTCGTCCAAAAAATCTGTGCCGGATATCGATGCAACATGGCGTCCGCCGTAACGATGGCTCGATTCTCGACCAAGGCTTGGGCCACCAGGATACGATCGAAAGGATCGCCATGATGGCGCGGCAATGACGCCAGCCGTCCTACATGTTCGAGGCGGATTGCGAGAACTTCGAATCCTCTGGACACGTCTTCGAGCAATGTTTCCAATGGGACCGGTAGGCTCAATTTCCCGATCGCCGTCTTGATCGTGACTTCCCAGCACGAAGCCACTGAAATGACGAGGTTATGTTCGGGATTCGACAGCTCAGCTCGAAGGCGTGCAGGCAAACGAGGATCGTCGCCGATCAGCCATAGCCATACGTGCGTATCCAGCAGTAATTTCATGGAACTTGCCGAAGCGGTCCGTCGTCGTCGCCGTCAAAGTAGCGCTGAATTTCGGGAGGAAGCGCTTCATTGAAGTCATCGCTCATGACGATCCGCCCCCTGTATTTTTCGATGAGCTTGCCGAGTTTGTCCGCGTTGTTGGCCCGTCTTCCTGCCCCTTCCGATTCGACGAATACAATCACTCGAGCACGGCCGACGGGCACATCAGCGGGGACATGGATCGTGTGTTCTTCGCCGATTTCAGTCCAAAATTCGATGGCGTCCAGCATGTTGTCCCCTGATGTTATCCGACGTTTTCTGCTCGGGCCAGCGGAGATGTCCCCTGCCGCTGATCAGGTTCCGTCGAAACCTCTCCATCCCCTCATGGATACCACAACGCCTGACGATTGGTGATCTGGTTAGCCCCTTGTACTCCGTGAGCTGCGCGAGCGGCATGTTGTACATACCCCGGTAGCCCGTATCCATGAAGCGGTCGAACTTGATGACGCCGTGCACTTTCGCCGTTTTCGAGAGTGACTTCATCCCGTCCGTCAGATCCTCGCGGAGCGCGATACGGTCGATTCCGTCGGGGTCAGCTCGGAAGTGTGCTTCAACAATCTCGTCCACGCTGACGAAGTGAATGAGCGCACGCTCGACCTGCGGCTTTTTCCGGTCCGCTAACGCCGTGATCATGAAGCACGCTGTGCGCGTGAACATGTAGCTACCATCTTCAAGCTGAACAAATTCCTTTGACGTGTCTCGTCCGATCGCGATTTTCGAACTTTGCTCGGCTGCCCGTGAACGTTGTCGTCGAGTTCCGGTATCCTCGACCACTCCACCGCGTTCGTTTTTCCCTCGCGGCAGGCCATGGATGGGTCGGATCTGTTGCAAGAACCGCCCGCGCAGGGAGTGCACGACAGCGCCAACGCGCGCATCGAGCACCTTGCCCTCACCTTGCCCTCACCTTGCGCCCTCGTTTCGCCTCCGTTTCGCGTGTGGCGAGCGTGTAGCGTCGGCGCAAATCGACTCGCCGCGATGCTGCGACACAGTTGCGCCGACGCAAACGTAGTGCCGCACTCTTGGACAAGCCTCTTGCGTCGACGCAACACACTCTTCCAACATCGCGCCAGACCGTTTTTTTTCGTGCAAGAGCCTTGTCCAAGTCGTGGACGCCACTGTTGCGCCGACGCAAACGTGGTGGCGCAGTGTTGGCCGAGCCTCTTGCGCCGACGCTACCGCCTTGCCAACGACTTTCTTTCCGTATTGACGTGGCTCTGACTGCTGCCGTACTGTGTCGCCAGCCTCTTATCGAATGGAGATCGGTTGTGCAAGGTGTCAACATGAAGGTTCGAGTGTCCAAATGCCTGGAGCTCGCAACGTATTCGATTCGTATGTGTGGGAAGTTCCCCGACAACAACACGCTTGGAGAGATTGCCGCGGATGTGGCCGTGGTCAAAACGGACCTCGCGACAACACAAGCGAACTATGAAGCGGCTGTACGTGACATCATTTCCAATCGCGTGGACGTGAAATACGAAAACCTCATGTCCGATCGGCGTATTCGCCTGACGCAACAGAAGGCCGAAATCATTGATGGGAAAAAAGAGGGCCCGCTTTGCCTAGCGTTGTTTCCTGACGGATCGAACGCGATCACGCGACTCCAGGGCGATTCGCAAGTTGACGCGATGACGGATCTTGAAGGACGGCTCACAGCGAATGTCGCTCAATGGAGCGATGCCGAGTCCGAACGAGTGGCCGTGCACGATCATCGCGAGAAGTATGCATTGGCGCTGAAGGGTCGACGTACCGCGGGGCAAAAGACGCGAGATCTACGCGCGTTGCGTAATGCCGCGAAAGAACGCTTCGTGACGAAATACACGCAGGCACAATCACGGGT
>JANORL010000265.1:0-2623 GCA_031415295.1 Polyangiaceae bacterium | reverse complement strand
CCAAGGGGCAACGCGAGCGTATCGCGTACGGCAATGGCGTTGTCACGGAATACGAATACGACGAGCTGACGTACCGTGTAAAACGCATCAAGACGACGCGCACGGCGGGTCCGGTGTTGTTGCAGGATTTGCGGTACACGTACGATGCCGTCGGTAACATCGTCGAAACGGCGGACTTGGCGCAAAACACGGTATTTTACGACAACGATGTGATGGCGGCAGTGTCGAAGTACGAATACGACGCGATTTACCGTTTGATCCACGCGACGGGTCGTGAGCATGCAGGGCAGAATGCGAACATTCAGCAGGACGCCTATGGTTTTCCGTTGGTGAATGCGCCCAATGCGAACGACCCGCAGGCGATGCGCAATTACGCGGAGTCATACGCATATGATCAGGTTGGCAATTTTATCGAGATGATCCATGCGACCGTGAATGCCGCGGGAAGCTGGACGCGACGGTACAACGTTTCCACGACGAACAATCGATTGCTTGGAACGAGTTTGCCCACGGATGGCCTGAATCAATTCTCGGAAAGCTACCCGCACGATCCGCACGGGAATATGGAATCAATGCCGCACCTCGATGGCATTGATTGGGACTTCAAGGATCAAATGGTCCACGTCGACAAGGGCGGCGGGGGCGATGTATATTTCACGTACGACGCGTCGGGACAACGCGTCCGCAAGACTTGGGTGCATAACGGAATTACCGAGGAACGGATTTACCTGGGCGGGTTCGAGCTGTATCGGCGACACGAACTTGGCGGTATCGTCCTCGAACGCGAAACGCTTCACATTATGGACGACACGCGACGTATTGCGATGGTCGAGACGAAGACAATCGATACTTCCGTGCCAATCCTGAATGTGGTGTCGCGGACGCGGTATCAATGCAGCAATCACTTGGGCTCGGCGACGCTTGAATTGGACGAAACGGGGCAAGTCATTTCGTACGAGGAATACCATCCGTACGGGACGAGTGCATATCGTGCGACAAACGGGAGCGTCGAGGTATCGGCAAAGCGATATCGGTATACGGGCAAAGAACGCGACGAGGAAACGGGACTGTATTACCACGGGGCGCGGTATTACGCGTGCTGGCTCGGGAGATGGACGAGCGCGGATCCGGCGGGGATGGTGGATGGACCGAATTTGTTTCAGTATGTGCGGGGGAATCCGGTTCGCTTATTAGATCCCACCGGAACTGAAGGGTCGGAAGTATCGCCCTCACAGAAGAGGCTTGAGCAAATCAAGGCGGAATACACGGCACTTGCGCAGACTTACAAGCAAAACCGTGAATCGCTTGAACTAGCTGAACAGGTGTCCCTCGCAACGTCCAAAGCCCTTCAAGAGAAAGGAGTGGATCTAAGCGATCTTTCACGGGACACTTCTGGTACGATGCCGCCATGGATGCGTGCGCATGCCCAGGCAGCGGATTATCGTCGTGCCATAAATGAACTTGACGAACAGTGGACGAATGTCGCAGCCAAGTACCACGCTGTTGCATATCCGAGCGGATCGATTGGCCGTGATGTTGAACGTGCCGCACCCGGCCAAGCGTTCGCAGAGTATCGAGCTGGCGTGGAAGCGATCCGGAATTCGCCCGCAACAGCCGTAGCATTAACTGCATTCTCCATTATATCGAAAGTACGAAACGGAAGCACTGGTCCGCTCACTGCTGAACAGCAAGAAACGTTCCGAAAGATCCTCGTGGTTGGATCTGGTATTGAAGGGGCTGTGACTGGCGTCGCGTCCGCCATTGGCGCCAAGCATGCAGCTCAACGGTATAAAAAGGAGAGTACTGAACTAGCAGTAAGAGATGCAAGAGCAAACGCATGTCGCCCGGATTGCCGTGGAATGTCCGATGCATTGATCGTCGAACTCGGAGAAGGTGAGCGCGTATCGATGGTTAGAGGTGATAGCAAAGTTAGTAAACTAATTCCGACGCGGCCAGGTCTACCTGGGACATGGGACCAGCACCAGGCCGTGGTGCGTCCGGACGGCACTGTTGTGGATCCGCTGCTCGAACGAGAGTGGCCTTCTATTGCTACGTGGAGAGCCGCTATGATCAATCCACGCAGCGACAAGGGCGAAAAAGTCATGATTATGGTAGAAGGGAAAATATGGAAGCCGTAGTTCGAGTTGCCATTTGCGGTGCTGCGCTGTCCGGTCGCTGCAGTGTGATCAAAGCCGCGTGGCAAAAAGCCGAGCGACAGCTACTTCCTCCTGGCTATTGCTACGATCGGGTATACAAATTCCGATGGGGGCATGTGCCCGTTGAGATGTTAATTGATGATCATGTGGACTACGCCGCGCCTGGGCCTCGAAAGCCGTTCGCTGCGGACGCTGTTCTATTCGTTATCGACTCACAGGAGGAGCGCATCGACGCAAACTGCGAAGCGTGGAACAGCATTTGCGCACGGATTACGCTAGCTGGTCTTGATTGGCGGCGAATCCCATTCGCGATAGCGCTCAACAAGCGCGATATGGAAGATGATTTGGCTTCCGTGAATGCACTCGCTCGACGGTTTCACCATCCACTGTCGACGTCTGTCGCGACATGTGCGCTGTCGGGCAGCGGTATCGATGAGCTAATGTCGTTTCTCGTGGAGAAAAGTCCC
>JANORL010000264.1:0-12043 GCA_031415295.1 Polyangiaceae bacterium | reverse complement strand
CAGCTCGATGAGCCGGGCCTGGAGGACTTGAAAGCGCTTGCGAAGCCGCGCGGCTTCCTTCTTGAGCTTATCGGCCCCTGGTGGTTGGTCCCCTTCGAGCATCACCCGTGCGAGGTCATTCCAGGCGAGGCGCCGATCGATCCGCAGGATGAGCAGCCATTGGTCCTCTTCGGGGAGCGTGTCGCGAAGTGCCGCCATTCTGTTCTTGGTCTGGGTGCGTAGATAGGGCAGCGTTTCGGTGCGAATCTGCTCTTGGATTTCCGGTAGCGTTGAGCACGCCGACATCGGCACCATTCTCGCGGCGTACCGTCCGGCGTGCTTTTTGAACCGACAGGAAGCGTTGCGTGCAAGCGTGTATGCCCATGTTCGGAACGAGCAGGCCCAGGCGAATTGTTGGAGGCCGATCCATGTGTCCTCGGTGAACATGGAAAAAACTTCCGTTGTGTCTTGCTCGCTCTTGTGCACGGCCATGAGCAGCCCGAAGATTTGGGGGCCATAACCGCGCAAGGCGACGGTCACCGCGTCGGCCCAATTGCGCTCGTTGCATCGGGTCCGGATTGCGTTTTCCAGCTCCTCTTGCTCGCGAAGCTCCATCCCCCCGGTACCTCAACCCACCATGCTACATGTTGTCCGTGGACGGACGCAAGATCATGTTTTGGCGCAAGACCGCGGTGAAACTGAGCCGTCTAGAAAACGTGGCAAACTCGCTGTCGCACATACGTCGCGTTTGTCGGAGCGAGTCGTCACGCAAGAGCGTGAGGAGCACTCGACGCTCTGCCGCATCCGTCACGAGTCTCCGCACTTGGTTGATCACCCGCGCAAATTCCGCGCGGATGCTCGTTTCGTGCGCGTTAGATGCCGAGAGTAACGACAATCATATTATTTTGAACGATTATCGTATGACCTCGAACGATCCTTCCGTCGAGCATCAGCAGGTGGATGTACAGTGCAACGACAATCGTATGACCTCGAACGATCATTTAACCCAGCCGTGGTTACGTGAGGACGGGCCGTTCGAGTTTTGAGGCGCTCGCTTGAACCCGACGCGATCGCGCAACACGCGCAGATGGTTCTACGTTAGCGCTGATGGCCTCTTGGGGGCAGCTTGGCGAGTCAGAACAAATGCTTCAGCTCATTCAGGTTTTCGTCTGGGTCCTTCTCGGTGCCGTCGTACGAGAAGTTCACGTCCGCCACGGCTTTGCCATCGATAACTTCCACGGTGGCTTTTTTCATGCCGTAATGGGTGTGCTTTCATCCTTTCGTCAACACGGACAACAGTACGAACCCGCGTCGCAATCGGCTGGTCGTAGCGCTACTTCGCCGCGCGCTTTCGGCCGCTCGCAGCCGTTGCATTCTTCTTCGTTGCCACCGGTTCATCGAGCTTCGCCTTCACAGGCCTGGGCCACGGCTTGAACAATACGTCTTTCACCCCGACGAACACCAATACGCCAGCCTTCAATTCTCGACCCAGCGTTAGCATTGCCACGAGGTCCTTGTCGGCGGCATATTTGTCGATTTGTTTGTAGCCTTGTTCGACCAGCTTGGCAATTGCCGCTTTCGTTGCGTTCGTCTCGACGTATTTCGCTTCGATGATCCACGCAAACTTCGCGGCCGATCCAGGACCGCGCACGCCGAGCAACAAATCGCAATATCCCTGGGCGGACTCTTTTTCGGTCATCAAGTAAAACGCCCCGCATTGCGACAAATACCCAAAGAGCATCAGCTTCATCGATTGCTCGTTGAAGGTCATCGTTTCGCGCAGACCCAGGCGTTTGACCACGTCCCTTTGGAACACGTCGATCAGCGGCTCAATGTCACCCTGTTGCGACATTTTTGTTACAGCTTTTTGCAAGGCGCCCATGTCGAGGCGTATGTCGTCATGATCCATCAAGGCGAAGGCCATGTATTCCCATTGCAACTCCCGCATCACTCGATTCGGAATCACGAGCTTCGATTCTTCGCCGAAAGACGCATCCTCGGCGAACGTCAACATGCCCATGTAATAAAACAGCGACGCCAACTGGGCACGGCCCAAGTGAAACCGCGTCCCAAATTGCTCCACCAGTTCGACCGTCACCGATTCATTTGTCAGGATCTCTTCGAGCAGATCACGCGTATCGGTATCATGTTCGCTCGTCGCTTTGGCAATCTGGTAGAGACGCCCATAGTCGGTGCGCACGTTTAAGTCGAGCATTTGTTCGGGATAGGCGTCGTCTTTCACGAGCGTCCGGAGAAAGTGGAGCACCAGTGTCGAATTGTACATCCTTTCGGAAGCACGCCTCGAAAAGCGATATCCGTCGTAATGCTCTTCCAACACCTTCAGCAAAACTTCACGGTCCCCAATGCGCGGGTCCTTTGCCAGTTCGGGCTTTTCCGCGAGCAGAATATCGACTGCCCGCTCGACGTCGGTCCGTGTAAAGCCGGTCAATGCATTAAATGCCTTGTCCTGCGAAATATGCGAAATGATGTTGAAGCCGCTCGACAAGTCGTCGAGCATGATGGGCGACACTCCGGTGATGAAGGTGCGGGCTAGAGTGCTCTTACGCGTGAATGCCTTGAGGCTCGCATAAAAACTCCGCACAAATCCCGTCGCCCTGACAAGATCCTTGTACACGTCGTCCTTGCCATCCGACAGCAAACGATTGCCAAAATGGTCGTACTCGTCAATGAGCAAATAAAGTTGCTTACCAGCTTGAGCGAGTCTGGTGAACACGCCCGTCATGAGGCCAGCCATATCCTCGTCTGCCGATCGGACCACGTCGCTCAACTCGGACAACGACGGAACGATATGGGTGTAGCTGGAAATGAACCACATCACCGACGCCTTGATTTGCGTTGCAAAATTCGTGCAGATCTGCTCAATCGTGCCAGTCGTGTCGATGGGCGAAAAGTCGAGCGTCAGGACGAGGTAATTGTTTTTCCCGGGCGTGGGGTTTTGATGAACCCAAAGGCCCCCGAAGAGTTCGTCGAACTTGTCCGCCAAGTTGATATCGTAATAGTTCTCAAGCGTGCTGATCAGGGTGGACTTGCCAAACCGGCGCGGGCGCAAGAAGATGAGGTGGTTCTCGTTCGTCGACTCGATGACGGGGAGGAACGGAGTCTTGTCGACGTAGAAGTAGCCGCGTTTGCGGATATCGGCGAAGTCGCAGTTGGCGTAGGGGATTTTCATGGCTCGGCGTGCTCGCTGGCCACCCTAGCACGACGCAATGACAAACGCGACAAGAGAGCTGTTCAGTTTGAATCCGAGACCAGTCACGATGGGGGGCTCCTGTTTCCCACCTGATGACCATGTCAATCACCCTCGCTCCGCCCGTCGCCCATCTGCCATCTCCGCAAGATCGAACGAGCTGTCGCACAGATCGACCGAAATACGCCATGTTCGCGATGTGGGCCGAAATGTTGATATGAATTGGAAGTGGGGTGGGAAGTTGCGTATCAGTCCCGACCCTCGAGTTGTGCGGGAGAGAGTCGGGGTGAAGCGCTGACGTTGGGACTGGTCATCGCATTACGGCATCGGACACTCGGAGCAGGGCCCCCAGGACATGCCCGAGACGTCGCAAATCTGCCGGCCGATGCAGAGAATGCCGAAAAGGTTTGTCGCGCAGCTCATTGTGTCGGAATCGCAATCGCTCATCTCGCTGCTCATCTCGCTGCCCGTCTCGCAGCTTGTCACTTCGGGATCGCAATCGGTGTTGTGGTGTGTCAACGATTGCCCAGGTCCTTGGGTGACGCACAGAGGTGGGCAAATTGGCCCGCCGTTGAATATGTAGGTGCAGCTTTGTTCGTCGCCGGGATTGCACGCGAGGCAGGTGCCGCCGCCGCAGCCACCTGGGCAACTCTGCGTTCCACCGTCCACGCACGTCCCGCTGCCATTGCAGGTGTCGTCATACGAGTAGGTCGTTCCCGAACACGATGCTGCTACGCATACTGTACCTGCGGCTGCGAACGAGTCGACTGGACACGCTGGTGCTGAACCGGTGCACGTTTCAGCTACGTCGCACACGCCAGCGGAAGCTCGGCAGGTTGTTCCTGCTGCGACAAACCCGTCCGCGGGGCAGGCGTTTGTCGCACCGTTGCAGGCTTCCGCGATGTCACAAGCGCCCATCGCCGCGCGACACGTCGTGCCCGCGGCGACCTTCGCATCGGTTGGACACGCTGCCGCCGAACCGGTGCACGCCTCGACGACGTCGCACGCTCCAGCAGAAGGTCAACGTTGCGTGCGCGATATGGAAATGGCTCGCGCTCGGTGGAATGGGAAAAACGATGCGTGTTACTCGGGCGGCAGACCCAAGAGCAGCTTGCCAAGGAAGTCGCGCGTAACCTCGGTCGACCACGCCATGAGTTGACCACTTGCCGCATCTCGAAAATGCCGCTCGATGGGTAGCCTTTTCAAATATCCGGTTCCGCCCGAGATTTTGAGCGCCGACGCGGCTATCTTCGTCGCGGCTTCATTTGCTGCCACTTTCGCCTCGAAATGGAGGATTCCTGCGCGTGGATCCTTCGAATCCGTCGCTGTAGCCGCACGCATTGCAAGCGCTGTGGCCGCATCGAGCGTAATGGCCATGTCCGCTACCGCGAATTGTACCCATTGCATCTGCGACAGTTGCTGATTCTTTAATGGAATCGACCGACCCTTCGCATATTCAATGGCAAACTCCATTGCCGCCTGCGCAATCCCAATCGACAACCACGGAAGGCCCACCGGAATGGGATTGGGATCCTCCAAACTCACGACCGCGCGTCGGACGTCGGGAAGAAACGTCCCTTTGAAGTGAACGAGCTGGCTACACGTTCCCCGCATACCCAGCGTATCCCAAATGTCTTCAATCTCGATCGATTCGTCCCTATCGATGAGGAAAAACCCCGGCACGCCGTCACACAATGCATTGACGAGGAAATGATTCGCCCGCTCACAACCGCTCACGAATCGTTTCGCACCAGATAACCTCCATCCACCTTCCACTCGTTCCGCCGACTGCAACGGCATGAGAAAGAGATTACCGCCCGTCGGCTCGGACAACGCACTTCCAAACCACGCACCACCACGAAGCTTCGCCTCCAGCGATGCTGCCAGAGTTTTGTCTGGCAGGGCGTTCAACAGCCACGCCGAACCTTGGTGCATGAGCCATATCGTTGCAGCCGAAGGATCGCCCTTGGCCAAGATACCGACGATTTGCGCAAACGTGCTCCAACTGGCGCCGTCGAAAAGCGCCGTGTTGATCCGAGATCCGAGGATCGCTGCGATCCCCTCCATCGGAAGCGATGCTTCTCGATCATGCTCGGACGCATGATTGGTCAAGATTTCTGCAATCTTCGTAGCATCGGTAAGCAGTTCACTCTCGGAAGCGACAGATTTGTTTTGCACAGTATTCCTCCATTCGCGCTATCGCCTTAGCGTAGCTTTGGCCAGCTTACTAGAGTGAAAATGCCTTCACTTCATCCGCCGTGAGAGTTTTTCACAGCGACTCGCCACGTAACAAAGCGAGCAACACACGACTCTCCGTCGCATCTGTGACGATTTCGAGCACACGATTGATTTCCCGAATAGCAAGCACGACGAGTAATAAACGCGCGCGCGAATCGTGACTCACGCGCTCCGCAAGAGCGCGCACTCCCTTGTGCGCACGATTGATGACGAGTTCACCCGAAGATTCGTCGAATACCATGGGTCGCCCGCGGCGCACATACCGCACACCCGTCACGACACTCGTGTGCGTCAAACCAAGTTTATCGATGGCCAGTAATAATGACGGCCCAAGCTCTTTCGTCCAAGGCTCCATCGGCGCGGGTCGATCAAAGAAAACGACGACTCGCTGCACGACGCTTTGCCACCATGACGTTGCCGACTCGACCGACTCGTCCACCACCGCGGGGGTGTGAACAACGGTCGTCACGGCATCGCTTGGTGGTGATTGTGGTGCCGGAATCTGTTTGTCGAAATGAAACGAGGCGACATCCTGCACGACTTGTTGCTTCACTTCTTCAATGGGCTTTTGAACCACCGCGAAGTCGCGTAAAACATTCGTGCGCGCACGCAAAACATCCACGATCGCCTGCCCCTGCCCTCGCAATATAAATGGCGGCATATCTCCAGGAAACTCGCCCTCGATATCGGAGTCATTTTGCGTGACCCAAATCTCTTTTTTCGACTTCAGTGTTGCAATAATTTCTGCCGAGTCGATACGTCGACCATCGGCAGCGAGGGCCTCGAGTTTGCCCATGTCCGCTCCGAGAAACCGCATCAGCCATTGGTAGCCTTCGACAGTGCGGATTTCTTGCCCAGACGCGACTGCGTCGAGGACGAGCGTTGTGGTTTCTTCGAAAAGCCACGCACTGATCGCCAATGCAATTTCATTGGGTTTTTGGGCACTGCCCGTATTCGCGATAAAAAGGCGCCCATTGACAGGAATAGGTAGCTCGAGGTTCAATCGGTCGGGGTGATTCGGCGCGCCAAACGGACGCGCCATAGGAAATCGATTGGAGCTATCGCGCACGTCGACCGAGCCTGCAACAAGCCACGAACGCGGAAGCCATAATGCCCCTTTGATGACGAGCGAATCGTTCATGAGCGTCGCTCGAACCTTGTGCCCTGCCAATACATTTTCCGGAACGACGCACAATTTCGCAAAGACAGCATCAGCCTTTTCGCGTACGGATTGCCGCAAACGATCCTTGTATCCATTTCCCTTGATACCGTCGAAGGTCTTATTTTCCGGGACGGAATTGTCATTGATGATCGCCAATACGGGCCAGCCAGTCTGATCCGTCAATTTGCACAACAATCGACGATTCTTATGGACCCAAATGCCTCGTTTGTCCGCATTCTCTGGAGAGAGGATACCCATTTCGCCCTCGACGTCAATGCCTTCAAAGGGCACAATATCCAAACACTCCAAGCGTTGCGTCGGGTTCAGACCAATAAAAGAAAGCGGCGGAGCGTGTTTACGCTCGGCAGCAAGCATTTCGCGCTGTAGCTGCTGGGTCACGTCTTCGAGCACCAGGTGACCCGTGAGCGATTGCGCCTCATCCGAATGGAGACACAGCGGCGGACGGGGGCGCCGCGAAATTGGATGCCGCGGCAAAATCGTAGTGTACGGATATGGCGAATCCCCCGACGAAGCGACAAGGCTCGATAGACTGTGGTATTCGCCGAAGACGTCTGGAAAAACCTCAAACGTCTGCCGGCGTTTGCTCAAATTTTTCCCCTTGCGCGCATTCTTCACAACGACCGTGCGTAATCCGACGCGGACGAAATGAGGGAGTTCATTGAGTTGTTTGTCAAGCGATTCAATGTGTTTAACTGCTGCTTTCGCCAAATTTTCAGCAAGTTTATTCTTTTCACTCTCGTCGAGTTCAACGTCTTCGATACGCACCACAGCGCGAAACGATATCGGCGCCGTCACGGCGAGTTCCACGGTCAATCCATGAAGCGTTTCCACCCGGACGACGATGTCCGAACCGTCGGTCAATTCGATCTCGCCCTCTTCATCGAATCCTATCGATGTCAGGGATGCTCGAAGCGCCGGATGTTGGGGTGAACCGGTGAGTGTGGGACCGCTATGCCCCGACCCCGGTTTGCGCCTGCTTTGCAAGGTGTACACGGCACTCGACACGTCGACCATTTCGTGTCCCATGAACCCCAGGATTTCGCGCATCAACGTACCTTCGGTCGTCGGCGGCAAATACACAATGGGCACGTCGAGTTCGCTTGCGCCTCGAGACGCCTTTTCCCATTGTTCGTAGCGGGTCGTGGCATAATAGAGTTTCTCGCCACCGGGCACGAGGTCGCTATACGGACGCCATTCACCTTGCACCGTCGGCCATAAGAAGTTCGGGGCACGCAGCGCGAAGTCGGCCACAATAATTTCCGACCGCGGATTGTTCACCGAACACGCATAAAGTTGCCGAATAAGCAACAATCCGCGCCGGTCCTGAAAAAACACTTCCGAAGCTTTTCCTTCGGCTCGCGCCACGAGATCCGCAGCAAGCGCGCACGCGGCCGAATAAACGAACGATTCAATGCGTGTCAACCCTTCGTGAGACACATCGGCAAACGATAGGACGAACTGGTCGGAGGGCAGAAATACCCGCGCCACCACCGGCGCCGACAAACCAATCAGTGGACGAGTGCAAACCAATCGTTCTTCGTATAGAATTTCCGCCGTTGCAACCGGCAAGTCGAGCCCCCGCCGAGGTAATGCTGCCACGACTGCGGTCACTCTTGCGCCGGATTCCTCGGGTTGCTCTTGCCAAACTTTTGCGGGAACGGAAGGATCTGCAAGCGCTCCGGGTTCGTCCAATCGCAAGCGTGGTTTTTGCAAAAACGTGCGCTCCAGCAATTTGGATTGGGCCAGCTTGGAACGATGTTCGAGTTGATCGTCCGCAATTTTGACTCGACTGCCAGCCCAGCGAAAAATGGCCGATACCTCGCGCTCGTCCTCGAGTAACAGCGGTTGCCAATCGAGCGTCGGAAATGCAGGCGTTGCACGCAAAAATGGAATCGATTGCGGATCGGGAAAACGAGCGGCAACATCGGCCAACGATGAGAGGCGTGGACGACTATCGGCATCAAGGACGTTGACCAAGAGTAATTTCTCGATGCGGGTTGCCAGGTCTTTGGTGCGAAACCGCGCCACGGCTTCAATGAGATATGTGCGCAAGATCGGTCCCGGTTCGAGCGGAAAATTCCGCAACGAATTTCGCGCGTCGGTTTGGCCTTCCATGGCTTGCACGATCTTTTCCAGCAATTCATTACGCGGATGAACGAGAACCGAAGCTTCCTTCGACCACAAAATCCCGTCCCATGCAGGGTTTGGCACGGTCGCATCGTGGTCCACCACAATCGTCGCCGGTTCGACAAACTTGTTCGTCGCTCCCGTCGACAAAACGACACCCGCATGAAGTGACACACACTGATCCTCGACGCTTGGTGTTATGACACCTCGTACGTCACGCATTTCAAACGCCATCGAAGGCAGCGTTTCGGACAAACCTTGATGACTCGCGCCAGCCGTATGCAAGAGGTCGAACATCGGCGCATTTTTTGGCGTTGCGCTCAGCGACCGCAAGCCTCGTTCATAAGGAACGAACGTTACGCCAGGAAAAACGTAGCCCAGCCATTCACGTTCAAGGTTTGTCAGAACGACCACTGGACGGCTATCCGGAGCAACACCGCTCGAGCCTGGCGCGACGTAACAAATGGCTTTGGTGCGATCGGAATACGTTTTGAGTTCCGCAAGGCTCACGGGAAGCCGATCGGGATTGGCGGAAACCCAAATGCCGCGCGTCCAAATGGGCACATACGTCGATATCAACGGTTCGTCGGGAACTTTATCCACTCCGAGCGTTTTGGCAGCCGTAAAATAAGCTCCAATAGCCGCGCGCACGACGGGCAACACTCCGGCGCGTTCCTCCGGCGTACGTTTTTCTTGCACACTACGCTCGAAGTAGGTTCCCAATGCAATGATAGCCAGCCGCGTGAGCTGAAAAATGGCCAAACGTAAATAGGCATTGTCCAAGACGCCTTCATATGAAAATTTCGGCTGCAATTGGCCATCCCAGGCGATCGCGGCGTCAATAGAAAGAGGAAGTTTGTCTCGGTCTATGGTTAGTGTATCGATGTGGCGCCCATCGATGTAAAAACGCACGGACGTAGGACGTTGCCCCGTACGTTGCCCTTCCGCGCCGAGAGCCAATTGCCCGCGCAATCCTTTGAATGGTCCGTCATCAATACGAAACGTGTCTTTGACGATGTGTCCCTCATCTGCGGGTACCATTGGATCGGAAGGCGGACGCGCATGCAATACGCGGCGACGTTCTCGTGCAACGAGGGCCGCCGCCGTGAGCGCTTTTGCATCTTGCACTCCAAAATCAACGAGAATTCGTTCGACCATTGTGCCGCGTAACCACACGACATCGCCGAGCCACGGAGCAAGGTCCTTATCCTGCGCTTCTTTGCCGTGGTACACGAAAACATCGCCAGTCGCGATTTGCAAGATCGCAGCCGGCGTCATGGGCAAACCGACGGCATTTTGCAAAAGAGGCAAATCGAGTAACGAACGCGCTTGCTCAGAAAGTTCCGCACTGCGCCGCGACGCACCGGCGACGACACAAACAATGGCCCCGAGGGCTTCTTCGAGTTTCTTGGGATCAGGGTCGACGATTTCTACGTTGGGTAATGGTTTGCCCTGGCCCGATACGAGCGTTACGAGCGTCTGCAATGCCAAAACCAATGCTTCGCGGGCACCGTGCTCCGCACGACTCGGTAGTGGCGAATCTTCACGCAATGCGGAACGCGAAGCATTTGTAGGTAACTCGTCAGCATCGATCGTGACGCGAAAAGGCAATTCCACCTGAGCATGCGGTGTGCTCGGTAAAATCGGTTCCGAAACGAACGATTTGCGCACCAGCAGAACGCCAAGCTCGAGGTATTCGATTTGCGACCCGGCCGGAGTTTCGAGAATTTCGACCATTCCTCGACGTAATTCACGTTCCTTGAAAGGTACGCGAATCAGCGTCCGCGGTCGTGATGGCAAAACCAATTCTGCCCCACACGACGTGAGTTTTAATGGCGCGGAATGTAAAGCTTCGCAGAGAAGCACCACTTCTCGAGGTACTTCACGCGTCGCGGCGCGTTTCAACATACCAACGCCCATCCGCCGTCGGAGATGCACGCGCATACCCCGCTCAGGCATTCCTTTTGGCGGCGCGACCTTTTCGATGCTTGGCAAATCGCCATCTTCCGATTCGAGCACTGAAGGAACGAAACGCACTTTCGCCACGTGCTCATCGTCTGGACGTCGTACGTAAATATCGACAAACGCCGGTCCGAGACCCAATGCCGCATTCACACCAAGCGCCAATCCTCGCAGGTGCCGGTCGGTCGATTGGCCATCGCCCAAAACATGATCGAGCAGCCGCGGAAGCCCATTTGGCGCCGTGGGTTGGCCATCGAACGTCAAAATAACGTCATCGGCATCGTATTCGATATCGAGAAACGTCGCTTTCGAAGCAATGGCGGCACGCGCGATTTCGGTGGCATAAAGGTGCAAATCGACCAGCAAATGCTCGCGCAATTTGGCCAAAGCTCGGCGCGCGTCGACACGAATTCGACCCCTGGCAACGATGTGACGTCCATCCTCGGTCGGAATGCTCATACGACCTCTACGGCAGCGGCGGAAAAAAGCTTGTCGGAACGCGAGCCGTCGGTATCGCTCCAGGACAACAACAACAGGCGTGTGAGTATATGGGCGGCCATGAATGTATCTTTCGCGGCGTGCTCTCGTGCTAAACGAACGGCTTCATTGTTCGCCACGAGCAAAAGCGGGCCGTCGGGCGCAGTCGTGGTCCATCCGGATTCCGCAAAATCTTTCGGGGATATCCAAAGGTTCTCAGCCGCTCGTATCGTTGGGCTTTGTCCCAAAACACAAAGAGTGTCGATATTTGCTGTCGCCGTGGCTAATGAAATGGGTCGAACCCGGAGCCTCAACGCCTCCAGATTATTTTCAAGAGCCAAACACAAAGCCTTGTCCGTGCGGCTCATCTTATTTTCTGGCAATTCGCGAAGGAGGACGAAATTCTTGTTCGGGCTGATGGGGCCTGGCAGCGGAATCCGCAACGCCAGCAAAGAATGAATGGTAGGATCGGGCGCGAGCACGACGGGGTGACCCACTTTCGCCAAAGCCTGCGATAGTTCGTCCGGTTCAAAGACGACATACATGCCTTCTTGCGACATGATTTGTTTTAGCGAGATAACGGTCGCGCTTTCCCACGGCGCAGCCAATGGAAACATGATTTCGTCGAATGGGATATCGAACGGCGGCAGCAGCGTAGCTTCCAAGAACGCCGCGTAAGATGCAAGCAAGTCTGTGTCGTACGGAGGCGTTGCTTTGGCCAAATCCCGCGCGGCACGCGAAAGCCGCGACGTCAATTCGCGTCGTAATGACTTTTGTACGATTTCACGGGCTTTGGCGACGATACGATCGAATGCCTTGTCCCGCAAAACATTGTCCCGGCTGAGCGTGTGCCTCAAAAACGGACTGTC
>JANORL010000263.1:0-3911 GCA_031415295.1 Polyangiaceae bacterium | reverse complement strand
ACTACGGCCGAATCATGTCCCACAAAGCCGTGAAACCCCGTGGAATCGTGACGGCCCTTTCTCGCGCGACCCTCGGGTCGTTGTGTTTTTCCCTGGCCATGGGCGGGTGTGGAACGACAAACACTTTGCCTGCCAAAGTTTCACCCCACGTTGCAGAACATTGCGATCGTCGAGCGCTTGGCACGTGTGAACAATCGATTCTGACGATGGTGCGTGAAGGTCGCGACGCGCAGGGCCAAATCAGTGCCTATGTCGAAGCTCGAGGTCCGACCGATCCTTGGTTTGTCTTGTGGAAACATCTCCGCGTTGCTGCTGATGCAAAGCAACCCCTCGTGACGAGCGAAGGCGGCGATTTTTTACTCCATCACGCACCTACGAAAGGAACCGTCGCGCAGCTCGATCCCCTGCCCTCGCCTGCAGCGACAAGCGCGGACGTTTTGCTCGCGGCGTTAGGCGAAGCGGCAAACGTCAATCTCATCGTACGCGTGCGCAAACCGTCGTCGATCATTCACCGTGAAAACCCTCCGCCCGAAGTGACGCAGATCTTTCCACGGGATCCACTTGCCCCGTTCATGGCTGGTTTGCCGCCAGCGATTCGCGACGATGGATCCCTTGCGCATCTCGACGCGGACATCGAGCTTGCTGCATCGATTCGTGTCGCCTTGGATCACGCTTCTGCCTTTCGATACGTCGAAGCCGCGCGCGAAGCCGAACGTATCGAAGGCTTGTTGGTTTCACGCGATACCAACGCCGAGACCTCGCTGCGAGCGAAGTACGTCGTGTCGCTTCTGGCTGGTGCCGGGATTGCGTTCGAAGCTTCTGCGAGTTCGTCGGGATCATTGCCGACAAACCCAAGTTTGCCCGATGCATCACAGTCGACACCTTACGGAGACTTGCTCCGCGTGCGGGCCACGAAAGATGAACGGGCTGCATTTCGCGAGGTGGGTGAACGTATCGTTGTTGCGCTCGCCGAAGACAAACGCGCAGCCATGCGCGCCCTTTACGCGCCGGAAGGGGCCTGTGCCGAAGTACCGCTCGATGGATTCGATGCCCCCGACGATCTGTTTCTCGCGAACTGGATAGGACGAAAGCTTTCTCCGTCGCTCGTCGCATCGAGTGTGACGCCTGCTGTCGGACTGGGTTTGACCACGTGGCTCCCTCGTTATGAATCCTTGGTTCGTTACGTCGACGAAGCCCATACGACATGGGCACACGCGTTTGCCCTCACGCAAGAGCGTGGCGAACTCGCGGGCATTTCTTTAAGCACGACCGCTACGCACCGACGCGTGGATACGCTCGTATCCGCGCATATCGCGGCACTTTTACAGCTTGTCCAGACGCACCCGGAACGCGCACGGCTCATGAGCATCGTGACGCTGGCGTACGCGCGCGGAATCATTGGTACCCCAACATTGCGCGACGCTCTCGTCGATCTGTTGCGCCGTGCTGTCGAGACGCGAATCGCTCGTGCACCAGACGCGTCTGCACTCTTCGAATCCACCGTCGTTGGTGTGCTCGCCGCGACGGCGTATCCCTCGGCCATTCAAGGCCCCGTTTACGGTGGGTTGTCCAGTGCGTACCACGACAAACTGAAACGCGATTTTTCTCGACAAACAGGCTGGAGCGTAGCTGGTCTTTTCGCTGCTGATGCCGCGGCCGGTTTTCTTGCGGGTAGTCCCCCCGACCTTGGCCCCGTGGCGAACGAAATCTCCCGCGCCCTTGCGGATCCGGCACTTCCGGAACGACCGCTCGGGCGTCTTGCTGCCGCAGCTGCTCGCTACTTGGCGTTGGGCGTCGATCGAGAACTCGACCCGGATGCCGTCGATCCTGCGCGATGGCCGACGCAACGAAAAGCCGCACGTGATGCGCTTCGCGAAGCCGTCATCGGTTTGAGCGATCCTTCCTCTCCCCTTTCCGTGCCGCTGCTCGATGACGTGACGATGCTTGGTGATCAAACGATGACTGCGCTGGCCGCTATCATGCGGGACAAACCGGCGGCGTCTGCTGTCGTTTGTACCGGTGCCGACGCGGGTCCAAGTCCAGCCGCGCGGCGTGTGCTTGCGCGTATCGGAGACTTGCGACGCAAAATCCTCGCAAACCCATCACTCGCTAAAGGAGGCGCTGGCGTCAGTCGTTTGCGCCTCGCCATCACATTGCTCTCCGACGTTGTCGACATCGTCACCCGCAAGAAGAAAGACAAACCCGTCGTATTCACGATCGCGGATGTCGACGCGTCACGCACGATGGCCGATGCTTTTGCCACGTGGAACGAACGTCCCGTTGCTGACATGCTCGCTTCCAGTTACGGCATCGCGCGTCGCTGGCTTGGCGGGTTCAACTCGAAGGGCTTCGTTGGCTCGGACGTTGATCGCGCCCGCAAGCTCATCTCGTCGCTCGCGACTCTCTTTCGTGACGAAACGACTGGAACATCCGTCACGTTGTTCGATGCGCTCGCTCGCGCTGCATCGTCGCGTCCCGCAGGTGGTACGGCAGATCCCCCCGTCGAGTTGCTCCTCGTCGACTACGCCCGCACCTTGCGCACGCTTGGCAAGCCCGATCAAGCCGACTTGTGTCTACTGGGCGCGATGCTCGTGTCGATCATGACCGACCACGCCGTACGAGACGAAGCCATCGCCGCGGCCGACGGTGCGTCGTCGGACCTTGGTTGGACGTTGCGGTTTGTCCGTGAAATATTTCGAGCTCGTAAGGGTTTGTCGCCGGATCCCACCACGTACGCGAAGGGCATGCGCGAAGCGGTCGTTCGATCGTGCGAGGATCCCGCAGTCGTCGATCACGTCGTACGCGTGATGGACGCCATTCGGCTCGCGTCCGCCGGTGAACGAACGAAGGCGCGCGGCATGCTCGAAGACTTTCTCACGAAGGTAGAAGAGCAAGGTTTCACGCTGCCGCGCATGAACTACCGCTACGAAGAAAAAACGGTTTCGAAGGTATTTTCCACGAGTCTGGAAGTCTCGCTCGGAGCGGGTTTCATCGAAGGATCGTCGCGTTTTCAAATTGGTTTGGGCGTGCGTTCGCCTGGATCACCCGAAGGCTCACTCGTGGCGCGTCTCATGCCCGACAGTCCCGAACGCGATGCCGAGTCTGCGCGTTATTACGTGCACGTAGGATCGGTTGCTGCCCTCTTGCATTTCCTCGACGGCGATCCCGAACGCGGAGCCACGACCGCCGCACGTGTGATCGACGCGGCAATTTTTGGTTTGCGCCTTGGCGGACGCGCGATCGGCCCGGTTGATCCAAAAACAACCGCATCCGACGCTCGTGGCGTGCTCTCGGTCGTTGCGGTTCTAGCGGCAGATGCAGGCATGCCGCTTCTCGCAGGCGATATCTGGTCGCTCGTCCGTTCAACGCTTGCTCCTGACACGGACGATCATGCGGTTGATGAAATCTTGGGCAATCTGCCTATCGCTCTCTTGGCGGTTTCATCGGTAAAACCACCGCTCGAACGTGCCAAACGCGGCCTACGCGTCGTTGCGGAACCTCTCGCGTGTACCGAAGAGAAGGTCGAGCTTGGTGGGTTCGAAGCTCCAGCGTGCGACGAATATCCTTATGCACTTGCGTTGCGAGCAGGCGGTGCACTTCGCAAACTTCCGCATTTGCGACGTGACTCGGGCAAACCTTGTGCCGTTTCGCATTCGGCGCTCGATACGTTTCTCGTCGGTGTCGAAAAAGGTGGATACGATCCCGATGCATTTACGCGTGCCGTCGGAGAACTCGTGACAGCCGGGCGCGCCTACGATGCAGCGGTTCTTCTTGCTCGCCAGCGCCAACCTACGCATTGCAATCAAAACCTCGTGACGGCGGCACGCACCATTGGCCGTTCGCCAGCTGTTGGACGCAGCTTACGCGCGGACGTTCTGAGCGTTGCCATCAACTGCTCGCTGCTCGATGAC
>JANORL010000262.1:0-3632 GCA_031415295.1 Polyangiaceae bacterium | reverse complement strand
CAATTGCGGCTCAGCGTTTAGCGCGCCCATCGGGCTCAAGGTCGTGGGCATTTACGAAGCTGGGATTCCGCCGATCGACAACACGCGCGTGTATGTCCACGTTCGCACGGCGCAATCGCTGCTCGGCAAGCCTGATATTATTGGGCGGATTGATATCAAACTGGCGGATCCAAATGGCGCAGCCCGGTTTTCAGCGCGATTGGAGCAGATGCTCGGGTATGACGCCGAGAGCTGGCAAGAGGCAAACCAAAACTTTCTCGCGCTCTTCAAACAGCAAAATACCATTATCGGCTTTGTCGTCGGCGCCATTTTGGCTGTCGGTGGTTTTGGTATCTTGGCCATTCAGATCATGATCGTGCTGCAAAAGACGCGTGATATTGCCATTTTGCGGAGCGTTGGTTTTCGTCGGCGGGATATCTTGATGTCGTTTTTGCTCCAAGGAGCCATTATCGCATCCATCGGTGCTGTTGTTGGTGATTTGGGCGGACATTGGGTACTCGTTGCGCTCTCCAGGCTCAAGACGAAACAAGAAGGACTCGTAAAAAGCGAATCATTTCTCGTGTTCGATGATCCCCAGATGTACATTTGGGGCGCGCTCTTTGCGCTCCTCGTGGGTATTGTTGCGAGCTTGATTCCGGCAATCCGAGGCTCACGGGTGGAGCCTGTGGACGTGCTTCGAGGGCAAATCTAATGGACGCAGCGGCGCAACCCAAGCAGGTCGTTCCTTATGCCGATCCGGGCGCAATCGTCCTGGAAACTCGTGGACTCGGGCGCGAGCTTGGGACCGATGTGAAAACACGCGTGCTCTCGGAGATCAATTTGAAGATTCGCGAGCGCGAATTCGTTAGCCTCACAGGGCTCAGCGGTTCAGGCAAAAGCACGCTTTTGTATTTGCTCGGCGCGCTGGATCGGCCAACCGAGGGAACGGTTCTCATCGATGGCGAAGACATCGATGAGCTCGACGACGACGAGCGTGCGGGGCTACGATCCAACAAGCTCGGGTTTGTTTTTCAATTCCATTTTCTGTTGCCTGAATTCACGGTGCTGGAAAACGTGATGATCCCATTGTTTCGCCGCGGCACTTTGCGAAACGCGGAGGTCGAAGAACAATCGCGCCGGGTGCTCGAGAGAATGGGCCTCGAGCCTTTGCTTGCCCGCAGGCCGCATCAACTTTCCGGTGGGCAACAACAACGCGTGAGCATTGCGCGCGCTGTCGCAGGCTCGCCCCGAATCGTGCTCGCGGATGAGCCGACAGGAAACCTCGATTCGAAAAACGGCATCATTGTCATGGATGTTTTTGAGGATCTCGTGCGCGTCCAGGGCCTCACGGTGGTGATGGTCACGCATGAAAAGATATTCGCCGCTCGGGCTTCGCGACAAATTGAATTGCAAGATGGTCGGCTCATCGCCGACAGGGACCAACGCGGCGTGGTTCCAGCAGTTGTCGGGCATTGACGCGCGCGCGTCATCGTCAGACTTGACGTTTCTTCGCAGGTACCGGTCATGAGCTGCTGCACGGCTGCGAGTTCAGAACGTATAGAGGTACACGGCGCCGGCGAACGAGCAAAAAAGATGGTCGTAAAAAGGAAGGTTTATGAAAGGTCTTTATTGGTTTTGAAACGATCTTTGTATCGCGGAGAAAGCCGAGCTGTGTATTGCTTCGTGGATCGATGGGGAGAGCTGCGTGAGGACTTGCCCGCGATTCCCTGGATCGACGATTTGCCTTCGGATCAAAGCCGCTCGAGCGATCTGTCCGTTACGCGGCCTGTTCCGACGTTTCGGGCCATTCAAGCCAATTTTGATTCCCACCAGCCTTCTCCCCGATTTTTCCACTTGTAAACAAAAATCGTCCCCACTTCTTTGCCCCTCCACCCCTCCCTTTTTTACCCTGCTGTCCATGGCCACCCATTTCAGATCCAACCTCGCCATTGTGACGGTCGCCGATAACTGTGCCGCCGTTGCCGGCGGTCTCGACAGCGACCCCGAAGCCAAACAACTCGCCCCATTATGGGACGCTCTCACCACCAAAGCCGATTCCCTCGCCCTCAACCGACGCACCTTGGAACGAACCCTCGGACGCGCACGTGCCGTCGTTCATGTCCTTGATGCCCGCTGGGACCCCGAAATAGGAGCATTCGGTCGCGACGTCGTCGACCAAAGCGACGGCAAACGCGACAAACCACCCTATACTCGATTTTTTAAAGAAGTGGCGCCATCCGTTGCACAAAACTTCGGCGTCGACCGCGAAGTCAAACAAGGCCAGGATTGGATCGCTGAATTGGCCCGCGATCCCAATGAACCCCTCGCCACCAAATGGACCCCGAAACGCCACGGACAAACTCAGCAACGCGGAGCTGTTTCGAGGGTTTTACGGGGGATTCGTTCTCGGTACATACATCCCCTTCTTCGATTTTAATTGATAGCGCCTAGCAGGCATTCCGCCTGCGAAGTGTGTTGCGGGCTTTGCGCTCGATCAGCGTCTTCCATGTCTCGATCACGATCATCAAATTCTCGCGCTTCCCGTCACTGCATTCGACGTGGAGAAGGCGTTTGCAACCACCGCGGCCAAGACCGTAATGGACCGCGTTAACATATCGAGAACGTTTCAATGCCCTTTCATCGGGCGACCCCGTTTCCGCTCCCGTACGAAGTCAGCGCCTCCAGTTTTCATGGACCAGCTCGACCAGTTCGCACCAGTCGCCGCACTCTTCTGCCCGATTGGAAGGTGACGGGTGGGTCGTTTGCGTTATTTGTTGTAGAGATTGATGTTGTTGGCCCTGCGGAAGGCGATAATCTGTTACACTCGATGGGCCATGGAGAACCGGTCACGCCTGAAGCGCGCCAGTTCTGGCTGGAACTCGTCGGATCGAAGGAGGCTGGTATGAGCATGCAAGACATGGAAGGTTACGAAGAGTTGATGGCGAAGTTCCTCGCGTCACTGTCGCCCGAACAGCGCCTTGCAGGCCTTGCGCCTGAGCAGCGGGTTGCGGGCCTTGCGCTCGAGCAGCGTCTGGCAGGCCTTGCGCCCGAGCAGCGTCTGGCAGGCCTTCCGCCCGAGCAGCGCCTTGCAGGTCTCGATCGCGATCATCAGATTCTAGCGTTTCCCGTCGAGGTGCTGCGCGTGCTTCCTGATGATTTCGTTCGCTCACTCTCCCTTGACGTGCAGGCCGAGATTGGTCGACGGCTTCGGCACGACGGTGACTGACGACGGGCTGTCCAAGAACGTGGTGGTTTGGCGTTGAGGAGCGTTCGCATATCGTAGGTTTCATACGGGAACGCGCTGACCGAAGCGGATGACCTCGCGACGTACACAAAAGCGTCGTGAAGTGATACAACGCCAGATGTTCCGCGCGCCGAATCTACAATAAAAACAGCGTATCACCGCCGCACCTTCCGTATAGCCTTTTGTGCCGCCGCTATTCGTTGAAGTTCGGCTGAAATGGCGCTGGGCGGCAGAACAAAATCAACAAAGCCTGAAGCGTGAGCATGTAGAGGCATGAGGTTTACCTCGGCAGTCATGTCCTGAGCAAAGGTTGTTCCTCCCTTTTCCTTGATGTGCCTGCATCCCTCGGTGCCGTCGCCATCTGCTCGACGGGCTCAATTGGGAACATGAGACGCAAGAGCGCACTTAG
>JANORL010000261.1:0-2682 GCA_031415295.1 Polyangiaceae bacterium | reverse complement strand
GGTCCCGCGCATGCGCGAAAACCGGGCTTCGACCGACCTCGCACTTCGCGAAGCGAGTTCGGGGTCCCGCGCATGCGCGAAAACCGGGCTTCGACCGACCTTGCACTTCGCGAAGCGAGTTCGGGCTCCCGCGCATGCGCGAAAACCGGGCGACGACCGACCTAACATCGGAGTCTGCGTCCCACTTCAATTCGACGCAGTGTGTTGTAAAAAGCCAACCCCCTCGCTTGGCCACTGGCAATACGCGTGTCCTTTGACTACGGTCCGGGCGCGATCATGAGCACTGACACCCTATCTGCGGCACGCCATCCCGAAGATGCGCGCGCGCCCGACGTCGTCCGAGTCCTGCGTGATGATGGATCGCTCGATCCTGCACACGATCCCGGCCTCCGCGTCGACGAGGTGGTTTTCCTCTACCGCGCGATGCTTCGCGCCCGCCTTCTCGATGAACGACTCGTCCTCTTGCAACGTCAAGGTCGGATCGGGTTTCACATCGGTTGTCTCGGCGAAGAAGCCTGCATTCTCGGCAGCGCCTACGCTCTGCGCGAGAGCGATTGGCTCTTCCCGTGTTACCGCGAGTTTGCCGCGGCACTCTTGCGAGGCATGCCCCTTCAGCGCTACATCGACAACATGTTCGGCAATGCAAACGATCCCGTACAGGGTCGGCAGATGCCCGATCACATCAGTTGGCGTAAAGGCAAGTTTGGCTCGGTCAGCTCTCCAATCGGTACGCAGATCACTCAAGCCGTCGGGTTTGCCTGGGCCGCCAAACTTCGTCGCGATGACCTCGCAACCCTCGTTTACTTCGGCGACGGCGCAACGAGCTCAAACGAATTCCACAACGGCATGAACTTCGCCGGCGTCTTCAAAACCCCCACCGTTTTCTTGTGCCGCAACAATGGCTGGGCCATCAGCGTCCCCACAGAACGACAAACCGCCAGTCATACGTTTGCCGAAAAAGGCATTGCGTACGGCATCCCAGGCATTCGCGTCGATGGCAACGATCTCTTCGCAATGGTCAAAGTCACCCGTGACGCCATTGCCCGCGCCGCACGAGGCGAAGGTCCCACGCTCATCGAAGCCATGACGTATCGTTTGTCCGGGCACTCGACCAGCGACGACCCCAAAGCGTATCGTCCTGAAGCTGGTCAAGACGTCTGGCGGCGTCTCGAGCCCATCCAACGCATTCGTGAATACTTGCTCCGCCTCGGTGCCCTCACCTCGACCGCCGACGCGCAACTCGAAGCCGAACTGGATGCCGAACTCAAAGCCGCCATCCTCATCGCGGAAAAAACACCCGCGCCACCCCTCGAATCCATGTTCGAGGACGTATTCGCCGAACTCCCTTGGCACCTCGTCGAGCAGCGCGACGAGCTGGTCCGAGGGACTCGGGCCAAAGGCCACGGCCACTGAATCTGAAATGATCTGTCTGCAAGCGAAGTCTCACGGAGAGAATGCACGATGCCTCAGATGAACATGGTCCAGGCCATCAACGACGCCCTTCGCCTCGAAATGCGGCGAGATAGTCGCGTTGTCGTTCTTGGCGAGGATGTTGGCAAGGTTGGCGGCGTTTTTCGCGTCACGCAGGGACTTTTCGATGAATTCGGCGATGACCGAGTCATCGATACCCCGCTGTCGGAAGGCGGCATCATTGGTGCGGCTATCGGTATGGCCCTCTATGGTCTCGTACCCGTACCCGAAATCCAATTTTCGGATTTCATTTTTCCAGCCTACGATCAAATCGTATCAGAATTGGCCAAATACCGATATCGATCAGGCGGAGAGTACCCGGCCAAACTCGTCATTCGCACGCCCGTCGGCGGCGGTATTCGCGGCGGCCATTACCACTCGCAACATCCCGAATCGTTATTCATTCACGTTGCGGGTCTCAAAGTGGTTTGTCCCTCGAATCCAGCCGATGCCAAGGGTTTGCTTCTCGCCTCCATTCGTGACCCCGACCCGGTTTTGTTCTTCGAACCCAAGCGTATTTATCGCGCGGCCAAGGGCGAAGTGCCCGAGGGTGATTACACCGTGCCGATCGGCAAAGCGAGTATCGTTCGCGAAGGCAAACACCTGACCATCATCGTTTGGGGCGCAATGCTGTACGAAGCACTCGAAGCCGCGAACCAAGCGGCTGCCCAAGGTATCGAAACCGAAATCGTCGATTTGCGTACGCTGTGGCCCATCGATATCGATACGATCATCAACTCCGTCAAAAAGACCGGCCGCGTCATCGTGGTGCACGAAGCGCCCAAGAGTTGCGGCTTGGGCGGAGAAATCGTCGCACTCATCAATGAAAAGGCATTTCTCCATTTGGAGGCTCCACCCAAACGCGTCACGGGATACGACACGCCCTTCCCGTATACGCTCGAAATGGAGTATTTGCCGCTCGCTCACCGCATCTTGCCGGCAATCGTCGAGACCGCGAGGTATTGAGATGGCACGTTACGAGTTCAAACTTCCTGACATTGGCGAAGGGGTTACCGAAGGTGAAATCGTCAAGTGGCTCGTGAGCCCAGACGAGTTCGTCAAAGAAGACCAGCCCATGGTCGAAGTGATGACGGACAAAGCCACCGTGACGATTACGTCGCCCAAAGTCGGCAAAATCGTTGAAACGCGTGGCAAAGAAGGTCAAGTCGTCGCAGTGCATTCCGTACTTGTCGTGTTCGACCTCGACGCCGG
>JANORL010000260.1:0-10735 GCA_031415295.1 Polyangiaceae bacterium | reverse complement strand
CGTCTTCGTCGAGATAGCCGTCCTTGTCTTCGGGCACGAGAACGCACGTGTCCTTCGAGTCGGGCAAACCATCGCCGTCGAGATCGGGATCGTCCGGACAACCATCGTCATCCTGGTATCCGTTGTACGTTTCGGCGTCGCACGGACACTTCACATCGAACGGATCGAGCAGACCGTCGCCATCGCAATCGCCTGGCAGAGGCGGCGGGGGAGGCGGCGGGGGCGGCGGCGGGGGCGTGTCATCAACGAAGCCACGTTCGGCGCACTTCTGCGGCGGAGACAAGTCATACGCAGCCGTTGCATTCGCTCGCGCGATGTCGAGATGCGCTTTGGCTTTGAACACAAAGCCTTGATCGAGTTCCGTTTCGGCAAACGTCAGATGACTCTTGGCCGTAGCGAGTTCGCGAGGAGCACAGCGGATCGCACCGTTGCGTTCAGCTTGCGCCGCAACTTTCGTCAAGCCTGTGATGTCGCCGCGCATGACCGACACCTGCGAGCATGATGCTTGCGTGATGGTCAGGACGACGAAAGTGGAAAGCCCGAGTGTGCGAGTGATCCGACCCGGCTTTTTGCCCACGTTTTCGTTCGTTTTCGTTGTCGTGCGTTTCATCGGCCCGACCCCTCGTGCGCCTGTTTGGAAAGCAGGATGGCCTTCTCCGCGTAGTCTTCTGCGATGCCCGCGAATTTGATCGCGTCGCCATAATCGGCCGTTGAAGCCTCTTCCATCGCTTTGGTCAGATGCTCCTTCGCCGTCCAATACTCGTACGGAGCATGTCGCTCTGCACCAAGCGCTTCGGCGGCTTCGAGCTTTGATGCCGCGCCGCTCGAAGTGATGGCGTAGATCGAGCCACCGCAACCGGTGTTGATCGACAAGCAAATGAGCGTGCTCGCAAGCACTGCCACCGTTCGGAACAGCTTCACGTGCGCCTTCACGATCGCGTTCTTTCTGGGCGACGCCCTGGTCAGTCCATCACGCCGAACCCAGCCGGACGCTACCAAGTCGGCGCCTATCGCGTCAACGGGCGTGTGGAAGGTTCTTGCGCGGGGGGGATTCAACGTCGTCTTCAGCGTTGGAAGACTGGCGAAAGGCGAGACGGTTAGATGCGGCGGAAAACGCCGACAACCGTGCCAAGAAGCATCGTCGGCTTGAAGTCCGACGCGCGTACGAGGATGGGAGCCATCTTGGAATTGGCAGGCTGAAAGCGGATGTAGTCCTTCTCGGGAAAGAAGTACTTGACCGTCGCTTCGTCGCCGATGAGTGCGACGACGATCTCTCCGCGATTCGCCGTGGGCTGGCGTTTCACGAAAATGTAATCGCCATTCAAAATGCCTGCCTCGATCATCGAATCGCCCGTCACCTTGAGACCGAAAATTTCTCGGCCTCCGCGAATGAGCGTTCGATCTACACGCACCGTGTCGATGATTTGCTCGTCTGCCAAGATCGGCAAACCAGCAGCAATCCGTCCGACAATCGGGATCTCAGCCATGTCGTCCTCAGGGGGAGGCGACGGTAACTGAACAACGGTTGCGTATTCTGGCGTGCCATCGGTCATGTCTCTTGGCCGAAGTGCACGACTTTTCATATCCTCGCGCGTCAAGTACCCCTTGCGCTCGAGGGCTCGGAGATGGTCGTTCACCCCGTTGGTTGAGCGAATCCCCATGTGGGAACCAATCTCACGCAAGGTCGGCGGATAACCGCGGTCCGTGATGGATTGGCGAATGTAGTGGAGAACTTGTTGTTGGCGCTCGGTAAGGCCCTGCATCGCACCGACCACCCTACTGAACGGGCGATAGGGTGTCAAAATTCCTGCAACCATTTGTCGCAAAGGGCTTGACGAGCGGGAAATAGGCAGGTTTTACGGCGAACGACACCTGAACAACTCAGGACTTAGGACAAACTCGAAGCTTTTTCACGAGTTCATCGGTCGACCACGAGCAACGGGTGTGCGCCCTTCGATCATCGCTCGCAATTCGTCAATTTCGCCCGCGTGTCCGTAACAATCGTCGAGCGTGATGAGGCGTTTTGAATAAAGCGCGTACAGCGACTGGTTCATCGTCTGCATGCCCGTGCCCTGCTGACCGACCTGCATCTGCGAATAAACCTGATGGAGTTTGTCCTCGCGAATCAGGTTTCGGATGGCCGGATTCGGCACCATCACCTCCACCGAAAGCACCCGACCTCCACCGATCTTCGGCACGAGTTGCTGACTCATGACGGCCGCCAGCGTGAAGCTCAATTGCGCCCGCACCTGCGACTGTTGATGTGCAGGAAACACGTCGATGACTCGGTTGATCGATGTGACAGCACTGTTCGTGTGCAACGTCGCGAAGACCAAGTGACCCGTTTCGGCGATCGTCAACGCAGCTTCGATCGTTTCGAGATCACGCATTTCACCGACGAGCACGACGTCTGGGTCCTGACGCAAAACGTACTTGAGCGCGTCCTTGAACGACGCCGTGTCTGCTCCAACTTCGCGCTGGTTCACGACGGACAGCTTGTGGTTGTGCATGTACTCGATCGGATCCTCGATCGTCATGATGTGCAGCCGCTGCTCTGAATTGATCTTGTCGACGATGCTCGCCAGCGTCGTGCTCTTCCCTGAACCCGTCGGTCCCGTCACCAGCACCAGGCCACGAGGCTTGTTCGCAATCTCGGTAGCGACCGGGGGCAAGTGGAGTTCGTCGAAGCTCAAAATCTTGAACGGAATCTGACGAAATGCGCCCGAAACGCATCCACGTTGCATGAAGACGTTCGCGCGGAATCGCGACAATCCTTGGAGCCCAAAGGAAAAATCGAGTTCGTTCTTGCGCTCGAAAATCGCCTTCTGTTCGTCACTCAAGACCCCGTAACAAAGCTCCTTCGTGTCCTCTTCGCTGAGCGGTGGAAGCTTCAGCGGAACGACGGCACCGTCGATGCGCAGCACGGGCGGCGATCCACGCGTGATGTGCATGTCGCTGGATCCCTTGTCGACCATCACTTTCAGCAGTTGCTGAAGCGTGTACCGAAGAGGCTCTCGCGTTGCGGTCTCGCCACTCATGTCTAATCTCCCATCGTGCAGCGACCGACTTCTTCCGTCGTCGTCATGCCTTGGCAAATCTTCTCAACACCCGCCATGCGGAGCGTATTCATGCCGGTCTTGACTGCCGCGATCTTGAGCTCGGCTGTCGATGCACCCTGAAGCACCAAGTCCTTCAGAGCATCGTGAAAACGCATGACTTCGTAGAGCGCGATACGACCCTTGTAACCCGACCCGTTGCACGTCTTGCAACCCGTGCCCTTCATGAGTTTGGCGCGCGCTACCTGCTCGTCCGAAAAGCCGAAGTCCTTGAGTTGCTGTGGGTCCTGTTGGAACGGCACTTTGCAATCCGCACAGTTCTTTCGCGCCAAACGTTGCGCCAGAACGAGGTTCACGCTGGCTGTGATCAAGAACGGCTCGATGCCCATGTTGAGCATGCGGGAGATCGTCGAAGGTGCGTCGTTGGTATGCAGCGTCGAAAGCACCATGTGTCCCGTGAGTGCGGCTTTGACCGCGATTTCTGCGGTCTCGAAGTCGCGGACCTCGCCGACCATGATGATGTCCGGATCCTGGCGAAGGAACGATCGAAGCGCTGCTGCGAAGTTCAAACCGATCGAGTCGAGCATCTGCACTTGATTGATCCCGTGCAGGTTGTATTCGACCGGGTCTTCCGCCGTGCAGATGTTCGTGTCGGGCTGGTTGAGTTCCGAAAGGGCAGAATAGAGTGTCGTGGTTTTTCCCGACCCCGTCGGACCCGTGACCAATGTCATGCCCCACGGCTGATTGATCGCCCACTGGAAGTCATCGAGTGGTCGCTTGTCAAAGCCGAGCTTGGTCATGTCGAGCTGCAAGTTCCCCTTGTCGAGGAGACGCATAACGATTTTTTCACCCCAAATCGTCGGACAAACGGAGACGCGGAAATCCATCTCCTTGCCCTTGGGCAACTTGAGCTTGATGCGTCCGTCTTGCGGCAAACGGCGTTCGGCGATGTCGAGCGAGCTCATGATCTTGAGGCGGCTCGCGATGGCGTTTTTCATTTTCATCGGCGGCTGCATCTCTTCGATGAGCACACCGTCGATGCGGTAACGCACACGCAGCTTTTTCTCGTAGGGCTCGATGTGAATGTCGCTCGCGCCCTTCTTGATCGAGTTGAGCAGGATGGCATTGACGAGACGCACGACGGGCGCGCCTTCCGCCTGCTTCTCCAGCTCCATGACGTTGAGGTCTTCGGCCTCGATCGAGATCTCGATCTTTTCCTCGCCAAACTCGGCGAGCATCTCGTCGTAGTTCGTCGTGGCAACATACGCGGCTTCGATCGCCGCCATGATCGCGGATTCGCTCGCGACCCGCGGCTCGATGTTCATGCCCGTGAGGAACTTGATGTCGTCGATTGCATGCAGGTTTGTCGGGTCCGCCATCGCGACGACCAGCGACGAACCACTCTTGCCCACCGGAATGATCTTCTGCTTCTCGCAAACTTCCCGCGGGACGAGCTTCAAAATTTCCGCGTCGAATTCGTTCGCCGTCAGATCGACGACGGCGATGCCGTATTGCGTCGCAAGGAAATTGGCGATGGACTCGTCGGACAGATAGCCGAGCTTCGTCAACACCTGATTGAGCTGCGTTCCCGTCTTGCGCTGTTCGTCTTGCGCCTGTCGAAGTTGTTGCAAGCTGATGAGCTTTTCGCGAACGAGCAGTTCGCCGAGACGACCATGAGCGGTGTTGATTGGGGAGGAGGTGGCAGTGGACATTGGCTCCTGATGGTCGGCGGGCGAGAAAGCCGAGTCAACGCTGCTGTAAGGCCCCTTGAATCACGACGGCATCTTCATCCAAGGTGCTCCCCGACATCTGCACGGTGCGCTAGGATCCGCCGCGGTGGGCATCTTCGATCGCTTCACGCGCAGCGGACGTGTCAAAACGGCGCAAGCGAAAGAACTGTCCGGTCAACTCGCCGAAGCAGTCGCTCTTTACATGGAGGCCGGTTTGCCCGACGAGGCTGCCCGCGTTCTCCTTCTCCGTGCCGACGCTGAACGTTTGCCTGAACAACGCATCGCATTTTGCGATAGCGCGGCGCGGACAGCAAAGGACGAGGCTTTGCGCAAGGATGCTCGCGGCCGCAAAGCACTCATTTCTTTCGATCTCGTACGATCTCGACAAGGCTCGCCCATGCGTAGCGAAGTCGCGCGTGTCGCCCGTGAGCTCGAAGATGCCGGGCTGCTCGAACAAGCCGCCGAGGCATACATCCTCGCCGGTGACTCCGAAGCAGAAGTCCGCATGCTGACGGAGATGGGTGCCATCGAGCAGCTAGAAGAACGTCTCAAAGCGTCCAACACCGAATCTCGCAAAGCTCGCGCGGTCACGGACGCACGCCACCGCGTGACCGATCTCGATCGCATGGCCGAACGACGCGCGGCACTCGATACAGCACGAGCGGCACTTGCCGAAGAAGACGACGAAACGCTGCGTGACACTGTGCGCACGATCCAAACACGACTGCTCACGGCTCCTACGGTTCGTCTCGAAGTTCAGGGGCAGATCGTGCACTGCGCATTTGGCAACGAAGTCACCGTCGGGCGTGGCGACGCCACGATCGTCGTAGGCATGCGGGCCATCAGCCGCGTACACATCGCAGTTCGTCGCGACGATGCAGACATCGTCGTTTGCGATCTCGATACCCGCAACGGCACGATGCTTGCCGGCGCACGCATCAGTGGTCCTATCCCTGTGCGTAATGGCGTCCGACTCGAACTTGGCGGCGAAGTGCCCTGCACGATCGAACCCACGTCAGGGTTTGTCCAGGAGCTCGCACCGGATGGCGTCGTCATCAATATCGCGAACACGCCGTGGATCGTGCCGCTCGGTGCTCTCATCATCAATGATTGGCACGTCGATCGTGTCGTCTGTGGCAATGAAGCGTTCGTCGTTCTGCGCGCCCCTGATGGAATCCCACGTCCCATTCTTGGCGACCTCGAACTCGCCGCCGAAGTCGAGCTTTGTCAGGGCGATGAAATTCGCGCATCGCGAGGTGGTCCCATCGTGTTTCGTGTCGCGTTGGACCCAACGAACGATGCAATCCGTGGAGCGGCGCGATGAGTGTTTGGCGTCGTCTTCGCGATCGCTTCTTCGGGGACAAAGAACCTGCGCCAGACCCCGCGATCGATGCTGAACAGGACGAAGCGCCGCCCGAAGTTGCAGCTGTGCCAAACCCCGAAGCCGAAGGCGACCCTCCAGAAATTCTTCGCCTCGCACGTATCGGATTGGCAGATGGCCCGACCGAAGTCGAAGCGGTGATGCTTCTGCGCAAGTTGCGGGGCACGGTGGACGAAGCGCAGGCCGTTGCCCGTGTTCTCGCTGCGAGCGCCGATCGGATCGTCCCAGAGTCGGTACGCATCGCGAGTGCCGATATCCTCGCATCACGTGGTGACGAACGTGGCGCACTCGACGCACTTCGTGGCGCTTTCAGCACCGCCGCGCTGATGCTCGCCGCAGATCTCCATGCGTCGCTCGGTCATGTACCGCGTGCGATCAGCACCATTGAACGTGTGCTCGCATGGAACTTCGACACGCCTGGTGCACGAGAACGGCATGCACGTTGGCGCGCTGCAGTGGGCTCTGCTCCTGTACCGAAGGGACGACTCGATGAAGCGACAGTCGTCACAGATGCCGGCGCACGCGCACCCTATCGTTTGTTGCGCGAGGTCGCGCGTGGTGGCGCTGGCGCGGTTTATGAAGCCGAAGACGAATTGCTCGGGCAGCGGATTGCATTCAAGGTCTACCACCAGCGCGGCAGAGACCGAGAGCACCTCGAGCGCGAAGCACGTATGGCGATTCAGCATCGAGGTCCCGGCGTGATTCGCGTGTTGGATGCTCATCCCGAAGATGGCTGGGTGTCGCTCGAATGGATCGCTCGAGGTTCGGTGCGGGACTTGCTCACACGTGGAGAAGCATCGCTTCTCCTTCCTATAGAACGTTGGGCTGTTCCTCTTGGACAAACCTTGGCGCGACTGCATGAAGCGGGCACGGTCCATGCCGATGTCAAACCCGCCAACGTTCTTCTTCGTGATTCGAGTGATCCTGTTCTGGGCGATTTTGGAATCGCGCGTCCCGCCGGTGCGCCCTACATCGGAGGCAGTGCTGGGTATATGTCGCCTGAACGCATCGCTGGACGCTCCACTGACCCTCGGGACGATGTCTACGGCTTTGGTCGCGTCGTCGAAGACGTGCTGCATCGTCTTGTTCAGTCAGATTGGTCAGGGGAAGACTTTGCCCATTGGCGCTCGTTGGCCGATGCTTGTGTGGGGCCAGATGAGCAACGTCCCGCGAATGGGACTGAACTCGTCAAACGCCTCCGATGTCCGGGCGAGTCGAACTACTGAACGACTGCGACGTACCCGGCTCCGTTTTCAACGCTCGTTTTGCCCGCGATGCCTGTTAGATTCGAGCACTCGAATGATGGCCCGCGGCCGGGGAACAACAGCCTGATGCGTTTGGCAATTGTCGCGACGCCTTCGCCTTTAATGGCCATGCGCGCTCCACCAGGTGCGCTCGATGGTGACGTGCTTCGTGCTCGTCTTTTGCTGCCCGATACGGCCTTTCAGGTGGCCAACATCGATCCCTCCGTCGACCTGGCGGAGCAGCTCGATGCGCTGCTCGCCTCACGTCGACTCGGGTCTGGAGACGAAGTCGTCTTCTATGCATCGAGTCCCGTTGCACTCTCTGTCGACAACGAATTTTTTCTCTGTCTCGATCCATCCAATCCAACAACCGGTGATGCACTCGCCGATGTCGTCGCGGTTTTTCAGGATCACGTACCCGGTCCGATCCTCTTCATTCTCGAATGTCGTCATGCCCCTGCGCCGAACGATCCGTTTCGTAGTGCAACGGTCGTTGGTGCTGCAAAGGAATCCGTTGGACCTGCGCGGAGCGGCATCGAGTTGCTGATTGCAGCACGTCCTTTGGATCAACGCGTCGAGACACACGCGTCACCGTTCACCGGCGCTCTCATTGCAGCACTCGACGAATCCGATGCGCAGTTCGGGTTGCTCGCACGAACGCTCTTCGAACGCGTAAAGGATGATCTCGTCGGTCGCGTGCCTTGTTTTGCGCACGCCCGAGGATGGACTCCCTTCGCGCTCATTCCGCTGCCCAGGGATCCTCGTGCCGTCGTCGATCTCGACGATGGACCGATGGTCGACGGAGCAGCCGGTTGGGCCGAAGCTATCGCCAACGGTGAACGACTCGACGAAGTGACACTCGAGTCCGAAGCGGCCGAAGCGATTCTCGCTGGACTCGGTAGGCCCCTGTCGCAACTGATTCACGTCGAAGACGTTGCTCCTCCGCCGCTTGATCCAGCCCTCTACAACACGCCCATCGCCACCGATGTTGGTCTTCAGGACGCACAACTCGTCGACCGCGAACCCGTCGAGACGTTGCGATCGGTTCCTGTGCCCGCCGTCGGCACAGGCGCGTTTGCACCGCAGAGCACGTGGTCCGCACCATCCATTGCGGCAGGACCCACGACGCCACGCGATGGCATGCTTCTCCCTCCACAGCCGCTCTCTGCGCAGCACACGCACGCGCCAGGCCTTGTGCCGATTGTTACGCGTTCGGAACGTCTACCGCCGTCCGTCAGTCCAATCACTGCACATAGTCCTTTGGTCGTGGACGAACCTGTCGCGTCGTCCATCGCTCCGATCTCGATTGAGTTTCCTGTCTCCGTCGCACCACAACCCGCACCGGAACCTGCTCCGCAACGCGTGCCGCAAATCGCGCTGCAACGCGCGCCCGAACCAGTGCGCGAGCCGGCGCCGAAATCCGAGCCGCCACCGCCGCCACCACCACCGCCACCACCACCGCCGGCACCATCGAAACCACCCGCGGTGCATCACCGAGATCTTGGCGATGATCTTTTGGCCTCAAAGGATCACGAAGCTGCACTCACCGAGTACCGCAAGGCGCTCGGTTTCCTGGGCACTGCGCACGCGGAAGAACGCGCAGAACTTTACGTGCGTCTCGCCACGGCAAAGTGGTCGCAAGAGAAACGCAAAGAGGCGATCAGCAACCTCGACAAAGCGCTCACACTCCGTCCCGATTACGGCCCTGCACTTGAAGCGCTTGTCGTACTCAACGTAAGCGAGAAGGACTTCAAGGCCGTACACGTTGCCGAGGAACGTCTGCTGGTCACGATCGTCGAACCTCGTGAACGCTTCACACGGCTCGTCGAGTTTGGCGATCGCTGGGAAGGCGTCGGTTCCGATCCCGTTCGTGCACGTTCGGCATTCGAACGCGCTCGCGACATTCGCGAAGACGATCTCACCCTGCTCGGCAAACTTCGTCGCTTGTACGAGAACGCCAAGGAACCCACGAAGGCCATCGAGGTTCGTCGGCAGATCGCTGGACTCACTCCCGCGGGACGCGATCGCGCCACTGTCTTCGCAGAACTCGCCGCGTACTGCATGCAGGTGAGTCTCGAAGCCCCCGCGATCGAAACGTATGAACTCGCCATCGACAACGATCCGAGTTTGTCGGGACCGATCGACGCGCTCGAGAAAATTTTCGCCGACCGCCAGGAGTGGAGTCGTCTCGAAGCAGTTTATCGTCGCGCCTTATCGCGCCTTGACAAACTCAAGTCCGGCGATCGACGTCGTCGCGCGGCATGGTCCATCTGTACCCGCCTCGGTATTCTTTTCCGTGATCATCTCGAAGACCCGATCGTTGCATTGGCCTACTTCGAGCGCGCCATGGACGAACGTCCCGATGACCACGACGGACATCTCACGGTGGTCGAACTCGCGCGAACACTCGGGCGTTACGAACCTGCACTCGCGCACTTGCGACACGCTGCTCGTCTCAAGCCCAACCGCATCGAAACGTTCCACGGTCTTTTCGACGCTGCGCAGAAGGTCAGTCAACCCGACGTGGCTGTTGCCGCTGCTGCCGTGACGCTTCTTCGCAGCGCTGCCGAAGCGCGTGAAAAATTCCTGTTCGACGAACACAAGCCGAAGGGCAATCCACCCTTCAAGACAGCCATCGTTCCAGAAAGCTGGGAGCTGCTGCGCGATGAAGAGCGAGACAAACCCACCGAGGCAGTGCTCATCGCAATCGCGCCCGCCGCCATCGAAGCTCGACTCGGTACATTGATCGCCGAAGGCACGTTGCCATCGTTCGATCCCGCTACGCGCCAAGATGCGTTGAAGAGCACCGTGTCTGCTGTCCGTTCGCTCGCGTGGGGCAGTCACTTCCTCGGCATGGAAATCCCAGCGATCTACGTCCGCGAAGATGCTCCCGTTGGTCTCGTCGCGATACCCGCTGAAGAACCAACCGTACTTGCAGGTACGCACGCCTTACGTGGACGTACGTTGCAAGAGCTCGCGTTTTTCGTCGGCCGGCATCTCGCCTACCACATCGATGTGCATCGATTGCTTCTGTTCTATCCGTCGCTCGAGGAACTCACCGCGTGTTTCGTCACGGCACTTGCCATCGCCTTGCCAGATCGAGCGATTCCGCAAAAGGTCCAGGAGATCGTCGACGTTCACAAGTCGCTCTTCGAACAACACATCCAGCCCCAACACCTCGTCGCGATTCGGAAAGCTGTAACGGAATTCGAAGCCGCGCAGGTTCGTCCGGACCTAGCCCGATGGGCCGCATCTGTTGAACGCTGTGCCACCCGAGCAGGCTATCTTTTGTGTGGAAATCTCGAAGTTGCGGCGTCGGTTATT
>JANORL010000259.1:0-2516 GCA_031415295.1 Polyangiaceae bacterium | reverse complement strand
GCTTAATGCGTCTTGAAAAACTCTTTCCACAGTCTTTCCTACCCAGTCGATAGTGATTCATCGGAAACGTGCACTGGGTCGGCGTCTTCTTGTCCAACGGACTGGATTGTTGCTGCGGGAACGTCGTGACGAGCGGCGGCGGGTCCTTGCGACGTGGCCGAAGCATGTGACGGTGCAACGAACAATTGTCCGGCAGATGGCGTCGTGACAAACGGAACGCCGTGTCGTGCATCGGCAGGGGTGTGCGATGCAGCGGAAACGTGCAATGGCACGGCGACGACATGTCCCACGGACGGGTTTGTCGCGGCGGGAACGTCGTGTCGAGCGGCGGCTGGAGCGTGCGATGTCGCGGAAACGTGCACCGGTTCGGTGGCAGCGTGTCCAACGGACACGAAGATTGTTGCCGGTACGGAATGCCGGGCAGCGGCCGGAGCGTGCGATGCAGCGGAAAGCTGCGACGGCGCGGCGGACGCATGCCCCGCAGATACGAAGATTGCGGCCGGTACGGAATGCCGGGCAGCCGCGGGCGATTGCGATGTCGTCGAAGCGTGTGACGGCGAATTGAATGATTGCCCCGCAGACATGAATGCAACCGACGGCACATCATGCACCAATGGCAAATGCCTCGGCGGTGCGTGCATGAATCAAGGTGGCAGCGGTGGTTCTGCCGGAGCTGGTGGCAATGGCGAAACCTCGGTGCCAGTCACTCCCGCTGGTGGAGGCTGCGATTGCACCACCGGTTCGTCCTCGACCACGTCCTCTTACGCCACCATCGGCCTGTTTGCTTTCGGCTTGCTCGCCATGCGCCGCCGCAATGCAAAACAATCGCGATAACGTTCAATCTTGAGTCCGGGGGCGTCGCCCATCGCGATGCCCCTTGTCTCTAACGAGCTGTTGTCGTGCGCAAAACTCTCCGTTGGTGGGGCCAGCAATGAACGCAGACACGACGTGATACGCCGCGATCAGGGACACGCGCTGAGTTCCATCACCTTCGAATGCAAGGTTGGTGGTATGTCGGGCCTGCATTCGGTCGTCGAAGACTCTTTATGCGCGCCCCCGGACGAGCCACACACGAGGTTCGTGGACTGATCGTAAGAGAACAAGCCTGCCGTTTTGTCGCATTTGAAATGCTGCGCCGAATTCTCTCCCGAGTGCCCTGGCCAGCAATAGCATCCGCCGGAGTCGTCGATGGGGAAGGCGTTCTGCGCGATCGGCTCACCGGTGCATGATGCATTGTCCCAAAACCCAACAATAACGTATTTCGTGGGGTCGATCGGGTTCAGCTTGCAGCTTGCCGACGCGTCATCACTGCAGCCCGCATGGGCGAAAAAGGTCCCGAATTCGGCGCCGAGAAGGTTCATTACGAAGTGTCGAATCGTACGCAGGCCATTACATGCGGAGGCATTGGTGCAATTCATCAGCTTGCGCAGAGAGTGGGACTCGTGAATGCCGTTGATAAGCAGCTTCGCATATTGAAACGCCATCACCCATATCGCGAGTCCGACCACATCATGAATATCACGTACAACGTGACGTGTGGCGGCAAGACGCTCGATGATATCGAAGTGCGGCGCAATGATTCAGCATTTTTGGATGCGATCAATGCTCGCGCGATATCCGGACCCGACAACCGAGGGGGATTTTTGCCGCCGGTTCGATTCCGATTCCATACACCAATTAATGGATATCTTCAACGAAACTCGGCTTAACATGTGGCAGCAACAGCCGCGCTCATTCTTCGAGGAAACGGCGCGACTCGACGTCGACAGTACCATTGTGTCAACCCACGGTGAATGCAAGCAGGCGATGGATCTTGCCTATAATGGCGAATGGGGCTATCATCCAATCGTCGTTACGTTGGCAAATACGAAAGAAACACTGTTTATCGTAAACCGCAGCGGAAATCGGCCATCCGGAGAGGGCGCTTTAGATTATGTCAAGCGGGCCATAACGCTCTGCCGTCGCGCTGGGTTCACCGACATTCTTGTTCGCGGTGACACTCGAATCGCATCAGGGAAAGACTTGGATGAATTGGATAACGAAGGTGTTCGCTTCGTTTTCGGTTATGACGCGAGAAAAAACATGCTCAAAGAAGCGAGCGGTATTGACGAGGACGAGTATCAGGCCCTGCTGCGCAAGGCCGAAGAAGCATTGAATACACGTAAAAAGCAGCCGCGCGTGAAAGAGGAGATCATTCGCCGGCGTGAGTATTTGAACCTCAAGGTCGAAGAGGAAGAGATCGCCGAGTTCGATTATCAACCCGGAACGACGAATCGCGCGTACCGCATTATCGTCCTTGCAAAAACGATAGTCGAGGAAAAGGGGCAACATACGCTCGGTTATCGCACCCGGTACTTTTTCTACATAACCAATGACTGGGACATGAGCATGGAGCAAGTCATTGCGGAGTCCAATGACCGTTGTAACCAGGAAAATATCATTGCCGAGCAGAAGTCCGGAACCCGCGCATTTACGGCTCCGCTCAATACATTAGTACTACTGCGGGACTTCGCGAC
>JANORL010000258.1:0-3355 GCA_031415295.1 Polyangiaceae bacterium | reverse complement strand
GGTGTCAAACGTCGCGAGCGCCCGAAAGCTAGGGCGACGGAGCGAGGAATCCTCCTGGATTTCGAGCGATGTCGACCGACGATTTCGGGTGCGCAGCAGTTTGACACCAGCCACCTAGCGCGACGCGAACGGCGAGGCGTGCCTGCAATTCCCCATCGCCAGCTTGGTGCTCCGCCGATTCCGCATTGTCGAGCGACGCGAGGGTGGACAGACTTTTCGACAATGCAATGTCGAGATCCGCTTTGATTCGCTCTTTGCCGTCGAATTCTGCAATGCTGGCGAACCTGTCGCGCAAACGCACGACCACTTCCGGTTCTTCGCGCATTTTGGCGTCGGTGACGTCGCCCGCGGTACCATCTTGAAAAACGGCTCGAAAAACCGGATGCGTCCGATCGCGCATGGCCGGACCATTCAATACGGCGTCGTTCGTGGCCATGACCCGCTTGTCGAGCACGATGTCGCGAATGCCGAAACGTGCCCGCAATTTCGTCGCTTCGCGTTCCGCCGCAACTCGCGTTACGATACAGCCTCGCAATGCTGCTGCGGCCGTCGAAACGATCAGGCCGGTTTCGACCACGGCCTGGCGTTGTTCGTCACTGATGATTTCCGCATCCGACGAGCCTTCGACCGCACCAGCAAAGTGGTCGGTGAATTTCAAGTACGTGTCGCTTCCCGCATCGATGTCCGGCAATTGCATTGCAAATTCAATTCTCGATTCTACGGATCGAGTCCCGTTTTTGACGACGCGTGCGGATGTTCGCTCTGATGCGGATCGAAGGCAAGACAATTTTTCGGATGTGTGTTTCTCGTAAGGCTTCGCCACGTGGTCGGGATTGAACAGTGTCGAAAACTTGCCTTTTGGCGGAGAGCTTGCGAGGGCTTCCAGTTGTCGCTCGGGACCGGTTACGGCATTCCTTTTTCCGTGACGTCGCTGTTTGTCTCGCACTTCGTCCTGCGAGCATGTATAGTCGCGCCATGCGCCTCTCGTTCAACACTGCCGGCCCTTGTTTTGCCGATGAACACTACATGCTTCCACCCGAGCGACGACTCGGTGACGTCATGGAACTCATCGAAGATCGCAAGTTCTTCACGTTCACGGCGGGTCGGCAAACGGGCAAAACGACGAGCGGCATGTGGCTCAGGGACCATCTCAACAAGACCGGTGCCTGGCGGGCAATCTGGGTGGACCTCGAGAAGGCGCGCGAGCAACCCGACCCAGTCAAGGCGTTTCGAACGGTGCTGGGCAAGCTCGACCATATTTGCGCTCGCGACCAACCGGATATAAAGCGGCCCGATATCGAGGAGCTTTTGCGAGATCCTGCCAGTGCCTTGGGCAATTACCTCACGTTTATCGCTGGCCAAAGTGACCGTCCGTGGGTGATTCTTTTCGATGAAGTCGATGGTCTTGTTGGCGAGACAATGGTTTCGTTTCTCACGCAGCTTCGCGATGGGTACCTCGATCGTCGTCGGACTCCCTTTCCCGCGAGCATTGCGCTCATTGGACAGCGTCACGTGCGTGATTACGCATTACGCGAAGAAGATCGACGCGCCCTTTCGTGGCTCGGTACCAGTTCGCCCTTCAACATCACCGCGGAAGCGATGACCATTGGACCGTTTACCGAGCCTGAAGTCGGCGAATTGATCCAGCAGCACACGACGAAGACCGGGCAACGTTTCGAGGCCGAAGCCATTGCCAGGATCTACGAACTTGGTCAGGGTCATCCATGGCTCACGAATGCAATGGCGGATCAAATCATTCGGCGGGACGTGAAAGACCGCAACATGGCCATTACAGTCGACCACGTGGATGCGGCGAAAGAAACGATCATTGTTGAAAGGCGTACGCATATCGACTCACTGATGGCTCGATTGCGGGAAGACCGAGTGCGTAACATTCTGGATCCGATGCTCGTCGGCGATCAAACTGGCGCCGATGTCCTGAATGACGATTTTTCGTATGTCGCAGGCTTGGGCCTGATCCGGTTGATTCGTGGACGTTGGGAGATTGCAAATCCTATTTATCGCGAAGTCATTCCCAGGGCGCTGTCGTATGTACGGCAAACGCAAATTGCGAATGAGCCTGCGTGGTACGTTCGGCCCGACGGGTCGCTCGACATGGCGAAACTTATGGTCGATTGGCAGCAGTTCTGGCGCGAAGACGGGCATCTTGCGGCGGAAGGGTTTGCGTATCGAGAATCCGGTCCGCATTTGATGCTGATGGCGTTTTTGCAAAGGATCGTCAATGGCGGCGGGCGCATCCATCGGGAATATGGGCTGGGTCGCAAGGCGCTCGATATCGTTATTTTTTGGCAACAAGATCGGCACGCAATCGAAGTGAAACTACGGCGTGACACGGAAACAGAATCGCGAGCGCTTGGTCAAGTAACCGATTATCTCGACCGACTCGGGTTATCCGAAGGCTGGCTGGTGATGTTCGATTTGCGCAAAGAGACGCCTTGGCAAGAGAAGCTGTTCGTCAAGGAAATCGATCACGCGGGCAAACGCGTGCGGCTCGTGGGGTGCTGAAACGAAGATTGTTGCAATCGAAGCAGCCGCCCGTGCACGCTCTTGCCAAGGCAGCAATCTAGTGAGGAGTCGGACGCGTTAGAGGATCAGCACGTGGAGCAGTTTCGGAGGAACCCCATGACGATGGACTTGAAAGACCTCGATCTCGCCAACCAGAAGCTTCGGACCGTGATGTGACACGGTGCATCCAGGCCCGCGCGGATGTGCGTGTACCTATTCAGGCGAATCGACCGAGCCAAACGGGTTTTGGATGGTATCGCGCTTGGATTGGCGGCGATGTGGCGTAAACGCTCGATGCGAACCTGCTCCACAGCCTAAACGACGCTGCTAACGCTACTTCTTCGCGCGCTTTTTCCCCGTACTTGCCGTCGCATTCTTCTTTTTTGCCACGGGTTCGTCGACCTTCGTCTTCGTCGTCGTTGACCTTGGCCATGGCTTGAACAACACGTCTTTTATCCCGACGAACACCAAGACGCCGCCTTTTAATTCTCGACCCAGCGTCAGCATGGCAACGAGGTCCTTGTCGGCGGCATATTTATCGATTTGCTTGTAACCTTGTTCGACCATCTTGCCAATCGCTGCTTTCGTTGCCTTTGACTCGACGTATTTCGCTTCGATGATCCACGCGTACTTTGCCGCCGATCCAGGACTGCGCACGCCAAGCAACAAATCGCAATACCCTTGCGAGGCTTCTTTTTCCGTCATCAAGTAAAACGCGCCGCATTGCGACAAATACCCAAAAAGCATCAGCTTCATGGCTTGCTCGGTAAACGTCATCGTTTCGCGCAAACCCATCCGTTTGACGACGTCCTTTTGGAACACATCGATC
>JANORL010000257.1:0-21147 GCA_031415295.1 Polyangiaceae bacterium | reverse complement strand
CCTTGAATACGCTCGGCCCCCGAATCCATAATTCACCCGGACCGTTTTCCAAATCGTTGCCCAATTCATCCACGATACGGCTCTCCACGGTCCGTAATGGCAAACCCACCGAACCTGGACGACGTCCCGAAGGCTCGATCGGATTCGACGCGCCAACGCCAATTTCCGTCATGCCAAACCTTTCCAGTGGCACCCAGCCCGTAATCGATCGCCAACGTTCCGCCAGCTTCACCGGCAATGCCGCCGAACCACTCGTCGCCAAACGTAATCGTTTCGCCCCTGCAGCCCAGCGTTCACGCGTTGTTTCGTCAGCCAAATCAAAAGCTTCGAACAATTTTTGGTACATCGTCGGAACAGCCATCCACGTCGTCGGCGCATTCTCACTTGCAAAGGCTTCCCATACTCGTCGCGCATCAAATTTGGAAAGCATTCGCGTCGCTCCGCCCGACAAAACGGACGTCATCAGCGAAATGCCCAGGCCATGCAAATGATGCAGCGGCAAAGCATGTAACAAAAGATCCGTCGTTTGCCATTTCCATGCTTCGCCCAAAAGCTCCGCTTGCACGGCCACATTGGCATGCGTAATCATCGCGCCTTTGGGTTTGCCCGTCGTGCCACTCGTATACAAGAGCAGCGCAATGTCTTCAGCCTCGCGCGGAGAAACCTCGTCCAAATACGTCATGGTTTCTCGAAGCGAACCCATACGCACGACGCGACGACCTTCACAGAGCAATGCCGCTCGCTCGTGCAAATCGTCCGAAACGATCACGATCGTCGCGTGTGCATCCTGGCCAAACCAAACGAGCTCGGACGCTGGATACTGCGGCGAAAGCGGCAGCACCACACCACCCGCGAGAAGAATCCCCACAAACGCTTCGAGCCACCGCGCTCCTGGCGACGCGAAAAGAGCGACGACCTGGCCATCGAGCGACGGTTGACCCTCGAGCAGCGCGGCACGAGCCCGAAGCGCGCCGTCCCACACATCCGCGAAGGAACGCGCTTCGTGATCATCCTCGACCGCCAGGCGGTTTTCGTGCTTTCGAGCTTGGATTCGCGCCACGAGAGGTGAAGTCATGAGCGAACGATCGCAAGCGGCGCGGCAAACTGCAAGTCATGCGTGCCATTCTTTTCTCATTCTGGACCGGATTGGGTACAATGCGCCCCATGTTCGTTTCTCGCTTCGATTCTCTCGCCTCGTCCGTCCTCGTGTTTTGCCTCGTGCTTGCCCTCGCGTCCACGACGATGAGCTGCGACGAAGGCAAGTCTTCCGACAAGCCGACCGCAGCGGTGAGTGCTGCGCCCAGCGCGACAGCTCCCAAAGAGCCGCCAAAGCCGAAGGCCGTGCCCGCGCTCATTGTCGACTCGATGGGTCTTTCCTTGGGCATCACGCGCATTGATGTGAAGCAGGAGAACTGGCGCGAGAAGATGGCGACGGTGATCAAAGATTTCCCGATCAAGGCGGACGAACCGGTGACGGTGATCGCGGAAAAACGAGCGGCTACGCCTCATGTGGCGGCGCTTGTGGATGCACTTGGCAAAGCGGGCGCGACAAAAGTGCTTCTGAAGACGGATGGTCGCGATGACGTACCGAAAGAATTGATGGTGGTGCCTCCGAGCAAGGTATCGTCGCCGCCGGGGTGTTCGGTGACGGTGAGTGTGCTGAAGGATTTGTCGACGGCGGTTTGGCCGCTCAAGGGAGGTTTGGGGAAGAAACAACGCAAAGGTTTGGCTGGGCCGGACTTGTCGAATACGGCGGACATCATCAAAAAAGATTTGGCGGCGTGTGATTCGTCGTATGCGTTTTTCTCGTCCGACGATGCGATTGGGTGGGAAATGGCGTACAACTTGGCGGGTACGTTAAAAGTGGCGGACGACAAGAGCGAGAAGAAGAAGATCGAGACGTTGGTGTTGTTGGCGGATTCGCCAGTAGCGGGCAGAACGGTTGTCTTGGGGAAGTGAAGCAATCATCGAGGCGTGTCGAACTCTTCGTGCAAAAGAACGGATTCGCCGGGTTTCGCCAACAATTCGCCAGTGCCTCGAAGGCGTTCCCATGGCTTTTTTGAAGGCTCGGCAGGTGGCGGTGGAGGCGACAAGCGAGCAACGACCCGGCCTCGACGTTTGATGTCGATCGCTTCACCTCCGGCTTCCACGCGACGAATCAGCTCCAAACAGTTCGCTCGAAATGCCGTTACTGAGATGTCCATCGTCCGCTTCCGTAGATACGCATTTGTAAATGCACAACCTCATGACGGGTGCTGAAGTTTTTCCCCTGCAACGTCTTTCAGCATCTGAACGAATGCGTTGATTTGTCGTTCCGGCAAATCCTCGATGGGAAATTTGTGTTTGCACGGCACTTCGAGTCTTTCAGACGTTGCCCATGGGTATTCAACGTTTTCGGGCACGTTCTCATCATCGACAGCCGGAGCAAGTTTCTGGATCTTCTCAGCGAGAATCATCATTTCACCCCGAAGTATCGTGAATTGTTCACGATTATGGTCGTACTGCTTTTTCATCGACGGTGAGTTATAGTAAAGCTTGACGAATTCAACAGCGACGGAGTGGCTTTTCTTTCTTGGGGACCAGTGCCCTCCTGCAACTTGATAGGCTTTCGCAATTTTTTCTGTTGCCATTTGCAAGTAGTGCAAGCGATGACAGGACGGAACGTTAGCTTCGCTTAAAATTTCATAGACCAAGAGATCCGACGAACCCTGCTCTGCAAATGCGCTCGCCCAATCCGTTCGAGTATAGGGATCTTCCACGACAACATCTAGTTTAACGATATGACCCTTGCGCGGTCGAATTCGAAATAGGTTCGTCGGAAGCTCCAGCGACCCAACGGAAGAACCCAAGGGGTCAATTTTTACAGATGTATCACTCACCGCATCGACTTGGTACTTCGTCGATTTGCGAGGTCCCTCGAATTCCGTACCTCCGGTTTTGGATCGCACACTCATTTGCCGATTTCTCCGGCATTGCTGGATGAAGTGAAGGTTTCACTCGGCCGAGCAATTCTTTTTGCTTTTTCTAAACTCCACCCTGGTGGCAATTCCAAAGCGCTATGCCTAATCTGTTCCAGCTCGTAAGGAGTAATTAGCGCCACCACACTTGGATAGGTGATATCACCTGCAGGATTGAATCGAAACGCATCCACGTGCCCAGTCTCAACAGCCTGTACATCGACTTCAAGCAAGTTGATCGGATCGTCCTCCTCACCCTCCAAGTTTGACGGAATGATGTAGATCTCCTGAATGCTTGGGTCCATCTGAAAGTGCCAATCAGCTAGATCCAGGGCAACTTCTTCTTTGGTCCGCATGCGTATCTCCTAGCACTGATCGACAATAACGACCAGACATTTTCGATTCTAGCGCTAGGAAACAGCCGAGTCCACTTCCATCTCAACCTACGCGTCTCCCGACCCACCTCCCCACCGCCAATATCCCCAATCCGCAAATATGCCCCCATACCACCCCCGTCAATATCCGCAACGAATGCCATATCGGATGCATTCCTAAATCCTGCGTAATCACATCCGCCACCATCAAGACACTCGCGACAAACCCATAAAATAGGCACGCGCCAATCCCCCACCGCGGCTTCGGAAATACTCCCGCCGTGCCAAACCCAATAAATATCCCGAAACATCGACTGCACAATGGCATCCATTCGTGAAACCATTGTAGTGTCCGCGATGGCCGGTTGTGACATACCGGCGAAAACAATACGTAAATAACTTCCCCCACCGCCGAAGGCAAAATCGGTTTCAACAACGTCGCCAATATCGGCGATAACGCCAAGACAATACCCACAACCCGCAATACGAAAATCAGGCCGTGCTCGGACCCGGTTTGCGCGGCGGCGGCGTCTTCCCGAGACTCACCATCACTTGTTTCAAGTCCTCCCATACTTGTTTTCTCAAATCCATCCATTGCTCTTTATTCTTCGATTCCATCCGCACAAGATACGAAGGATGGTACGTCGGCATCACCGGAATCCCTTGATAGTTCTTCCACTTCCCCCGAAGCTTCGTGATTCCCTCCGTTGTATTAAGCAACCCCTGGATCGCCGTCGTCCCTAACGCTACGATGTACTTAGGCTTGCATAACTGGACCTGCTGCACCAAGTATGATTTACAAGCGGCAATCTCCACGGGCTCAGGCTTGCGATTGTTCGGCGGCCTGCACTTCACAATGTTGCAAATGTACACCTCGTCCCGACCGTATCCCATCGCCGCAATCATCTTGTCGAGCAACTGCCCCGCTGCGCCCACGAACGGCTCGCCCAAACGATCCTCGTCCGCCCCACGTCCCTCGCCGATGAAGCACAACTCCGCAAACGGATTGCCCCGTGAAAACACCGTCTGCGTTCGCGTCTCCGCAAGCACGCACTTCTGACACGCCGCAACCTCCGTCGCCAACACCGACAGCCGCCCCATACGCTCCGTCGACGTGAGTGCTTCAACTCGAACCATCGGCGCGCGCGTCGCCGACTGAGGCGCCTGCAACGTCACCGTCGGAGGTCGTTGCTGCTCAAACGATGCGACCGCCAAACGTGCCGGCACTTCACGAGGTGCTTGCGGCTCAAACGAGTTTTCCGCGGAACGCGCAGGTGCGTCACGTGAAACCGTACCCGCTGCGCCCGACGACGGCGCAGGCGCAGGCGTCGCCGCACGCGTCGTCATCGGCATCGGCATCGGCATCGACGTTGGCTCGGGATCGAACACACCGGCGGGCACGCCCGTCACGCCCGTCATGTCGTACCAATCCAGAAGCGCGCGCACCGATGTCGATAGCTCGAACAGCTCGTTACGGGCTTCGGCTGGCGAAATCAGTTCGTCACTCATGTCGAATCACTTGAATTGCAACAGCTTGAATTGCAACAGCTTGAACGCTGCGCGTTCAACCGGCCGACAAGCGCTCTCATCCGGCGGGGTTTGGGGCGGCAGCCCCATCGTCAACTGGGTAGAGGGAAACTGGCGAAAGCGCGAAGCGCTTGTCGACAGTTTTCCTGACTAAGGTTGAGCGCGAAGTGCTCAACCGGGCGACAAACGGGTAGAGGGAAACTGGCGAAAGCGCGAAGCGCTTGTCGACAGTTTTCCTGACTAAGGTTGAGCGCGAAGCGCTCTACCGGTCAACAAACCAGAGTGAAATGTCCTAGCTCAGTGCGAGCCTTCCTGCTGGATGAATCGTTCGGCATCGAGTGCCGCCATGCAACCTGTGCCCGCGGCCGTGACCGCTTGTCGATACGTCCAATCCTGGACATCACCCGCAGCAAACACGCCGGGAATGCTCGTCCGCGTCGTACCAGGCTCCGTCTTCAAATACCCGTTCGGATGCACATCGAGTTGTCCCATAAACAGCTCGGTCATCGGCGTGTGCCCTATCGCCACGAAAAACCCTTCGATATCTACCGTCGATTTTTCGCCCGTTTTCAAGCTGCGCACGACCATGCCCGTCACGTGGTCTTCCTTCACATCGAGGACTTCGTCGACGACATGACTGTAGAGAATCTTGATCTTCGGGTTCTCCACGACGCGTTTCACCATCGTTTTCGACGCGCGGAAATCATCGCGACGATGCACGAGCGTCACGTGGGAACAGATCCCCGCCAAATAACTCGCTTCCTCCATCGCCGTGTCTCCACCACCAACGACAGCCACCGGTTTGTTCCGGAAAAACGCTCCGTCACACACCGCGCACGCACTCACGCCCTTGTTCTTGAGCGCATCTTCCGTGGGCAAACCCAAGTAGTTCGCACGCGCGCCCGTCGCGATGACGATCGTTTTCGCGAGGTACAACGTTTCGTCGACCCAAACCTTGAACGGACGCGACGAGAAATCGACCTTGCTCACGTCAGCCGTGATGATCTCCGTGCCCTGGTTCTCCGCTTGATCGCGGAAACGTTGCATGAGTTCCTGGCCCGTGACCTTGTGCGGAAAACCCGGGTAGTTCTCGACTTCTGTCGTGAACATGAGTTGCCCACCAGGGATGAGACCGCCGGCGTTGAAACCCTCGATGCACAGCGGCTTCAAGTTCGCTCGAGCGGCGTAGATAGAAGCGGTGAGGCCCGCGGGACCAGAACCAATGATGATGACGTTGCGAACGGGTGTGTCGGTCATGTCGAAACTCGTCATAGCGAAGCCATCGGACGGCGTCGAGACGAGCGTCGATTTGCGGGCATTCAGGCGCTATCGACTGCGACCACCTGGAGCCGGAGGAAGACTGCTGCGTCGACTAACCACCGAACCAGGCGCTGGACCGCTGCCGGTCAAGTAGGCAAGAGCTGTGGCTTCGTCCTCGAAAATTTCGAGACGGAACGGGTTTGTCCTGGCGATCCGACGAACTTGAAGGGCTCCAACGGCCGTACGAACGAGTAACGCGGAACGTTCGAATTCGCTGGCCATCGCATCGATCACTTTGGCCGCTTCGATCTCGAGGCCGGCGTTGGACAACATGGGTGCGTCACGTACGTCGACGAGCATGGAGACCGCGAAGCGATCGCGCATGGGAACCACGCGCAAAAATTGCGATTCGATGGCGTAGACGTCCGCGTTCGAAGCCAACGGCGACGCTGTGCGACGCGCTCGAATCACGCGTCCACTCTCTTCGCGAATCACGATGAGGTGGGTGCTGCGAAATAGCTCGTCCATCGAGAGGCCATGGTGTCCTGCTTGGTCACATGGGGGCAAGAGGCAACCGCTTCAGACCTTCGAAGGATCACGTCCGGATATCGGCGGAGGCATGACGGACGGCGCAATCGAAGGCCGCCCTTCCCAACGACGGACCCAATATTGACTCGACCGAGGAAGCGAGTTGACTGGGAGGGAAACCACCACTTCAGCAGCAATGGCTAGCGCTTGTTCATCGACGTCTCGCGACACCAGACGATCAATGACGATGCGTTCGTCTTGTACAGACACGATCGCCGAAAATCGCGCGACCACAACGCCATCCGCAGAACGAACCGACCACGTGACGAAGGTGCCTTCATCGTGTTCGTCAATTGCTTCGATGTGACTCATACACGTGCGCAGCGTGCGATACACACGCACGTCCTGGCGCGTTCGATCCTGCGCTGCAGTCGACAGAACGTTTCGATCGCCACCATCGAGCGCTGCGAGGTATTGATCGAATGCAATTGCCACACGGGATTCGTCGTCGTCGGAAAGGCTCATATCGATGTCCGCGTGATCCAACGTAACAGAATGCGCGTTAAGCAAGCACGAGGTCTTGTCAAAAACGAACGGTCGCTCCGAGCGATACTTCGTCGAGACTCGACGTCAAACTACCACCGTTGACGCTTTGCACCGTGCGATAGCCTGTCGTGGCATCACCTGACAAACCTTTGACGGCACCTTTGCCACCATTGTCCAGCGTCTCAAAGAACGTGTGTTGATACGCGAGCGACACATCGAATCGACCCAACCGCACCGTTGCGCCTGCACTGACTCCCACAAGATATCCGTTGTGGAAATCTGGGTTCAGGTATTCAGGATCCTGGCCGTTCGTTTCAAACCATGCACCGGCTCGAGCTGCCAGAAATCCTGGAATGAACACATAATCGCCGCCAAGTCGCGCGCCAAATACATTTTTCCACTTATGCGGAATGTCCGAGTTTTCAGGAATGTACCCTGGTGTGCCATTCACTTTGATTCCCGGCTGGAAGCGAACTTCGAGGTTATCGACGACGCTGTTGTGTGCGTAGGTAAAGTCCATTTCGAGGTCGAATTGATCGTCGGCAAGGGGATCGCGGACTTTGCGGCCGATCTTGGGCACGAGCGAGCCCATTTTTTGCGGGCTATGGTATCGAAAGCCAAACCGCGCGGTGAAAGGAACCTTGAGTTTGATGGTCCCAGCGCCATCGCGGTTGGTGATGTTGCAATCGGCGGCAAGGCCGGCGCACGGCGTCGTACTTTTCGTGCCGCCAGATTTCCAATAAAGCGATTCGATGTGCAGCTTGGAGCTCGCCGAAACGGCGTCTTGCCAGCGCACTTGGCCACCGAGATCAAGACGTTTGTGGGGCGACGCGAGAACACCCACAACAAATCCGGGAATGAATCCGTCAACGGCGGACACTGACGCACGAACTTCTTGGTTTCCCGCAAAATCATCGTTGGTGTTTTGCGAGGTCGATTCACTGAAGTTGACGAAATTGATCGACGCGACGCCCCAGATAAAACCGGCGCCAACGCTGAGCCAATCTTTGATGGCGTAACTCACGCTGACCGTCGGATTGAGCAGGAGCGATTCCTGCTGAACGAGCAAGAATCGATTCGGTGCAGGCTGGGTGGTGCTGAGTCCAAGCTGATTTTTGAAGGCCACGGATTCCGGCCAATGTGCATTGCCAACACCATGCGGACCCATGACCGCGATACCGACGGCAAAACGATTGCTAATGCGAAAGTTCGCCGCGATTTGCGGATTGGGAAACGGCGAGGTTTCGGCACAAACGGGGTCCACCGGACCACCCGGTGCGCCTGGTCCTGGAAGCGAAGCACCTGGGGAAACTGGCGTTCCATCTGGATTGCGGCGAGAAAAGCAGCGACTTTGGAACATCAGGTGTGCCCCGACGAACACCCCGGACTTTTGCGTTACCAGTCCTGCCGGGTTGAACACCGTAGCCAGCGGATCGTCCGCACGAGCAACGTACGTAGAGCCACGACCCAATTGCACGACGCCATTGTCGGGCGTTTCAAGGCCCGATGCGAACGCTGAACTCGCCAGCATCAGACTCGACGACGCGAAAATTGCTCCAAAAACGATCCGCTTTGCACCCATACGATTCGCTCCCTCGCCCGTCACTTATTGGCTGGCGTTGCCTTGAGCGACGCTTTGCCTTCCTTGACGTAGACGGTGAATTTGACGCCCGTCGCGCCCCGCTGAAGCAGCGCGTCTTTGTTGCGTTGCAGCGTCGTTTTGAATTTCTCGAACGTCATGCCCGCCGTCGGTTCACCGCATTGTTCTTTTAATGCGAGGAATTCATCGAATATGCCTTGCCATTCGGCTTCTTCGCCACCAGGGGCTGCGGCGTCGGCGGCACCGTCAGCCGCATTGGACTTCGGCAACGGCGGCGGCGGCTTACGAGCTGCATCAACAGCAGGCGCTTCGGGTTCTTCTGCCGCTGCCCCTCGTCCCTTAGGCTTGGGAAGCGCTTTGGGCTGCGGCAATCCCTTGGCCGCTGTCGGTGCCTGGATTGCATTCGAAGATGTTTCGCCCGCGCCAGGAACCGAAAATGCGCTCATCGTCGGCGCGGCAGGAATGGGTCCAAGCACTTGTTCGAGGTCGGCGGCTCGACGTGGAGCACCACCTTTGGCCGCGATTTTGTCGATACCGTCATTCACGTCGGAGGCGATTTTCTTGTATGCGCCCCGGAATTTGCTGGGCGCCAGGATATCGACTTCACCCTTGGCCAAACGAATGGCTTCTTTGCCGAACGCGGACATGGGTCGCGTGTGTTCGAGGACGGTGAAGATAATGCCCGCGACGGCCATCAAGAAAACAGCCCCAATGATGAACGGCATCGGGACTCTTTTTTTGTCGGTATCGTCGGCTTTGTTCAAGAAATCCAGCGGTCCATCGACGCCGACGGCAAGCCGACCAACGGCAAAGCCAGCATTGAGGTCCCAGCTTTCACCAGGCATGCGCCCATAAGCCACACCAAGGTGGGAACCAATCACGCGCGGTTCGCTGCGGCCTTTTTCCTGATAATCTTTGTTGTCGTCGAGCAGCTTCAGGTCTTGCGTGATCAAGTCCAGGTTTGCCTTATCAAACCCTTCGGGAGCCCATGAGGCAACGCGTGCGCCGTCCGCGAAAAAGCCGACGGCCGCTCCAGTGCGTTTGGAAACGGATTGGGCGAACTTGTCATCGACGTATTTGGCGCCAATGACCGCGCCTACCGGCTCGCCATTGACTTCAGCTTCGACTGGGCGCGCGACGACCCTAAGAATGCGGCCTTTCCAAATCCAGCTATCGTCTCGAATCCATCCGTGAAGCGCATCCGCGACGACAGGAAAACCGCCAAGTTCCCAGTCTTCTGAATGAACGATACCGACGGCGGCAATCACGCGACCATTACCATCGACAGCCCAAAGAGCGTCGAATTGCAATTCAGCCTGGACTTCACCATTGAGTTTCGTGAGGGCCTTGAGCGCCGCATCACGATTTTCGCGAGGAATTTTCGTTTCCGGCGTAATCTTCTGAAGTTGCGTACGTAAATCGCCCGACAACGAAATGGGAATGAGCGCGCTGGAACGATTACGTGCATCGTCCTTCAAATACCACCCTACGGCGCTCGAATCAGATGCCAGCGACTCGTTCATTGCGCGAACGCCGGAGCGATTGTACATCTGCGCCGCAAGAAACAACGTGAAGACCGACACGCCCAGCGTAATGGCCAGAGCGAGGTACCAAAAACGCGATAGAATCATCGACTCGCCTCCGACTGAATCACTTGCCAGCAGCCGTGCCGACAACGAGCGGCGCTTTTAGCGGCTGCTCGGCCGGGAATGGAGTAATCACGACATCGAGTTCTTGACCAACGGGCTCACCATTAAAATACGCCCGCAATTTGTGTGGTCCCGGCTCGAGATCGATAGCAAAGTCGCCCTTGCGATCGGGATACGTCGAAGCTATCGCCCGTGGCTCGACCACGACCCAGGATCGAACACTCGGCGAAAGCTTATCCCGAATCTCGTATTTGCCAGGGCCTGGCGGCGTCCACGACCGACTCTTCGTCGTCCCCGTTTCAACCTCGGTGAGCCCCTTATTGCCTGTGTCGTAAATTTTGTGCGGGAATGGATCGCGGTTCTCGAACTGGATCACTTGTCCTTCGGGAACGACGATGGTGACCGGTGTCGTACGTCCGCCCGCAATGATCACGGTGACGGGTACTTTTTGCGCCGTGCCTTTTTCGCCAAGGGCCACGATCGCGAGTTCTTTGGGCAGATGCCCCGTCAACGTTCGCACGTCAGGACGAACCGTCGGCGAAGGTTCGCGAAACGTGTATCGATGGGCGTTGGGATCCTTTGCTTCGGTCCAAACGGGGTTGAGGAGTTTGTCCGCGCCACTCAGTTTGCCCTTGGCCGTGACGGCAGCAAACGCAACGCCGGGCACGGTCACGAACGCAAGTGCGATTCCGATGCGGCGAAAAATTGCGCCAAAACGGCGCGAAACAGGCTCTCGAGCCTTGGAAACCAGCGAGTCGTACGTCTCCATGGGAAGGGCGAAGCTACCGGAACAGCTGGGCAAGCGGGAGAAAAAAAAGAGCCCGACCTGAGTCGGGCTCGAAAAGCGTTCCTACCGCCAGAAACGTGGGCCGATTGAACTGAACCCCTAGCTTGCGCTAGGTGGGTGCCCTATGTGTCGTTTTAGGCTTCCCAGTCGTAATGCTGGGCTTGCACACCACGACAACGGGTGGGCCCCGGGTTCAATGCTTACTCGGGATTCAATATTCAATGACCTCACAGAGAACGGCAGACGGAACAGGTTCATTCTATAGGACGAAGTCGATCCGTCAATGTGTGGAGTTGAGGCCGGGACTGGATTTGTGCGACCGAGTCATCCACCAAGAGCCACGCGAAGCTTGTCGTAGATGCCACCAAACGCTCCGTTCGACATGAGGAGGATCGTGTCGCCAGGAGCGGCTTCTTTGGAGATCAAATCAACGATCGCCTCGACTGACGTTGCCGCCGTCGCGCGCGTACCTGCCTCGCCAAGACTCGTCACGAGCGTTTCGAGATCCAAACGTTCCGATGGCGCGATCTCGCTCCGACCCAGTGGCGCAAACACAACGCGATCGGCCATGCCAAACGCCCGCGCGTACTCGTGCTGATGAAGCGCTCGACATGCCGTCGCACTTCGCGGCTCGAAAACAGCCCACATCGTGCCCTTGGGGTGCTTGGCCCGCATCGCACGAATCGTTTCGTCCACCGCCGTCGGATGATGGGCAAAGTCGTCGTACACGCGCACGCCTCGCACTTCGTACAGCAAATCCTGCCGACGCCGAATGCCTTGAAACGTCGACAACGCGCCGAACAACGTCGACAACTTCGCCCCGTATCCTTGCGCCGCCGCAGCAATCGCCGCGAGCGCATTACGCACGTTGTGCCGCCCAGGAATCGTCATCGCGACTCGGCCCGCGTACACACCGCCGGCGTAAATGTCGACCGTTTGCCCTTCCGAAGACACTTCCGCGGGCGCGCCCAACCAATGTGGAGCCACCCCATTCGTGTCGTCTCCCTCGAGCGCAAAGTACGCCACTTCCGCTCGAGCCGAGCTCTGCACCAAGTCCACCACGCGTTTGTCCGCAGCCGATGCGACGATGAGACCACTTTCCGGGATGCGTTCGACAAACCCTCGAAACGCCGCCACGTACGACGCTTCGTCGGGGTAAATGTCCACGTGATCGTGCTCGATCGAGGTGACAATCCCTACCTCGGGTCGGTAATGCCAAAACTTGGGCGTCTTCTCGAAAAATGCCGTGTCGTACTCGTCCCCTTCCACGACAAACGGTGTGCTGCGCTTGGCCAAACCGTCTTTCGTGACGAGAGGCAATCGACCACCTCGAGCGGTTTCTCCGGACAATCGGAAGCTGTGGTCGAAGTTTTTGGGCAACCCACCGATGAGAAACCCTGGGTCGCGACCTGCTTCATGCAGAAGCCACGCCACCAGGGCACTCGTCGTCGTTTTGCCATGCGTTCCCGCCACGACGAGCGGCGAACGATGCACCAGCAAATGATCCGCCAGCGCTTGCGGCATGCTTTTCGTCGCCACGCCACCGTCGATCGCTGCACGCGCTTCGGGATTCGTTGGACGACAAACGTTGCCGATGATGACCAAGTCCGGCCGCGGCACGAGGTGGTTCGGATCGAAACCCTCCATGAGGCGAATGCCCCAACGTTGCAAAGCGGGACCCATCGGCGGGTAAAACGCCACATCCGAACCGGAAACGACATGGCCACTGGCCTTAAAAAGGCCGGCGAGCGCACCCATTCCGGTACCCGCAACACCCACGAAGTGCACGTGCATCGCGGCCGAGCATGACACAGAGAAACGGTTTGCTCGAATGAACGACGAAAAACCGTGTCTTGCGTCAGGACGAAGGATCCGATGAAATGGTGGCCATGAAGAACATGTCCCGCTTGCTCGCCGTGCCATTCGTCGCCATCGCTCTTTTTGCATTCGCGTGTGGCAAACCCAAGCAGACGGAAGTGCCCGACGCAGAAAAAGATGCGGTTGGACCGGACATGGCCGCCGAAGAAACCACGGCCAAACCAAACGAAGAAAAGCCGGCGACAAACGAAGACCTCCGCGCGAAGTGTTGCGCCTCGTGCAAAGAAGGCCTCGCTGCAGATCGATCCGGCGGAGCGGCTGACACCATCCCGTGTTCGGATTTCACGGCCAACCTGAGCCCCTGGTGCCTCGAATTTTTCCGGTCGAATCCGATGAAAGCGTCTGAGTGTAAGTAGCTCGAAAGGTGCCGCTCAAAAGGTGCCAACCACTTTTCAAAAGGTGCCAACCACTTGTGCCAACCACTTTTCACGAGCGACCTAAGATGGCGCATCGACGCGCACACCGTTTGACCTCGAACGTTACTCAACTTGGTCAAACGGTACGGCGCAGCAGAAGCTCACCGCGTCTTCTTCTTCCTTTTTGAAAAGGTGCCACTTTTCAAAAGGTGCCACTTTTCAAAAGGTGCCAACCACTTTTCAAAAGGTGCCAACCACTTTTCAAAAGGTGCCAACCAGCGGAGGCAAAACCGATGCACGCACCGACTGCGCACACGACTCAGCGCCGCACATCGTTCCCGAAGGCATCGCGTTTTCGTTGGTGCACGAACCATCCAAATTCGTGGGACCACCAAACGATACGGACGTGACGTTCATCTCGCCGCATGGTCCCGCATGAATCTCGACCTCGCTCGACAAGCACGAACATGTTCCTTCGGCTTCGGCGGCTTCGCGTTCGCATGCGTCACACGTTGCAGGCGGTGCACCGAGTTCGCGGTAGAGGCGAAACTGTTTGTTTGGTGTTCAAACGTTTTCGTCACCGGGACACTTCATCGCGTCGAGTTTGTCCGCGGATCCGGTCCATACGGCGAGAGGTTTGTCGGTCCAGTACCCCGCGTTCTCGCCACTCGGAACATCGAGACACCGACCCGTCGGCTCGCACGCGGTGCGTCATGATGCGTCACGATAGATCGGCTGGGCGAACATGCAGAACACTTGGCCTGCGTCCCGCGGCCTTCGTAGTCTGTTAAGGGACGGGAGGATTTCATGAAAAAAGCTGTGTGTAGTCTTGTCGCTGTCGCTTTGTGCTCTTGCAGCGCGGATCCAGGCTACGAGCCACGTTATGAGCCACACGTTACCTCGGGGGCTGCGCTACCCCAAACAATCGCAAGTTCGGAAGCTCCACGAAAGACCGTTATCGCATTGCAGGTTTGTGCCGATCGCTATGCGCTCCGTTTGTCCGGGAAATCGAATTCGTATGCCGTCCTGTATAACCTCGAAGTGACTGGCAACGACACTACCGTTAAGGTCCACGATTCGATGGTTCCCGGCAGCGAACTCGAAGCCTGCATGACGAATGTGCTCGAAAGTATGGTGGTCCCTGATTCAGTGTCGAGCACACCACACGCGTCGCCAAAATCCCGTTCCATGGTCGGCATCGTTCAGGCGGCAGCGGCTCCCATTGCATTGCTGCCCATTGTGCTTGTCGCGGGTGGCGTGACGATTCTGGTCGGGGTGACGATCTATGTCGCGGTGGAGGTAGTCGAGGCAGCACGAAGACGTCCTGTGATAACCAAAAGTCGATGCCTTGATGCTGCTGCGGGCGGATTATATATGTGGCAGGAGTTATGTCGACAAATTACGAATTCCAAAAAAGCCGAGAGATGCTGGGCTATGGGCCCGGAGAGCGAAGAAGAAAAGCGCAACTGGTGCAATGAGGCGTTCGGGACGTGGTAATGAAATCCGCATCGAAAACCAAAGAAACTCGTTGGATTGCCGAGCGTGAGTTAACACGACGAGACGTTGTGGGTGGTCACATTATGGTTCGGCTTGGGATACCCGAACCTGACCCGAAGTCCCCGCATGGCCGAGATTGGAGATGCCCATTTGAAATCGTCGGATTAGGCGACGATCCGATTCAATACGGTCATGGCGTTGATTCCTTCAATGCACTCCAAAACGCGCTAATTTTCATTCGAGCCCTGCTTTTGCGGAGCAAGATTCCCCTTCGCCGAGAGCTAACCAAGACAAACGATATCGGTTTCCCGATGTCTGCTCCCATTGCGTACGGGCTTAGGTTCCAAAAGAAATTGGAAGGGTACATGAAGGCGGAAGTGAAAAAGCGAGGGCAGAAAGCTCGTCGAAAAACTCAGAAAAAGCCGTAACGGCTTCGTGGCGATATCGTCATTAGCCTCTTGACGCCTCGTTTGGGCCTCCTGTAGCGTACAGTTGTCTCTCACCAACGTTCCAGGAGCATCCATGCAAACCCCGTCCATGCAGACGCCTGTTTCCAAATGTCTGGAACTTGCGACATACAGCATCCGTATGTTTGGCAAGTTTCCAACGAATGTCGTGCTCACTACCCTTGCCGCGGAAATGGCGACAGCGAAAACGAACCTCGCTACGGCACAACAGCAATACCAAACGGCAGTGGACGAGATATTGCCGGCGCGGGTCGACGTGAAATACGAGAATCACGTGTCGGATCGTCGTATTCGGCTGACGCAACAAAGAGTTGAAATTGCGGACGGGAAAAAACGGGGACGGATTGCCGAATTGGTATTTGAAGACGGGTCAGCGCCTATCATTCGCTTGCTCGGTGATTCTCAAATCAAAGCAATGGCGGACCTCGAAGGGCGGCTGGAATCGGCCGTGACGATTTGGCCCGATGCCGTCGCAGAAAAAAACGCTATCGCCACGCATCGTGAAGCGTACGCTGCAACGCTCGAACATCGCCGCAATGTCGGTCAAGACGTCCGCAACAAGCGGGCCATGCGCAATGCGATGAAGGAAATATATATTACGAAGTATGCTGAAATCACGAGTCGCGTCGCGGCAGAATTTCCACGCGACAGCGTGATGCAAGACGTATTTTTCGATGAGGTGCGCACCAAATCCGCACTGGAAGAAGCGGATGCCAATGAATCCGAGACCGAGGGCGACGAGAAACCCGGCGAAAACAACGCGGGTTGACTCAAAAAAGCGAAAAGCTTTTGCGTAGCAGAGATTGCATGCACGCAAAAGCCATCAACATCCCTGCGGCACTTCAATTTAATGCGCGCAAACCGCCCCACGCGCGGTTGGGGACTCGTTTTGCTCGAGTGCAAAAGCGTCGCTGCAACTCGAACAGCGTCATTTCGCACCGGCGCCAATCACCTCGCCACGCTGCGGCGTCGCCTCATGCAAGCATGCAAATCACGTCGCAAGCGCTATGCGAAGTGTGTTGCGTCCATGAAAACGCATTCTGCATCACGACCCGGCTCGATTTGCACCGACGCAAACGCGTCGTCGCACGAATAACCCGTGCTGACGCTCGAAAGGTGGCGTGCACGCGTAAGATTTTCGAGCTTGGTGTTTCTTCCGGATCGTCGTCACGGGTGATATCTTTACGCTCGCAAGCAGCGGGCAGCCCACACGGCGATTCACGGAATGCCACCTTGACAGGCGGCTTCCACTGTACACCCTGCCCCGATCGTGCAACAAACCAATCCAAAGGGTGCGCATCCTTCGTCTACGCCATAGCAGCTACACTGCCACTGTCCGCTGTGCAATTCGCATAACCCGTTGCAAGGGACTCCTTCGCAACAAGAACTATTTGCATAAGGGCTGCCGTCGGGTTTACATGACGTGTCGCCATCATAAACCGGGCCATCGTAGTAATAAGCTGGAGGGGGAAGGAGCGCGTCACCGGCATCAACATTCCATCCACCGCTATTGCCACCGACACCCGTTTCACCGCCTTCTCCGGCACCCGCAGCGCCACCTTTGCCACGATCTGACCTTTCGTCTCGTACCGACGTACACGTAATCAGAACATTTATCCCAATGATGCCGATGAGCCATTTGGATATCTGCGTGCCCATTATTCGCAAAATGATGCCGCGCCACACACGGACCCGCAGCATACCGTGGGTAATGGGCAACCTCCTATGACCGCTCCGCACCTGCAACCCAGATTTTTGTCGCATTGTCCCCTGCATGGCAGATCCTCACAACAAGTAAAAAGTCCCTCTATCGTGCTATCACATGTATACGCATCACCATTGTCGAGAGCATCCGTGCTTGCGTCGGCGTCGATACTTGCATCAGCGCCAAAGTGAGTTCCAGTCGCCTCATCGTCGAGCACGACTATGCCACCGCAGTTCAGGACAATGAGCCCGAAAAGCGCAGGCATTGTTAGAATACAGCAACACTTACGTGCATTTCGGCGGTCCATTTGCCTCTGAAATCGCAGCCAGTCCGGTTGTCAGTGAAAGGAGTGACAAAGCGTGGAGAATTTGGGTGCTTCTCCTTATACACTGGGTGCTCTCGCGAATCGATTACGTGGTTTTCTTCTTCGGTTTTTTACGAGCTGCGCGTTGAGCCTCGCGCCGTTCGTTAAGCTCGCGAATAGGACGAACGAGTTCCTCGATCTCCGTTTCAATCACTTTTTCGATACGGTGCTGAAACGCAAGGCCGAATCCCGATGGTACATCCATCGGAAACCCAGCAAAGTCTTCATGAGAACCCTCCCATCGAAGAGGAATACCCTTCTGTACGAGCTTGCTGCGAATGCCGACTAGCGCATTTTGGAGTGCCGCCATCGAATCTATGTTCTTCCCGAAGTGAATCGAGTCGTCTCCCAATCCCTCGATCATGAAGGGGCATCGCCAATTGATGTGTGGCTCGTCAATCTCGGGAATGCCAAGACGAACCATGATGCGTCCCCCGACAGCATCGCTTCGTTCGAGACGACGCTCGGCGATCCATTGAATTTGTTTGGGTTTCGGGACGCTCTTTGTGGTTTTCAACGTTGCCATTGATGATGAAGTCACGGCAATGAATCGAGGACATTCAAATCGACGCTCATTTTCCCCAATATCCCCTCAATAAGAGGAATGAGCGTTGGCGATATTCGCCCTGTGGTAAACCAATCCCCTACCCACCCAAATACCTCACGGACGTCGGCGATGAGTGCATCATCTAGCACGAAGTCCGTGCTGATAACCCCATCTCGCACTTCCCGAAGCGCGCGCCACAGAGCGTTCAACTCCAGGATCAATTCCGAGGTCGGTTGTGAATCCGCATTGGCGAGTTTACGCAAATTCTCCAAGCACTTGATCCCCTCTGAAATAGCTCGAGCACGTTCGCCTTCGGTTAACACCTCGCGCTCAGGAGGAACGATGTGCGGGTCAATCGTCGCCCCATAATCTTGAACTTTGCCCCCAGCTAGCTGCCTGAGGAAAATTGTTGCGCCTTCAAAAGCGTTTAGCCAATCGACCCCATAAGCACGCGTATGGTCATCCGTCTCGAACCCAAGGACGTCCACCGCGACAGACCACAAGTCTTCTTCATCTTTTCGCAGATCATGGATCTTGATCGTAATGGTTCGCTTCGAACCATCCGGCATCGTGAGTGTTGAGACTTTTTCGACGTTTATCATTGTCGCTCGCAATCCGTCAAGCACTTGCCGTTTTCCTGATTGCATCGGTCCATGCAGGGTTTGTTGCCTCTTGGACGACAGCGGGCGATGCAGACCAAATTCATCACGTCACAAGCACGTTTACATCGTTCCACAGGACTTGGTTAGCTTGGACGGTCCAACACGGATCACACGACTCGACGCCCGAGTTGAGGTGGAGCCCATAGATATGCTCGCAACGCTCTTTCGCTTCGGCTTCGCTGGCGTGATCCCCTTGGTACTTCTCCGTGCATTTGCCGCCTGCTGCGTCTTTTCGGTTCTTGCACACATCAGAATCGGCCTTCCAAGTAACTATGCATTGAAAGGTTTGATTTGCCGCGGCTTCGTGTTCTGGCATAGCCGCAAACGCCCCCGAGGTTGCAGCGAACGTACCATACAGCACCAACGCCGCGATGCGGGACAAGGTCTTTTTCATGCGATGCTCCTTTCGGATCGCACCATGCGACGACGACAACGGAACGGCCAGATTATCGGCCCAAAAGGTGCCAACCACTTTTCGAACGTGACCCTCGAAAGGTGCCGTGACCCTCGAAAGGTGCCAACCACTTTGATAAGGTGGACCACTTTTCAAAATGGTGCCAACCACCTTTCGCTCCCGCACCGTTTCCACCGTTTCCAAGTGATTGGGTGCTCTCGCGAATCGATTACGTGGGTTTCTTCTTCGGTTTTTTACGGGCTGCCCGTTGAGCCTCGTGCCGTTCGCTGCGCTCACGAATGTATACTTCGGTTTCCATCTCAACCATCTTTTCGATCTTATGGTAAAATGCAAGACCGAACTCCCAAGGTAGTTCCTTGGGAAAACCTGTGTAATCTTCCTTCGCGCCCTCCCATCGAAGGGGAATGCCGCTCTTCAGAAGACGGTTACGAATGCCAGCATAAACGTTTTGGATCGCACCCATGGAGTCACTGCTACGAGCGTAACGAATCGAGTCATCACCCAATCCCTCGATCATAAATGGACATCTCCAGTTGTCGTGAGGGTGCTCGATTTCGGGAATGCCAAGACGAACCATGATGCGTCCCCCGACGGCATCGCTTCGAACCAGCACCCGTTCGGCTATCCATTGTGGCATGGTCGCTTTCAAAATTTTACTCCGTTGCACCAGTTTCTTTTTTGCTCTTCGCTCCCGTCTTCGGCCAAGGCCCAGCACCCTTGGGCTTTTACGTCATCGGTGATTGCGATTGCTCGACAAAGCTCATACCAAAGAAATTGACCCCCGCGGCAGCATCGAGGCAACGATTCTTGGTCGGCTTGGGACGACGTCTTGCTGCTTCGATCACGTCCTCTACGGCTTCCACGGCAACATAGATCGTAACTCCAAGCAGTATCGTGAAGCCGCCGGCAACCAACACAATGGGCAAGAGAGCAATCGGAGCTGCTGCCGCTTGAACAATTCCAACCGCAGAACGGGACTTGGGAGACACCTGCGATGTGCTCACCATTGAAGCAGTGATCTCCATGTGTTTGAGCACATTCGTCAAGCATTTTTCGAGTTCCGTGTCGGGAAACTGCGAGTCTTTGACTTTTGCGGTGATGCCATCGCCCGTCAACGTGAGGTCATACTGGATGCCATAGTGGGTCGCCGTATTGGGCAACTTCGGGGCAAACTTATCGGCACAAAGCTGCATCGCCGCAACGTCTTGTCGTGAAGCCTCGACGGATCTTGTGGTGATTTTTGGCGGCTCTGGTTGAGCCTCCAAGGGCGGACGCTCCTGTGGTTCATAGCGTGGCTCGTACCCTGGATCCGCGCTGCATGCAGCCAACGAGACCACGACAATACCTGACACGACCCTTTTCATGCAGAACCTCCCGTCTCTGGGAGACTACGAAGGCCACCGGAGGCGGGCAAATAACCTGCACGCGCGTCCCCAGCCCCCAAAACGTGCCTCTTTCAAAAGGTGCCAACCACTTTTCCAATAGGTGCCAAGTCACCCAAGGCGCGTTCGCACGATCGTGTACACTGCTGACCCCATGGCGCGCGCTTCTCGTCCCCCCGGCTTTGACATGTCGTATCGCCCGGACAGCACGATGTCTTTCGGCCCTCCGCTGAAAGAACGGCTCCCGTGGATCGTGTACTTCGCCTTCGCCCTCGCCGTCGTTGGCCTCATCATTTACGGCCAGAATGCCCCTTCCAACTCCTCGCTTTTTCGGTACGTCGTCGAAGAAGATCGCCACCGCATCATGCCCGCTAGCGTGTGCGCGATCATCCTGTTTTGCAGCGCTCTAGCAGGCTTGTTGCGCGATCAAATGCGCGGCGTCGTGGTTCGTCCGGATGGCGTGGAACTTCGTGAGCTCCTCTCCTTCGGCATTCCCCGCGTACGCCGCTGGACCTGGGCCCAAATCGATCGCATGCGTTTGCCAGCCGCCGACGACTCGAACGCCGACGCACCCGTTTTGCGCGGCGATATCACCTTCGATCTTTGGGACGGAACTTCGACGTTGCTCCCAACCGTCAACAATCCC
>JANORL010000256.1:0-8708 GCA_031415295.1 Polyangiaceae bacterium | reverse complement strand
GCAATCTCGGCACGACGTTGGTTGTCGCGTTGATCAGCAGCGGTCAGGCGTTCACCGATCGCGGCCAACTCCATGTAAATTCGGGCGACTTCGGGTTTGGCGCCGGACGGCGGACGAACCCTTTCCCCAGCGACTGCTCGTTGCACGCCGTCGATGACGTCAGCCTCGATGACCGCGAGCGTTTCGGCCAACTCACCACGACGTTGCGCTTCGCGTTGCTCGGCGGTTGCAGCACGTTGCTCGGCTTGGTTCGAGCGTTGATCGGCAGCAGCAAGCGATTGTTCAGCGGCGTTTGCGCGTTGCTCGGCACCCGAGATGCGTTGTTCGAGCGACGCGAGACGTTGCTCTGCGGCTTGTGCTTTTTGCTCGGCGGATCGTGCGCGTTCTTCAACGACGAGCGACTTCTTTTCAGCGGCGCCCGATGCGTCACGCACCGATTCGGCGATGCCCGAAAGCTCCTCGTAAATGGGGACGATGTCGGGCTTGGTTCCCTTAGGTGCTCGCACCCGCTCCCCACTCGACGCGCGTTGCATCGCGGTGAGCAACTCATCGACGTTCAGGCCACTGGCACCACCACCATCCTCGAGCTTTTTGACTTCAGCATCGAGTTCGGAAGTGCGTTTGGCGAGACGAGCGACTTCGTCGTAGACATCGGCGAGTTCACCGCTGACGCCTTCGGGAACGCTGGGCTTTTTACCTCGAGCTGCGGCCTTCAGTGCATCGACCAGTCCGCCAAGACGAACGGATGCACCTTGCGACGCACTCGCGACAAATATCGCGATCGCGGCGCCAAGGCCCACGAGGTAGAAAAGTTCGGAGGTGTAGTCTTTGAGTAAAGACTTGGATCCCATTCCGAAAATAACAGCGGCAATGAGAACGACGGCGGGAGGGCCGAGCTGCCTTGAATTCATGATGGACGCGGCCTGCGGGTGAAGCACGACGCGCCCCGATTCCACCCGTGATGAGCGGCAATTTCGAGCACGAGACGCGAGTGCTCGTCGAGGTTAAGAGCGTGAGGGGGGCACACGCAAGGAGAGGGTTGATTTCCCACACGATCATTCCGTACCCGCCGTGCCGACCATGAACGGAAAGTCAGCGGTCGGTCGCCCACAAATGTGTGGCATTAAACACGAAATCTGTGCACGGTGTGCGAAATGTCCGCCCATGCCGCGGGTTCTGCTCGCCAGTTGACCCGATGGTTTCGTAAGAAAAACACGAACCAGGTGATGATTTCGACTGCGGGTTCGCGCGTCATGACGTTGACGCACTCGCAAGGGAAGCCCTTCCGAGTCATCGTCGTTGCACTGTCGTGAGTCTCGCCACCCGATTGATGCTCGCTTTTACCTTCGTTGCTGTGCTGGCCACGGCGCTCGTCGGTTTCTCGTTGCACCGTTCGTTGCAACAAACCCTAGAGAACGACTACCAGAGCCGCGTTGTAGCTTTGGGTGAGCTGAATCGATCGGTGGTGACAGCGGGTCTCGTGGCTGTTTTTGTTGGGCTGTGTTTGGCGATTATTTTGGCGCGTAGTTTGTCTCGGACGCTCGTCGAATTGGCTCGGGAAACGAGGGAAGTCGTTGTCGGTGAACCGCGGACGATCGTGGGACGCGGCAGTCGTGAAGTGGGTCAATTGGCGGAGGCGTACAACCGCACGATCGCTGAACTCACGTCGATCCGTAGGCGTCTTGCAGCGACGGAACGCATCGCTGCACGTCGTGAAGTCGCGCGACAGGTGGCGCACGAAATCAAAAATCCGCTCGCTCCCATTCGTGCCGCCGTGGAAACGCTTCGGCGTTTGCGAGCTCGTGACGATCCAGCGTTTGACGAGTACTTCGAAGAAGCCACAGCGACGGTGCTGCAAGAGGTGCATCGGATCGCGAACATCGTGTCGGAATTTACGGAATTCGCTCGGCTTCCGCCGCCAAACCCCGAGTTGATCGATGTGGTCGAAGTGGCGCGTGGTGTCGTGACGCTCCATGCGTCCGCTGGAGAAGGCGTCGAGAAAACGGGCACCAAGAGAGTGCAACTCCACGCAGAACCCATTCCGAACGTGATGGCTGATCGCGATCAGATGGTGCAGGTCTTGACAAACCTTGTCCAGAACGGCCTCGACGCAGCGAGTGTCATGCGTCCTGATCCGCGCGTCATGGTGACGATCGATTTGGCCGCCGACGGTCGCGTGCGTATCGTCGTGCGAGACAACGGGCCTGGCGTGCCGCCGGAGATTCTGCCGCGTCTTTTCGAGCCTTACGCGACGAGCAAAGAAAAAGGCACCGGGCTCGGTCTGGCCATCGTGCATCGGATGGTCTTTGAACACGGTGGCGAAATCATGTACCGCGAAGCCACCAAAGGCGGCGCAGTCTTCGAGATCTTGTTGCCGATTACTGGCCCCCCACTCCTCGACAAACCCCCGGCAGTCGATACGACGTTTCGTCAAGACAAAGTATCGCCGTAAACGACTGCGCGACAGAATGTCCAAGTGCTGGCCGCATTCCGCCAGGTCTGGCATGGTCCCGACATGCGAAGTTTGCCGGTACGCATCGCCTTGGTCACGACGATTGTCGTCTCATCGTTCGTCGATTTGGGTTGCAGTGGAGCGACCACGAAGACGACGCGTCGAAATCGACCTCAGGTCGTGAAATCCGGCGTCGCAACCGTGGCTCCTCCAGATCCAACGTTGGGGCGACCAGCCATGTTGCCAGCGCACGTGATTGGTCGCTTCGACGATGAACACTCCGTCCCGTACATCGGGCGCCGTAGTAACGAGATGATTCTCGTTTTCAACGCACAGGGCAAACTCTTCTCGCGTTTGCTTCGGGTCGATGGCGCTCCGAAGTCCGACGTCATCGACCTTGGCGTGAGTGTTGGCGACGTATCCAACGCGGCAATTGCATCGTTTGGCGACCGCTGGCTCGTGGCCTGGGTCGAAAGGCTCAAGGGCAACGCGACCGTGCGAGCCGTGACGCTCGATGCATCGGGACACGCCCAGGGGGCAGCTTCGATGCTTGCGCAATCCGCGGACGAGGTGGGGTTTGTCGAGGTTTTCGCCGGTGCAAACGCAGCGCTCGTCGTGTGGGAAGTTCCGCGCGATGCGTATTTCGATGTCATCGCCGTGCCCATCAAGCCAGGACAAACTCCAGCGGCGGGTGTCGTTCTGGCGCGTCGTGTGCTCGGTTGGGGGATGGCGCAGACCGAAGTTGGAGCGGCGATTGCGACGCTCGTGGATGTTTCTGCAGAGTCGGCGGAACAGGGGCGAACGGGACGCGTGCTGTATGCCGATGTCGATCTCGATGGAAAGATTGCGCCTCCCGTCACCGTCAGTGCCCAAGCTTCCGCTCAAGGGGATCTCGTTGTTACGCGTGCAGGAGCCCGCACGATCCTTGCGTGGACGGACATGCGCGAGATCGATGCGAGCGTGTATGTCGCGGCAGTCGAACGAGGTGGGCGCATCGCAACGGCGCCGCATCGAGCGACTCCTCAACTTGGTGAACAAGCGCTTGTGACCGTTGTGGGTGGCATGGGTCCAAAGCCTCGAACGCTGTTGGCGTGGGAGGACATTTTGAAGACGCCCCGTGAAAGTCGACTCATTCATCTGGGCCTTCTCGATGCGGATGCGGTGCTTCAACGCGAACGCACGACGCTCGTGCTGACGGCGGATGGACCACCTGACATCACCGCCGATAGCGATGGGTTTGCCATGACAACCCTTGCGGCCATCGGTTCAGCGACGTTTCCCGTCACGCCGGAAACGCCGATTTGGCCGGCATTCGTTCGTCTCGGACCCGATTTGTCCGTGCGCGCATCGGAACCTATACGTGTCGAAGCGTTTGCTGCGACAGACGGCATTCCGAGTTTGACCCGTGGTTTGTCGTGTCAAGACGGTACGTGCACGACCCTGGCGTCTGTCCCCGGTCCGCCTACGACCGTTGCGATGGTGGGTTTGCCAGTGCGCACGACGTCGTGGCAAGCACCCGCATCGCGTGACGCCGACGAAACCGCACCGTTTGCCCGTTCAGTGACCAGCATCTACGACGGCGAACACCTTGCACGAGTCGCCGCGACTGAACTAGCGGGAGGCACGACGCTCGCAGCGTGGGTCACCTACTTCATCGAAAGCAACGACCTAGCGCAGGGCAAGCCCAGCAAAAAAGCAGAACCGCTCGCGTCCGTCGGCGTGCGCGTCGTCTCGTCGACAGGTGTTCTCGGAAAAACCCAAATTTTATCGGATCGAGCCGTCTCGATTGGAGGCGTCGCACTCGCCCGCACGCCGACTTTTGAGGAAGCGGCCATGGCGTGGGTGTCACGTGAAAAGGGCGAGACACAAGTACAGCTCGCCAAACTTGGTTCCGACGGGACGAAAGTCGCTCAAAAGTCGCTCACCGACGTCAAGCGCAAAGCCGCCAAAGGCAACGTGCCGAGTGAAGCGAGCGATGTGGCCATTACGTACGCGCCCGCCACGGATCCTCGAGGTGGCGCCGACGACGGCTGGATCGCGGCATGGGTCGATACGCGCGATGGAAATGCCGAGGTGTACGCCGCACGCGTGGATCGATCGTTGCGCAAAGTCGTTGCGGATCGACGCATCACCGACGCTCCAGGCGACTCGGCCGAAGTGCAGGTCGTCATCCGTGGCAAAGAAGTCGTCGTGGTTTGGAGCGACGCACGGCAAAGCCCAGACGAAGGAAATGGCGATATTTATGCGGTTCGTCTCGACGCACACACGTTACGCGAAGTTGGTCCGCCGATGCGCCTGTTCGCATCGACTGGGCATTCACGTTCGCCTGTCGTGGGTTTGGCCGGGGACAATATCGTCGTGGCGTGGATCGAAGACGCGAGCACGGATGGCACCAACGTCGATGCGGGCGTGCGTATTGCGACGATCGATAGCCGTGGCGCGCTTGCAGGAGCCACCACGCTCGTTCGAGGTGCAGAGGGCAGCACCATCAGCTCCGTGGCGCTCACGTGTTTAGCGACGCGATGCCGTGTCGTCACCGCCGGGGCCATTCGCGAGAGCATGCAAATGGATGCTTTCGAAGTGAGTCCGGGCGCTCCACCCGGTCCGCGTAAAACCCTGGCATCTCTGTCCGGAGGCGCAAACGCTGACGTTTCCCCATCGTTTGCGGGTTCGTCTGCGAACGCTCTGTTTTTCGGGGACGATTCCGCAAGCGGTAGCGGGCGCGTTCGGCTCATGCAAATTGGTTGGACGACAAATAAATAATAGTTTGATCACCAATCATCTTGACGTGGGCGTGCCTCGCCCCGTAACTCGGCCAGAGCTTCGTCTGTTGCTACGAAAACTTGCTCGACTTCATCCACGTTGTTTTCCCAATGCGGACTGAGGCGCAAAGCACCATCCGGCGTCGCGCCAATGACACCACGCGTAGCGAGTGCTCGTTGTAGATCGACGACCGAAATACCCGCGGGCGGAAACACACTCAAAATCCCACTTCGACGGTGTTCTTCCGGTGCACGAAGCGACGTGAATCCGCGTTCGACGAGGCCCGGTTCAACGCCATCTGCCCAACGTATCGCGTGCGCCAAAATGTTCTTCGGTTCCAAGGCTACAAGCAGATCCAGCGATGCCTCGAGACCCACCAAGCCAATCGCGTTGACACACCCAGTCTCGAACATCGCGCTTCCTTGTTTGAATGGAGCGCCGTAACGCATCAGGTTCGGTCCTTCGAGCAAGAAGCGCAGGCCATCTTCTTGGCTGAGCCAACTGGCCAGATTCGGAACGAGCGCCGCGCCGCGTTCCTTACGAACGTACAAAAGCCCCGTTCCTTCGGGCCCCATCAACCACTTGTGCCCACCCGACACCAAGTAGTCGATTCCCAGCGACACAACGTCGGTCGGGACAATTCCTACCGCTTGAATGGCATCGACAAAGAGTTCGGCGCCGTGCGCTTGACAGAGTTTGGCCATCGCTTCGAGCGGCATACGCAAGCCCGATTGAAATTGCACCGAACTCACGGCGACAAGACGTGCACCTTGTTTCAGCGCTTCTTCGAGTCGTGTGAGACCTAGCGCATCACTCTCTTGAAAATCACGCAGCGAAAGCAAAACGGGCGTTAGATCGAAGTGTTTTGCCGCCTGCAACCACGGCGTGACGTTCGCTGGAAATTCGCCTTCGAAGAGCACGACGCGATCGCCAGCGCGCCAAGGAAAAGAGAAAGCGATCGCAGTCACGCCATAGGACGTGTTCGGAATGAACGCGATTTCGGCGGCGGAAGCTCCAAGCAGTTGCGCCAACTTTCCCCGCAGCCGATTTCGTTGGCTGATGTGCGTGCCGTACGCGCTGGCGCCACGACGACCAAAATCGACGAGTGCGTTTTGCATCGCTCGACGCACAGGCCACGACGGCGGCGATAAGGCCGCGTGATTGCAATAAACGAGTGGCTCGAGGTCCGGGAACAGTTCTCGGCTGCCGAGCGTTGGCGCAAATGAAATGTCACTCGAGCGGCTCATTGGTTATCCGTTCCGTGAGAGGGTGTTTTACAGGCTGCTACGCGTTGCGAATCGTCGGTCGGACTTGCTCAGCGTGAATTGCACGCTTCCGCCGTCCTCCCTAGCTTCACCACGCTCGCAACGCCTGAAAAAACACCCTCTGAACGCTCGCGATCGAGCGACGCCAGAATGAGCACGCCGGCAGGCTCGAAGCAAGACCCGTCGAATGGGCGTTCGCGGCTGCTGTTCTCACCCTTTCGTCGTCATGGTCGCTGCATTCAACGCTGTATTCAACGCCACGGCCTGCAATCGCGCATCATTGTCTATGACAGTTCATAACTTGGCGCGTTTGTCTTATCATTTCAGCCTACCCGTTAAACTTTCGTTCGTCCTGGCCATCAAAACATCCGATGCTGAAAGGGACGAACCCGTTCGTCCTCGTCGATGTTCCGGACGCACGTTAGGGCGAACCAATGCGAACCAGTGCGCGTAACATGTTTCGCGCAAACAGAAAAATCGTTTACGCGGCCGGTTCATCCTGGTGAACGTATGTAGGGTGGTTGTCGTGGTATGCGGTGTTCACCAAGACGAACGGCGGCAGTCATTCTTGGTGTTTGGCGCTCTTGTACGTCGATTTGGATTGTCAGGGCAGCAGGCGTGTTTCTTTCAGTTGATGATCATTTTCCTGCGATCTCTGGGAAGTGACCCATGTGGCTCCGGCGTTCTTGCGTCTGACGGCTGCAAACGACTGGCTACCGAGCGGCGTCTCTTGGGGAATTCTGCGCGCACCGGATCTGTGGCCGTCACAACTGTAGCAAACATTCGACAAACGGATTCCTGTGCGTGAGGGTCCGTAAACAAATGGTTCGTTTTTCTAGTGCACAGGTTCGTCGGAGTCGTGCATCATGACTCCACTGCTGCCCAAGAGCATTCGTGAGAGGCGCGGGACCCGTCGCTCATGAAAAATGTATCGGTCCGACAAACACAACAAGACCACCGGCCAAGAGGAGGGCCAACGGGAGTCATCGATATCGATGTCCCGGAAGAAAACACATGCCGCGACGAACTGTTCCGGATCCTTTCGCCAGTCAGGTTGGTACTCGTATTCGTGAGCTTCGGGCCGAACGAGGAATGTCTCTCGCCCAACTCGCTGAAGCGAGTGAATTGTCGAAAGGTCATCTTTCGAGCGTCGAGCACGGGCTTGCAGCGATCACCATTCAGACGATTTCGCGTTTGGCCAAGGGTCTTGCCGTGCCAGCGTTGTACATCCTGACGTTTCAAGCGGACGACGAGCGTGCTCATACCGCGGAACTCGTGCGTAAACTTCCGGCCGATCAGGTTCGGAAACTGCGCCGTCAGCTTCAGGTACAACTTGGTATCAAGAAGCGCTGAGTCATAGAGGGTGTTTATCAGGCTGCTGCGCGTTGTGAATCGTCGGTCGGGCTTGCTCAGCGTACGATGTACGCTTCCGCCGCCCTCCCTAGCTTCGCAACGCTCGCAACGCCTGATAAACACCCTCATAGCCGCGTCGTGGTTTCGACCGCGGTGCGGTCGATCCAAACAAAATCAAGGCGCACTGGCAGGCTCTTGCCTCGCATTGGCCAAAGACACTTGTGGTTTGACCGCGAAGCGGACAAACCATGTACGGGTCAAGGGGCATTGCCCCTTGCCGGGTCAAGGGCGGGGAGCCCTTGATTTCATGGGCCACGCGGACAAACTTACGTTACCCAATTCTTGAGGGGCGTCACGCATCCTTCGCCGAACAATTCAACTTCGACGTGACGCACACCGAAACACGCGGATCGCGCTGCACAACGATCGCAAGCTGGAACGTGTTTTCGAAAATCCACTGCGCCGGAGACGGGTTTGCCCGAAATAACGCGGCGATCGCCATCGAATGCGCATAACGGTGGACCGCAAGGACCATCGAGGCCTCGCACGGTGATGCCCAACGCGAGCGCACGATCGATTGTCGTTCGTAACGCGTTTCGGACACGCGCTGGATCCGGAACGATCGACGGCAAGAGTGAACGATCGAACGGTTCGGTGGGTTGTGAAATCATGAGGCTCGAAAGCAATGGGTGTTTTCCGAAGGTGTCGTGAATGAAGTCGGGAAGTGTCGGCAAGTGGTCGATCCCTTCCGCGGTCATCACGGCATTGAGGACGACGGGAATGTTCGCGTCGAGCAAGGCGCGAATGCCTCGTACTGTACGTTCATGCGTTCCTGGGGCGCGCGTGATAACATCTGATATGGCCGGATCACCACT
>JANORL010000255.1:0-18300 GCA_031415295.1 Polyangiaceae bacterium | reverse complement strand
AGCGTCGAGATGCACGTCCTTCGAAGGTCGTGCGGTGTGACCACGCCGATCCCGGCACGATCCGCGATTGTACGTAGTTTGTTCGTCACACATTGCACCGACATGTGTTTGCGCGATTGACCGCGCGGTAGAAACAGCGGTCCGCTTTTCCTGCCACGAACCGCGATCCACCGGTCCAGAATCGCCCGCACTTCGGCCCCAGCCCAAACGTCCCGCTCCTTGTTCCCCTTGCCGATCACGCGCATTCGAAGCCCGTCGCCATCGATGACGACATCGTGCAGCGACAAGGACGCAGCTTCCGCCCTTCGAATCCCGGTCGCATACAGAACGGCTACAAGCGCTTGATCGCGCGTGTTCGTCCACTCGAACCGCCCCGATTGCGTAGCCGTAATCAGCCGAAGTACCTCCGTTTGCGACAGGGCTCGACGTCGGGTTTTTCGACTGCCCTTGACCCGCGGAACTTCCTTCAACCGTAGATACGCATCCGTCGACAAGAGTCCTTGTTTCCAGCACGCATGCAGCGCTCCACGTAACGCCCCGAGATATCGGTTCGCGGTACCGGGCGACAAGCGCGCAGAAAGCTGGTCACGCAATCGCAAAACGCAGGATGTCGTGAGCCTATGCCATTTGAATGTTTCAATCGTAGCCTTGGGCGCAAGGTACCGGAGCACTTGCCGCAGCGCGCTGGTCGCCGATCGCCGTGACTCGCCTTGTGCAATCCGGCTTAGGTATTCGAGGGCGGGCGGCATGAACGACGGCTCACGAGTGGCTACATTCGAAGAGGTCATCGGTGAACGTTGGAACGTGCCAATCCTCACGTCGAGAGGCACGTCCCGGCGACAAACTCTACTCGCGGACAATTTGTTTGCCAGTGGTTCCTTGGTCAAACTGAGCAACCGTCGACCACACCCACCAAGTCTGTTCAGGCGTCAAGCGCACGTTCCGCGGCAAATCGACACGTGGCCGCGACGCACACACTTTATTTTGCGATGTTTGCGAAAATCGACCTAGTAGCGTGCGATTTCTCACGCAGGACAAACTCACCTGCGGACGTGCATGACGCACCCTTGTTTCGTAGCGTTTGGCTCAACTTGTTCGAGCTCGACGACGTGCTCCGGAGGAGGTGGATGCACGCATCTGGCGTGGTGTCAATAGCTACGCGAACGCATGCGCGTCCGTTTGGCCTTCTCGCAACGGCCTGATGACCGTCCAGAAACGACCCGTTTGCAGCTTCTCTCGCGCGCGTCAGAAATCCTCTTTTCTCCTGTTACGTCTGAAGAAGTTCGGATTTTGGTTCGGGAGCACGCGCTCCAATTTTTCAAGATCTTGCTTTGTGAGCAGATCGCTGGCACGTTCGCCGTCGTTGTTCGGTCATGCTGAACAGCGAACTCTCACCAGCACAAAATAACCAAAGCCCCAGGTCCGAACTAGTCAACGGACGACCCCAGGGCAATGGAGGACTATGCCTACGGCTGATGTTACTTCCCATTTCACTGCCGCGTCAAGGAAAAAGTGCCTGCGCGCGCAAAGAATGGGTTTGCCCCTACCGAACCCGCAATGGGGCGAGTTCAACAAGCTTCGCGCGGTGATGCGCATTCGATGCGAACTGCAATCGAATGCGCAACACGTCGCCGTCATTCTTGCCACGCTGACGCCCGAGGACGGGGTGATTGAAATCACCCACAAGGAACTCGGCGAACTCACAGGGCGAGCACATAGAACAGTCGCCCAGGCATTAAATGAAGCCGAAGAAGCGGGATTTCTATTCGGCAAACGAACACTCGGCACGTTCGTGTATACGTGGGGCGAAAAGGCATATGCCCGTGCCCCCAAGTATGCGGGTCTGTCTGGATGAGCAATCACGTACACTTGCTTTTGCGAGCTCCGCGGAACAACTTCGCTGAATTCATGGCGTATTTGAATGGTCAAATTGCCGTCAATGTGAATCGTTTTCTCGGGCGAACGGATCAATTGTGGTCACGACGATATGCGGCCGCGCAAGTGCTCGACGACGCTGCGGAACTCGAGAGGCTTGGTTATCTCCTGGCCAATCCCCAAAACGCTGGCCTCGTGAATTCCATAGATGAATGGCCAGGTTTGTCGAGTGCAGCATTTTTCTTCCAAAAATGCGAACAACGATTCTTGTGTTTTGATCGAACAACCTGGTACGAAGAAGGGCGTCCGGACGACATCGCGCCATTCTTGTCGACCGTGAAGCTGGAGCATAAGCTATTGCCGCAATTGTCGAGGCTCGACAAGAAAAAAGTGCGACAAAGGGTGCGCAAATCGATCAAAGTCAAGGTAAAATCATTGCTCGTTGACGATGCGAAAGTCGATATTGATCCGAGCGTTACAGTTCGACGGCGACTCGAGGCAAGAACGGTCATTCCAACGGATCGACCCGAATCGTCCAAGGATCATCCACGAAAGCGCTCAAAGCAGCCGCTCTGTCACGCGACAAGTCAGCTATTAACATTAATTTACAAGCGTTGGTATTGCCAATTCCGCGTTGCCTACGCAGATAGCGCTCGTGAATACAGACGTGGCAACATTGATGTCGAATTTCCGCCGGGGTCATTCGCCCCATCTAGATACCCACGAGCGCGTTATGCGAGTGACCCAGACAAACTTCGCAAATTGCATCCGACGCGCAAGAACTTGGAGCAGGCGGATCTAAATGCAGCACTCGTCTCGTAGATACACGGCGACGCAGATTGCGTAATAGTTTGGCAAGAAAAAACCACTTTGTCGAATTCGCATGCATGCATGCGCAAGGGGATAGTGTACCGCGCGCGAGACGCACGACGATATGTGGGGCGGTGCGTGTGCGCGAAGGGCGTTCCTCGGGAGGACATCGTAGGGCGTATACGGGCGACCAGTGGCGCGAATGCTGTTTGCTGGCCATGAAGAGGACGACTTGGCTCAAAAAAGTGGTTGGCACCTTTTAGGGGGCTGCACCTTTTAGGGGGCTCAAAAAAGTGGTTGGCACCTTTTAGGGGGCTGGCACCTTGTTGGCAGCACTTTTTAGAAGGGCTCAGAAGGGCTCAAAAAAGTGGTTGGCACCTTTTCAAGCACCTTTTCAAAAAGTGGTTGGCACCTTTTCTTTGGGCACCTTTTCAAGCACCTTTTCAAAAAGTGGTTGGCACCTTTTCTTTGGCACCTTTTCAAAGGTTCACCTTTTCTTTCCAGCACCTGTCAATACACCGTCCGCGGAACATCGCGCGCTTCAAAACAACTGCGACACCGCGCCTCGTACGATTCCGATCCACCCACCAGCACCGTCGTCGCCTCCGCAATGAGCCTTTGCGAACGACTCGCGGCGTGACCACACACAGAACAAACCGCATGCACCTTGGTCACCTCTTCCGCGATGGCCATCAGGTCAGGCATCGGCGGAAAAGGCCGTCCTAGGTAGTCTTGGTCAAGCCCCGCGCAGATAACGCGAAACCCGCGCGATGCCAGTCGGTCGCAAACCTCCACGATGCCAACGTCAAAAAACTGAGCTTCGTCGATCGCGATGACTTCCGTGTCGTCGAACACGCGTTCCTCAATCCCCGAACTCGAACTCACAGCAACCGCTTCAACACTAACCGATTCATGCGTCACGATTCGTTGGGGGTCATAACGATCGTCAATCCGAGGCTTGAACGCTTGAACGCGTTGACGCGCCAAGACCGCGCGTTTGATGCGTCGAATCAGTTCTTCCGTTTTTCCACTGAACATCGAGCCGGTGATCACTTCGACAGAACCAACCGGACGAGCAACTAGGCCGCGCACGCCGACTCTCAGACCGCGGACGTACCCGTGCTGCAAGCGGAATGTGCACGAGCTACCCGGCACCTTGGATCTGCCTCATGCGTCCAACACGTAACAATTCGTCAAAGTCACCCAACTACAGACCTCGTGCGTCCGACCAGGCGCAGCCCTACGTCGTCCAGGACGGCAACCACGAAAAACAATCTGCGCCTTGTGCAACTTGCGCCCGTTTCAAGCGACCATGCTAGGATGACCATCGTGCAAGTCGTGCTCCGCAAGCTTGGCCGTGGCACCCGCGCCGTCGTCGGCAGGCTGGTACGTGCACCGCGCAAGGGCTCTGTCGTCGTGATCGAGTTTTCCGACGGCATGCACGAATACGTGACAACACCAGTCAAGCGCGTTCTTCGCCTTGCCGGACGCGATATTTTTTACATCGAGACAATCAACTCGCGCTACCGACTCGAAGTCCGAAGCCGCGATCTCGCCTTCGACGGAGCTCTCAGCGGAAGCTGAATTCGGCGGCTCAACGTTGTTTTTGACGAGAGAGGCCTTGCTTGATGCCCGAACGTTGTGCAGATTGGCGCTGGTTTTTCCCAGAGGAGAGTCATACGCGATGGGTAACAACGATCGACGACGTTCGCTGAAGATGAAGCGTCGCAAGAGCCAAGCGAAGAAAAAGGACCGCATCAAGCGCCACAAGGCCGCTCGTACGGCAGCCGGAGCGGCGCAAGCCAAGAAGCCACGCACGTCGAAGCCGACCGCTTCCGCCGCGTCCTGAACAGCAAACGTTCGTTTTCGTTTGTACTCCCATGACCGCCCTTCCTCACGGAACGGCGGTCATGGTTTGTCTGCCTTCGGAAGTTCCGCCAACAGCGTCGTATCGCCACCCGTACAGTCTTCGTTCACGAGTTGCCATGGGCCGTTGTTCGAGCGCCATTTCTGAACGACTTCCGTCGTGCGCATGTCCGCTTCGTCTACGTGTTGCCACGCAACACGTACTTGCACGTTCGCCGCGTTGTTTGTCTCGAGCGTCATGCCCTCGAGCTCGACATCGATGATGCGTACGTGGTTTTTCCACGTCGCGCGACGCTGCAACACTGACCTTTCGACGCCGCCGATACGTGATCGAGCGCGATGTCCATGCGGCCGAACCGCACAGCTCCATTGTGCTCGTGGGCTGCATCGAGCAGTTTGTCCGTAGACGAGCGGTTGGCGAGACAGCCGCCGAGAGCGGCGACGAACAGAGCAAAACAGAAGGCACGACGCACGACGCGAGAGGATGTCGAATACGTCATGAAGGCCAAGTTCTTGGGAGGGTGTTCATCAGGCGTTGCGAGCGTAACGAAGCTAGGGAGGGCGGCGGAAGCGTACAACGTACGCTGAGCAAGCCCGACCGACGATTCGTTACGCGCAGCAGCCTGATGAACACCCTCTCAAAATGCGCTCGATGCGACGAAGTACAGCTGCCCATTCGGCAAAGCCTTGCCGCTGAAACCGTGGGCGTACCCGAGACGAAACTGCGCGTCCAAGTAGTAGCCGATCGTAAAACCAAGCCAAACTTCAGCTCCCGCCGAGGTGTGTAGATCCGGCGAATTGATGATGCTGCGGTTCGTGAACAACGAAATCGCCGACAAATCGAGCTGCTCGAACGCTCCGCCGTAGTCGACGAACACGTTGCCATCGATACGCCGAAGGAAGAGCGGCAACGTGGACAAACCTCGATCGGGTTTGACGATCGGGAACCGGTACTCGATGTTTTGCAACACGTACGTACTGCCGGAAACGCTGTTCGGCGCATAACCGCGAAGCACGAACGATCCGTCGTACAGACCCGTCGTGACCGTGTCGATCAGCGACGTGTTCTCGAGGTCGTAGCCACCCACGCTGTAGTAGCCGCGATTGGCATACGTGCCTCCTGCCACCGCGCCAGCAACTCGCAGCGCAAGCGTGTGATGACCTGGCCAAGGCATCGGGATGTACCCCGTGACTGCACCTTCGAACGTGAACAGCGAAAAGTCACTGCCCGTTGGAGGGCCTGCGTATTCGACGGCTGCGCGCATGGCAAAGCCGCGGATCGATCCGGCTGCGTCGAGCGAACCCTCGACGTTTGAGAAGCCGTAATTCGCGCGCATGGTGCTCATGGTTCCACCACGAGGAATGCGCGGGACAGCCGAGGATGGATCGAGCGTCACGGAAGGCAATTCGGCGCGAAATTTCGAGAACGTGTAGGACAACGAGAAATATTGATCCGTGAATTCGCCAGGACTCGCGTACGCGAGCGACGACGAAAAACCGATGCCGCGTTCGTCGTATTGAATCTGTTTGTCGTTCGCGATGTAGTTTCGCCGCGGCGCGATGGTGTGAAAAAGCCGCAAGCGCATGTTCACAGGCAAACGCAGGTACGCGTAGTCGAGCACGACGCGAGGCGCCGGCGCATCGAAGTCCATCGTGACGCTTGCACCAACTTCGTGCAGACCCGCGACATCGCGACCCGTGGTCTCCACCGTGATCGCGTTGTTCCCGTAGCTACCGGGTCCGTAGTTCACCGAGTAGTTACGCGGGAACGCTGTCTTGAGCGGCTGGTAACGACTCCACTCCATCGCCACTTGTTCGTTGACCGCAGGCACATTTGGTCGGTCGTTGGGCGCGGGCAAGGCATCCAAGAAACGCGACGGATCGATGGGCATCGACCACAGATCGAAACCCTTCGACGTGTAGCCGACGTACACCAACGTTTTACCATCCGAACTCAACGCAGGCTGATACGCGCCGAGATGAACATTGGTGACTTGGCGCAGTGACTTGTTCGCGATCTGGTACGCGTAGACGTTCGCGATCCCCGTGCGATCCGACGTGAAATAGAGGACTTTGCCATCGTTTGAAAAGACGGGGTTGGCATCGATGGATCGGTCGTGCGTGACTTGTTCGAACGATCCCGTCGCGACGTCCACAATGCGAATGTCGCGGTATCCTCCGCTCGTCCACACGCTGTACGCGACAAACTTTCCGTCGGGGGAAAACCTTGGTGTGTAGGCTTGTTCGAAGCGCGCACTAGGCACGAGGTCGCGTTCGCCCACGACATGTCCCTCGGGATCGATGTCGGCGATCTGTAAATACGTCGTACCTTTGGAGTTGATCGTGAACGTGATGTGTCGGCCATCGGGACTCACATCGGGAGCCGTCGCGCGTTTGCCGATCGTGAGACGCGTACGTTCGGGTTCGTCCCCGCGTGGTGCCGAAGATCCAAACGCGACGCGGTACAGATCGTCGCGGTAGTAGACGATCTTCCAGGGCGTCGAACTGCTCGTGTAAAGGTCTCCCGCTGGCGAAAAAGACGACACGGAAGAGCCCCGCGTTCGTGCGAAAAGTTTGGGTTTGTCCGCGATCGTATCGCGCTTGTCCGACAGCGTTGCTCGGTAGATGCCCGTGCGATCGTTATAGTCGTTGCGCCAATACACCAGTTCGTCTTGATCGGACGATCGCGCTGCTCGCGGAACGAACCGCGGATACATGACGTTGCGACCGTGGTGCGTGAGGCGTACGCCTTGCCGCACACCACGCGTTTCGACGGCCTTCATCTGCGTCGCGTAACGAAGCCGCAGATGCTCTTTGAAGCCCTCGTAAAGCTCTTCGTACGTCTTACCCGTCACGCGGCGAATCGAACGATTGATGGCCCAAGGAAACACCGTGCCGCCGTAGTCCGCGGACACCGCTCGCATCGTGTTCGGACCGTAGACGTCCGTGATCCATCCGATAAACCGCGAACCGTACAAGTACCAAATGTTGCCGTTCGGCCAACGCATCGGACTCGACGACATCTCATCGAGACGCGCGATGTTGTTTTCGAGCACGTCAGCGCGCATGTACATGTCGAAGAGCGACGAACGCATACGCCCGGCGCTCGATTCACGCGACTCGGTGAGCGTGGCGAGACCTTCGATGATCCATCGCGGCTGCACCTGGTTTGGCGAGTACGTCTTGCCGAGAACGGCGTTGATGATCGATGCGGGGCCCGAGATGTTGTCGATGTGCAGAATATGCGTGTATTCGTGCGTGACCAGATCGAGCATCCAGTCGTCGTTGTCTCCAAGGACCGACATGTCTTCGGGTGCGGTTGCATAAAGACGAACCGTGTTGAAGGGCAACGCCGTGGCCGATCCGTTGGATGAATCGGTGTCGTCGGTCAGGACGATTTCCGTCTTGGTCTTGGGCGTGTACGCGAGCGGATCGATCAAACGATCATGCGCCGCTTCGGAGACGCGAATGACACGCTCAGCAACGGCAGCGAGTGTGTGCGGGTGGTGCACGCGAAAGTGTTTCGACTCGACCGTGCGCCAATCCAAGTCGGGATCGCCGATCGCGAACGAGCGGGACGGAAAGACCACGACGGCAAGGGCTGCCGCAGTCGCCAGGACAAATCGAAGGCCCACGATGTTCGTCACAAGTCGTCGTAAAACATCGGCTCGCGAATACGGCTGTAGCGGTACACGAGTTGCCGTCCGTCGTTGCCGATTTGCGTGATACGAGCGCCGAATCCAGGCTCGGATGATCCACCGGTTTCACGTGACCACATCACTGTTGCGAGCACGTAGAACTCGTAGTCGCCGGGCATGTGCACATGCAGTTGCACTTGCGTTCCGATCTTGGGGATACTGTACGTTTCGACAAACACGCCGCCGTGTTCGATGACGTCGTTGCCCCCTAGACCGCGGTAGAAGTTCGAAACGCTGCGTGTTCCAAGGGAAACATCAAGCGTACGCACACCCGGTGGCGCGGGTGGAGCGGCGACCTTTTTCGGTACCGCTTTCGATTCGGGTGCAGCGGCTCCGGCTGCTGGTGCCAGTGCAACGACCGGTGCGAGAGCCGGTAACACGGCAACAACGGGCGCGAGTTGAACAACGGGTTGCAGCGCGGGAATCGGTTCAGGTTGCGCAACGACGACGGGCGCAAATTGAACAACGGGTTGCGGCGCGGGAACCGGCTCAGGCTGCGCAACGACGATGGGTTTGGCTTGAACAACGGGTTGCGGCGCGGGATCTGGTGCAGGCTGCGCAAACACGACGGGTTTGGCTTGAACAACCGGTTGCGGTGCGGGCGTTGGCCGTGAATCGAGCACGTGACGCGGTTCGTCGAAGTGGTGCGCTACGGCTACCGCGACCGAACGTGGAGCGGGTGCGGGCGTTGGTTCAGGCCGCGGAGCGGAGACTGGTGCAAGAGCTGGCTTCGGTGCAGCCACCGGTGCAAGAGCTGGCTTCGGTGCAGCGACGGGCGCAGGAGTTGGCTTCGGTGCAGCGAGGGGCGCAGGAGTTGGCTTCGGTGCAACGACGGGCACAGGAGCTGGTTTCGGTGCAGCGACGGGCGCAGGAGCTTCGGCGGGCGGTGGCACCGAAGGTTGCCCCGTGCCTTTCCATCGAGCGAGTGCGTTGACCTTCGCGAGCGACGAAGCAACAGCTTCGAGCACATCATCTGCTGCGGGATGACCGCCCTCGATGTTCTGCACGTCCGCAAGAATTTTGCGCACGTTTTTCAGGGCGATATCGCGGCCATCGAGCATCGCGCCGCCGCCACGTTCGATCTTGCGCAGTATCGTAATCGTTTGCGCGATGGGTTCGGCCGCGTCGAACAACTCGTCGGGCGCGTCGTCACAACTCTGTATGGCGTTGAGCGCTGTCGCTAGGCTTTCTCGCGCCATTTTCGCAAGCTGAACGGGTTCCACGAGTCATCCTCCCAAAAAAAACACGAACGGGTCGAAGCGCGGCTCAGCCTAGCAAAGGCGCGTCCGAGAAGAAGAGGCGTATCAAATCTTTGACCGTCGCTTCTTGGCCGTCGACTTCACCATGAAGCAAGGCGATCGCTCCGTCACTTGTACGTACGACCGCTCGACCCGCTTCGACGTACCCTTCTCCGGGCTCGAGCGCCTCGGGAAAACGCATCACCCGTTCGGCGGCAACCACGTTTACGAGCGATCCGTTGATCTCGGTCCATGCGCCCGGTGCTGGGGCAAGTGCGCGGATGTGCCGAAGGATGCGCTCTGTCGGCCAGGTCCAACGTATCCCACTCGCTTCTTCCTCCAGCAACGGCGCCTCGGTGGCGAAACGTTCATCCTGTGGTTTTTCCGGTACGGATTCCCCTCGGGCAAACCGCATCACCGTGCGCCGCAAGGCTCGTAACGACGGTCGATCCAGGGCACGCGCCAAATTCCACGCGTTCCACAACGGATCGATCGGCAAAGTCTCCTGCTCCAAGATCGCTCCCGTGTCGTATTCGGCAGCGATGCGATGCACCGTGACGCCCGTCACGTCGTCTCCGCTGAGGATCGCCCATGTCGTCGGATCGGGCCCTCGATGCCTTGGCAACAACGACGGATGTACGCCGATGCCTCCAAACCGCCCTGTTTCGACGATGTCCATCGGCAAGCGCGTCGTCCAAAACCAACTCACCACGAGATCCGGAGCAATCGCTTTCACACGTGCGCGCAACGCCGCATCGTTTGCCCGCGGCCGAACGAGCATCCGACTCTTGCCAAACGTACGGATTGCTCGGCGCAGCCCCAGCGCATCTTTACGACACACCGCGCACAGCTCGATTTCGTGCCCGTCACGCGCAAGAAGCAGCGCCGCGAGCGGCAAACCGAAAAACACGATCCTGAGCGCCATGGGTCCTCGTTAGCTGGCCTTGCACATGATTTGGCCGAAAAGTTTTCCACTTTTGCCGGCCCTGTTAGCTCTGACCGCCATGGCGGCTTTTTCTCCGCGCAACCTGTTCCGACCGGCATTCCGCACTGGGCATCGATTCGATCCCCTTGCAGCACCCCGACCGATCCTCGTCTTCGAGGATCTCCACAAGGCGTACCGCTCCGACCAACCCGTTCTCAAAGGTTTGTCGCTCACTATCGAGCGGGGCGAATTCGTGTTCATCACAGGGCCTTCGGGTTCCGGTAAGAGCACCCTCCTGCGTCTTGTCCACGCCATCGAGCAAGCAGACGAAGGACGTATCCTGTTTCTTGGTCGCGACATCAGTCGTCTGAAGGTCGAAGCCATTCCCGCACTGCGGCGCAACATTGGCTACATCTTTCAAGACTTCAAGCTCGTTCCGAGCTGGACTGTTGCCGATAACGTTGCCGTTGCTCTCGAAGTCGTCGGCTTGCCACCAAAGCTCGTACGAGCACGCGTCGGCGAGGCCCTGGAACGAGTGGGTCTTGCAGGACGTGGCGACCAACAAGCCAAGCGTCTCTCGGGAGGCGAACAACAACGTGTGGCGATCGCGCGCGCCATTGTCGGTGAACCGGCGTTGATTCTCGCGGACGAACCCACCGGGAACCTCGATCCGCAACTCGCCATCGATATCCTTGGTTTGTTCGAAGACATCCACGAAACGGGCACGACGGTGCTTTTCGCGACGCACGATCGCACGTTGCTCGATGTGCGCCCTCGTCGCGTGATCGTGCTCGACGAAGGTAAAGCCACCGACGCTCCCAGTGGGCTTGGTGCCGAAGAATCAGGCGAACACCTCGCGCTCAACTTGGTGGCGTAAGGAGAAGCTTTCATGTCCAACGATGAACGATTCCATGTGCGTATGCCGATGCGAGCTTGGCGACCAGGCCGAGGCGACATGCGCACCCACATGCACACCATCTTCTCCTTGGCTGTGGCCTTTGTTTGTCTCGCCGCATCATTGCTTGTTGTGACAAACCTATCGTCCGTGCGCGAGCGTTGGTCGCATGCGGGTCGAGCCACGGTGTATTTGCACGACAACGCGACCGAACAAGAAATCACCGACCTTGTGGCAGCGCTCGAGAAGACACAAGGCGTGCGGCGCGTACGTCACGTGACCAGTGCGCAAGCGCGACGCGAAGTGATCGTCGATGAAGGCGATTCGGCGTTGGCGTCGCTTCCACCCGGAGCATTTCCGGCGTCGCTCGAACTCGGCTTCACGGAAGAGATTGGCGAACAAGATCTCCAAGCGATCGCGCTCAAACTGCAAGCACTTCCGGCTGTTGAAACGGTGGAAACGTATCGCCGTTGGACTGAGAAACTTTCCGCGCTGTTGAGTGGTGGCGTCACGGCGAGCGCTGCTTTGGCGATCGTCGTCATGTGTGCGGTGTTCAGCGTGATCAGCTCGACGATGCGTCTGCTCCTCAGTCGTCGCAGCATCGAAGTCGAAGTGCTCCGACTGGTTGGAGCGACGAACTCGTTTGTGCGTCAACCTTTTGTCATCGAAGGCGCGATGCAAGGAGCAGCGGGAGCAGCCGCAGCGATCGCGCTACTCGGCATGCTGTTTTGGATCGTGCGTGGTCGTTTCGATCAAGAGCTGGCCAACCTGCTTGGTCTTTCGCCGTCATTCTTGCCGTGGAGCGTCAGCGTAGGTTTCGTGATCTTGGGCGGACTGCTTGGAGCCACCACGGCACTCGTCAGTCTGCGCCGAATGGGGCATGTGTAATGAAAAGGTGCCAGCCACTTTTGAAAAGGTGCCAGCCACTTTTGAAACGCCAAACGTCGTTCGTCTTGCTGATTCTCTTGGCGCTTGGCTCGAGTGCCGCGAGTGGAAGCACGCCTTCGGATGGGGCACCGTTTCGCGTTGCAAGTGCGGTGTCGGATTTCGAGCGTTTGCTGATGCGGATCGACGACGAGCAAACCGCCCTCCAAAAAGAATTCGTTACGATCGATCCACGCCTGGAAACTGTGCGTAAACGTTTGCTTGCGCGTGGCCGGGCTTATTACCGACATGTGCACGCCGGGCTTTTGCCGGTGGGCGAAGGGTTCGACGCGCTCGTGGATCACGCGGCCAAAGTGGAACGCGTGCGTCGAGCGCTCGAACGAGACGTCGCGCAAGAAGTAGACCTCGTTAAACGAAAAGAAACGATTCGGGCGCGTTTGGAAAGGCTCGCCGTCGAGCGTGCGCCGCTCGATGTTCAGCGCGATGCGATGATCCGGGCCAAACGAGCGCTCGATGCCGAAGACGATCGTCGTGCAGCATTCGCCAGAGCGTTCGAGACATCCACCCGGCCGGACTACGTAGCGATCTACGGGGCGGACACTGGACCTCGTGACGGTGATACAAAGCTCGATTTTGCAGCGAAGAAAGGCAGGCTACATTTTCCTGTGGCCGGCCGAGCTGAAGCACGCCGTTCGAACACGCATGGGGTAACGGGCGTTGAGTTCGTGACCCAGCTTTCTGCAGCAGTTCGAAGTGTGGCCGCAGGCCATGTGGTCTTTGCGGATCGTTATGATGCGTACGGTCTAACGGTCATAGTGGATCACGGCGATCGTTATTACAGCGTCTATGCGAATCTTGGCGGGACGGATGCGCGTGTAAGTGACTTGGTGGCGGCCGGAGCACGTATTGGCACATCGTCATCGACCGGGAAGGACGACGCGGTGTATTTCGAGATTCGCCGTGGTTCGAATCCCGAAGATCCCGGGCCTTGGTTGGGGATGTAATCGAATAGATTCGTCGGAATGACACGGGGCGTTGGGATTCGTTCTTAAAGGACGAACCTTGGCGCCTCGTTTTTGCGAGCACTTGCGTTCTTGCAAACGTTTCATTATGCTTGCGCGGCGTTCCCATGATGTCCGACACGCTCGTCAAATTCCGCAAACTCACGCAAGTTTTCGACCCGATCTATCGGCCGTATGAAGACGCTGATGACGGACCGGGCGGAGATTATATTCCTGAAGCGCACGAAGACTATCGGAACAACCTTGTCCGGACGCTGGAACTGAACGATCGGGTCAAGTTGCTTGTTGCGGGGCAGCCTGGATGTGGAAAAACCACGCTGCTTCTGAGCATTGCGCAGCACTTGCGGCGACAAGGGCGTCTTGTGGTGTTCGTGGATCTCGAAAGCCTCGTGTCCGTACAGGACATTTCGTGGATCGAGCTACATGTAGCCATTATGTTCGAGCTTCTCGAGGAAGCGTTACGGACCGGGGTCATCGTTTCAGCAAGCACACTCGAGCGAACGAGTGCCTGGCTCGAGCGAATCCAGGTGCGCGGTCGTGTCGAAACGAATGTTCGCGATGTGGCTTTGGCCCTTCAGCAATTTTTATCGACAGCACGCAAGGGCCGAGATCTACGCGACCAGCTCCGCGAGCAAGTCAAGAGTATCAAGGAAGATCCTGTAGATTTCTTGCGCACGATATTGAGTGATGTTGCAAGTCATCGTCCGATCGTCATGGTGGATGGAGTGGACAAGTTGCCGCCTGATTTGGCGCGTGACAGGTTTCTTTCGGACGTCGAAAAACCCCCGCTCGAAGATACGCCAGGGGCGACCGTTCTAACCATTCCCATTTCATTGGTGTACGAACCGACGTTCAATTTATTGAGCGAACATTATAACAATGCGGACAGTGCAGTACTTTCTGCGGTTCGTCTCTACGATTTCGATGGCGCGACTCGCAAACGTCAAGTTTCAGAAAAAGGTCTGGACGTATTGCAGCGGGTCGTACGGGCACGCGTGGATCGCATCGATCCAAAAATCCTTTCGGAAGCGGCGGTGGAGCGAGCGATTCTAGGTTCGGGCGGAAACATGCGTGAACTTGCACGGTTGTTGCAGGCCAGCGTGGTCAAAGCGCACGTGCGAGACGCGCCCTATTTGGATGAAGAACACGTTTCTGCGGCCATTGCGGATCGGCGCGAGGCATTTCGTCGCGCTCTCATTCCCGAATTTCGCCCGGTGCTCCAAAAAGTTCAGACGGAGTATCGAATGGAGGGTCCAGGTGATGTGACGCGACTTCTCTTGTACGGCCTCTGGGTCATGGAATACCGTAATGGCGAAGTTTGGTACAGTTTGCCGGACCCCGTCGAGCAATTGTTGAAAAGCTTGGAGCGCCGCGGGGTATGAATCTCGAACAACGATTGGACGATCTTCGGGCGCGGTTGACGCTGATGCAGGGGAATGCAACCCTTTTGCTTCTCGTTTCACCCACCGAGGCGTCCGTCGACGAGAATCGCCGTATTCTAGTCGATGTTCTCCGCGCAGATTCGCTGAAACCCGTCGATTTGGGTCGCATTGGACGTGAATTCGGCCCGGCAGCGTGGGCGGAAGCCACACGCAAACAACCGGGTGACGCGTATATCATGGGGGCGATTCCGGAAAGCGTTTTCGAAGCCTCGGCATTCGCAACGTTGGTTAATGCCGAGCGCGAATTTTTGCGCAAGCTTGCCGGGCCGGTGCTTCTCGTCATTTCGCGCGACACCGAAGACATTTTGCGCAAACGCGCACCAGATTTTTTGACTTGGGCCGCAACACTCTACGAATTGCCACCAAGCGCGGAATTTCTGGCAATGGCCCGGCGCCTGGGTGCTGTCCCCACATCATCGCAGCGTCACAAGCAAGAAGAACGACCATTACGATTCATACACCTTTCAGATTTTCATTTACGACCGGGTTCCATTCAACGGTTTGATCAAGACAAAGTTTTGCGGGGGCTCATTGAATTTTTGGAACGAGACCGCGACCGATTTCCGCTCGACGCCATTTTCATCACGGGGGATCTAGCATTTTCCGGCATGAATGCCGAATACGCATTGGTCGTCGATTTTTTGAAAAAATTGCTCCAAGCGACGGGTGTAGTGCCAGAACGAACGTTTGTCGTGCCTGGAAATCACGACGTCGATCGTCGCATTGGCAAGTGGCTCATGCGCACCTTGCCGGATCCGAAAACAGCGGACGAGTTTTTTATAGAAGAAGGCGCTCGCGATGCGCATGCGCGGAAGTTTGCAGCGTATCACGGGGCAATGGCTTCGGTTCTGGGCGAACATCGCAAGCTTGGGCTTGGCGTCGGAAAAGAAGCCGTCGAAACGATAGAATGGCACGATACACGTATTGCCATAGCATCGTTCAATTCAGCATGGTTTGCGCATGCCGATAGTGATTTGGGAAAACTTTGGCTCGGGGAAGCCAACGTGGCCGAAGCTGCGGATCGCATTGCTGAGGAAAAAGCGACGTTTTGCATTGCGTTGATGCATCATCCCCTCGAACATCTGGACGACCAAGAACGCGAAAACGTCGAGGACCGGTTCGAGCGCACGTTCGATGTCGTGCTTCGCGGCCATTTGCACAAAAATCGAACAAAAGCGATTCAATCGCAACGTGGTGGTTCGAAGTGGCGGGGCAAGCGGCGTACCAAACGAGCCAATGGCCGAATGGTTGCTTCTTGGGTGAAATACGACCCTGTGCGAGAACGATAAAGCTATTTCCGTATCGATATGCAAAAGGTGCCGACCCTTGGGTGCTCGATACGACGGTTTTTCCGGACGATGCAACGAATGGATATACGCGTACGTTCGAAGTGCCGGAAAAACGCATTGCAACGGGACCGATTCGGCGCGTACGCGAAAGGGCGGCGGTTGAAGTGGTCCAAGCGATGTCGCCCAACGTGAAGCAGCAAATGGCGCAAGAACTCGGATGGCACGATTCGGCAAAAAACAAGTTGTCACCCGAAGTCGAACAACGGATCTCGCGCAAGGCGCGCATTGCAAATGAAGATGCGGCGTTGTGGGCGAAACCCGAGCAAGCGAAAAAACTTGAGAAGGCGGTGAAGGAAGCCGTGGTCGAGGAAGCTTTGGCGAACATGCCGGACATGCCTAAGATTTCGCGAACCGATCCAGATTTTTTGGAAAAAGCGCTTCGTTTCGTAGGGCGAATGATTCAGTTGGCGCCGCTGCACGTCATGCATGGTCGATCGCCTGCTGAGCAATCGGTCATTCTCAATCGCGCTTTTGCCGCAACGCTGAAGCGCATCTTCGATGGCTCCGTGGTGGCTCGAACGCGGATTGAAATGAAGTCAGCCGATATCGTGATTGGATCTGGCAATCCGCCTGCGCAAAAAGCGCTTATCAACGTCAAAATGGCGAATTCGCTCTTGTCGTTCGCTCCCGACTTGACCGAAATCGATTACCTATTGGCGCAAAATGAAGCGGCCCACGGGGCATTGGTGCTTGCGGGTCATTTTGGCCCGGAAATGAAAGAACCGCGCATCGAGTACGTGAGGACATCCACTGGTCGCAACGTCTTGCTCATGCATTTACCGTTGCCAGCACCTGCGCAATGATGTCGTACACGACCCCAGGCGAGCGAGTCCGTTCAGCTTTTCGTCAGTTCCGCAGGCGTTTCCGTGCCATCGGCGAAAATGTCGTCCATGTTCACCTCCACTTCTTCGAATGGCTCGGCACGTATACGCTCTCCGCGTCCAGCAGTCTGCACCGTAATGTATCCGGATATCGACCAACGCATCACGAACAGGGATTCTTCCTTCGGATCGAGAATCCAATAATGAGGAACTTCGAATGCGTGATAATGCCGCAACTTCCTGACCTTGTCGTTCTGTGGATTGCCGGGTGACACGACTTCGCATATCCAATCGGGTCGAATGCGTACAGGAAAGTCCCGAGGCCGCAGGGGAACCCGATCACGACGGAAACCGAGAATGTCCGGTCGATAAACGAGTTGCGGACTGAACTCCACAGTGACGTCCGTCATGATCCACCAGCCGCCCGGCCCAGTGCGACGCACGTACGTAGTTCGAAGGGCGCCGCCAATTTCGATGATCGCCGTTCCATGATCGGGTCCGATCAACCGTTGCTGAACGAGGTCTCCGTCGATGATCTCCCAGCGCTCGTCTTCAGGCTTGGCGAGCAAATCGTCGAGCGTGGCCGGTGGTCGTTTTCGCGCGACGCTTCCCATACCGGCCACTTTGCCTCAGCTCGTCGTCGAGTGCAAGGCGCAACGCGCGGAAATTCAAGCCGTTACATGCGTGTCTCGAGCGGCGTGTTTGTCCGAAATCGTGACTGGTTTTTCTAGCAACATCGCCACATTCGGTGCAATCGCGTCCTCGACCGCCTGAAGCGCCACACGATCCATTTCGCTACCCGTCAGCCGACCAAATTGATGCCACGTTATTTGATCAATGCCCGGCACTTCAACATTTCGATTCGCGCGAATCTGACGCATTCCTTCCTCGAATGCTTGTCCCACCGCTTCACGTACCGGCGCGCCGCCCGTCGATAACGCCCACGCGACGAATCGCCACGCCAATGCCGCGTGCCGCTCTTCGTCTTCGGCAATGCGCAACAAAGCCTGCCGTACGCCTTCGTCCTTAGCCACATCGATCTGAGCACGCGCCGTCAGCGCCGCAATCGTTTCGCCAATGCAACCTTCGATCACCGTCCAGCCCGCGCATTCGGCAAGCGATGTTCCACGTGAAACGCCGGTCATGTCGAGCGGCCCTGGCCCCAGCGCTCGTCCCGAAAAACGCGACGCCAATCCAAAACACAGCCGCGCATGCTCCACTTCGTCGAGCGACGCCGATAACGATGCGGCGACGATGTCCGCCGGTGCCCCGAGTGCCAGCAATTCCATCGTAAATCGTGCAAACGACGCCACCGATGCATGTTCCATTTGCGCATCCGTACGCCATGCGTCCGCGAGCGCTTCTTGCGTCACTGCATCCAAATCGTTTGGCGCGGTAGACCAATCTGTACACCAGTCACTTCGCAACGTCGTGTCCGCTACACGTGCGTGGCCATTTACGATTGATGGCCACG
>JANORL010000254.1:0-3782 GCA_031415295.1 Polyangiaceae bacterium | reverse complement strand
CGACACGGCCATTGGCAAGTTCCTTGACAACAACAAGTCGCCCGCCCGCAAAGTGGGCGAAATCGACAATCGAGGCAGCCACTTCTACTTGGCGCTTTATTGGGCGGAAGCATTGGCGGCGCAAACGAAGGATCCCGAATTGCAAGGCCGCTTCATCAACATTGCCAAACAATTGGCCGAAAACGAAGCCAAGATCAATGCCGAGCTCATCGGTGGCCAAGGCAAGCCCATTGATTTGGGCGGTTATTACCATCCCGACTTGGCGAAAGCCACGCCTGCCATGCGTCCAAGCGCGACGCTTAATGCCATCATCGACGCCATGTTGTGATGTCCCACCGAAGTCTCCGCGTCTGTGATTCAGCGAAACACGGCGCGGGGATGAACCCTTATCGATGAGTATTCTCGATTCGTGTTTGGCCCATCCCTTCGTCCTCCCGTTCCACCGAAACTGATTCGGCTCGCGGCCGCACTCTTGGAGGCGGGGCTGCTCGTCTGCGTCGGCGCAATGCTTTTGGATGGAGCGATTCAGAATCCGGATTCCGAAGAACCTACGCAGCTTCCGATTCGCGTTGGCGTTTCGATGGTTCCCATTCTGGTTGTCACGTTGGTTTATGCTGTGCAACGAGTTATCCGGCCGCGACGATTTGCATTCATGATTGCGGGCGCGGTCGTTTGCGCGCTTGGAGGTGCATTACGTGCAGGACTCGAGCCTTCAGAGCGCTTGCTCGATGCATTGCGTGGGTTTGTTGTTGGCGCCCTGGTGATGGGTTTTTTCATGAATGTCGATGGAAACAGCGCGGAGCTTTTGGAAGGTGGAGCCCGTCCCGGGCCAGAACTCGTGATGGGTTTTTTGCTTGTTACGCTTGGTGCGTTACCATCGGCAATTTTCGGCGGTTTCCTATTGGCAATTCCCACGATTCTGCTGGGTGTCGTGATATTGGTTCGTTGCATTCGTTATGACGGGCTTCTCGTCGTGCCTCGAAAAAGTCTCGGGGCGGCCATGCGCGTGTTTTTGGCGATGCTGTGTGGATTGCTCGCTCTTGGATTTCTCATCGTTTGCCCGATGATCTCGCTTGGAATGATGCGTGTGCGCTGAGCGTTCGAATCGCGGAGGTTATCATGAAATCGTATCGAAGTTGGGTGGGTGAAAAAATGCTTCCAGTCCGTAGGGTCGTTACCGTCTTTTTGTTCGGCATCGCTATTTCGTCATGTGAAGGCGGGGGAGTATTGGGTGGCGGCGACGGTGATTCGTGCCGAGTGAAGGAAGATTGCGACAGCGACTTGTATTGTCGAGGCCCCAATCAACCGAACGTTTGCGGAATTCCGCCTCGCGAATTCTGTGCATCCGATTCCGATTGCCCCATGGGTACGGTTTGTCATGCCATTTGGGATGGATGCAGCACCGACGCAATCGGTTCCGAATGCAATCCGCCCTGTAGCGCCAACAATTGCGGCCCCGATTTTCGATGCAATGCAGGCGGCACTTGTGAACCTATTCCTTGCGACGAAGGTTTTACTTGTCCCACTTGGCAAAAATGCGATGCGATGCTCGCGCACGACGTGACACTTCCTGTACACGCGCGCACGTCCGGATGCGTGAACATTACGTGCACGGATGATACCGCGTGTCCGTCCGGGAAAGTATGCGTGACGGGATATTGTCAAGATGGGCTCGGCGCGTGTATCGAAAATATCGCCGTGCCGTGAAGGGGACGATGACGGCGGCTGGTTGTCAGGTTTGACAACATCGGTGATGGGCGATAGGGTTCGAGCCAGGAGCCCACGAAACCGCGAGTTCATCCGAACTCGATGAGCCAAGCATGGAAAAACTCAGGTCTATCTTGTTGACAGGATTCCGTTCCTTTCGCAACGTGAAAGTTGAGTTCGGAGACGTGACCGTGCTGATTGGTGCCAACGGTTCCGGCAAGTCGAATTTCATTAGTTTCTTCGAGATGCTTCAGGCAATACTCGACGAGCGCTTGCAGGTGTACGTGGCGCGTCGAGGGGGCGGAAGCGCGATATTGCATTATGGTCCGAAAAAAACACCTAATCTGAGTGCGGAGTTGACATTCTTGACGGCGAAAAGCGGGAGTAAATATTATAACGTATTGATGTTTGCCTCGCCGGATAGATTGGTATTTGCGCACGAGTTCATAAAGGCTTATGATGAGCCAACATACGCCCCGAGCATGCCTTTTTCCTCTCGGTTGTCTGGTCAACAAGAGACGGCGCTGTTTGCCGATCTGCAGCGACAGGAGGATCCTGAAAAGCGAGATACGGCTCATAGGGTCATTGAGCAATTGAAGCAATTGCGAATCTATCATTTTCACGATACGTCTGACGTTGCGAATATCCGCATCTCGCAGGATGTCGATCGAAATCGGGAATTGCTTGGCGATGGGGGAAATCTTGCGTCCTTCCTGTACATGCTACAGCAAACCAAGCCGCAACATTTCGAGCGCATTTTGCGCACCATTCAATTGGTAGTTCCCTATCTGCAAAAGCTCATCTTGGAGCCGGACCGGCTTAATCCTCGAAAAATTCAATTGCGGTGGTCCGACAAGAGCGGTGATTACGAGTTTGGTGCGCATCAACTCTCCGACGGCTCGTTGCGCGCAATCGCTATCATTACTGCATTGCTTCAGCCGGAGGAAATGCTTCCGAGCGTCATTTTCATGGACGAACCGGAGCTAGGCTTGCATCCGTCGGCAATTGCAATTGTTGCGGGTTTGGTCCGAGAAGTTTCATCGAAACGTCAAGTTATCGTGGCGACGCAATCACCGGGATTTTTGGCGCACTTCTCTCCCGAGGAAGTTGTCGTTGTCGAACGAACTGAAGATAAGCAGGGGTTTGGCGAGTCGACGTGCAGAAGGCTGTCCCGTGTCGACCTGTCTGCATGGTTGGAAGAATTTAATCTAGGCGAGCTCTATGAAAGAAATGTGACCGGAGGATGGCCGCAATGAGCTTTCTGGTCATCCTTTGCGAGGGATATACCGAGCTGCATTTTGTGCGCGATGTATTGGCCGCTCACTTGCTGGACCATGGCGTCAAAGTTCATCAAATGCTTTTCGGTAAGAGAGTGAAGCACGATATTGCGGATTCCTTCGGCGGAGTGCTTGAATATGCACCAGTATCTCGGCACATCCAGGCTACGTTACGCCAATATTCGTCAAGCACGAGCCGCGTCACCACTATGCTCGATTTTTATGCATTTCCGAGGGACTTTCCTGACTATACCCAGCACGCATCGATTGTCGATCCATATGAAAGAGTCGCATCGTTCGAGAATGCAATGCGATATCAGATAAATAATGACCGTTTCATACCAAATATTCAATTGCATGAGTTCGAAACGCTCGTGCTTGCGAAGCCGGACGCGATTCTCGACGAATTTCCTGACAAATGGCCAGATGCGGGCTTGTTGGAACTGCTTCGCGATGTCGGGAACTTAAAGCCAGAAGAAATAAATCAGACCAAAGAAGGTGCGCCATCAAAACGAATCGGACGGTTCATACCAGACTATAGAAAGTCGACGATGGGTCCGTCTATTACGCGTCGTATCGGCTGGCAGCGCCTCAAGGAAACATGCCCTCACTTTGGCGCGTGGTTGTCCACTTTGGAGGCGCTTGGTTAAATCCTTCCGACGCACATTCAAAATGAAAACAGCCCGCGAAATCATAGCGATCGCGCGGGCTGTCGAGAACCGGTTGAACTGAAAACGATTACGCCGCTGGCGTCGCTTTCACCACGTCGAGCACGCCTTGCACGCTCTTCGCGCTCTT
>JANORL010000253.1:0-2341 GCA_031415295.1 Polyangiaceae bacterium | reverse complement strand
TGAAAAGGTGCTGAAAAGGTGCCAACCACTTTTTTTGTGGGGTCGTGCCACAATGCGCCGACCGGGACACTCGCGACACATTCACGCCTGAATCTGTCCTGAGTTCATGCATGGCAACCCCTTCGTCATCGCAGGCACGTTGGTTGCACATCCCGCCCCCTATGAAAACCTCGCTGACCATTCTATCGATGGGCCTCGCACTCTCCACGTTTGCTTGCTCGACGACCGATCCGACTCCGGCGGCTCCGGTCGACACGGAATGCCACGATCCCGCCAAAGCGGGTTGCGTTCTTCGTTCGACCGAAAAACGTATTCAAGCTCCGGACGTTCCGGACGCGGATCTCGATGCGCTCGCCGCTGGCAATACGGCGTTTGCGGCCGACATGTATCAGCAATTGCGTACGACCCCCGGCAATTTCTTTTATTCTCCGTACAGCATTTCGAGCGCCCTTGGAATGACCTGGGCCGGCGCGCGCGGACAAACTGAAAAAGACATGGCTTTGGCGATGCATTTCATGCTGCCACAAGCGCAGTTTCATCCAGCCGTGAACGCGCTCGACTTGGCATTGGCAAGTCGCGGCAAAGGTGCCCAAGGTGCAGACGGCGGCGGTTTCCGATTAAACATTGCCAACGCACTTTGGGGCCAGGTGAACTACCACTTCGAGACGGCGTTCCTCGACTTGCTCGGGCTGAATTACGGTGCGGGCATGAATATCGTCGATTTCGAGGCGCAACCGTTGCAAGCCGTCGACTTGATTAATGGTTGGGTTGAAAACAAGACGGAAAAACGTATCAAGGATATTCTGTCGCCTGATTCGGTGAATTCCAGCACGAGGCTCGTATTGACGAACGCGGTGTATTTTAATGCGGCCTGGATGGTCCCGTTCGAAGCCGCGAATACGAAACCCGGCACGTTTACAAATGCGGCCGGAAGCGCTGTCCAAGTGCCCATGATGCATGGTAGTTTCGATGTGCCGTACGGCCAAGGCGTCGATTATGCCGCTGTGGAATTGCCCTACGACGGATCGGAATTGTCGATGGTGCTGGTTTTGCCGAATGACTTGACAACCTTCGAGCCGACTTTGACGGGCGCTCGTATCGGTGAAATCGTCAATTCGCTCAGCGGACACATGGTCGAAACGACGATGCCCACATTCGAGTTCGAATCCAAGTTTGGCTTGGTCGATCCATTGACGTCGATGGGAATGGGCATTGCGTTTTCGGATACTGCCGACTTTTCGGGTATCAACGGCACGGGAGGTCTCGTCATTTCGGACGTGATTCATCAATCGTTCGTGAAGGTCAACGAAGCAGGCACGGAAGCGGCCGCGGCCACCGCCGTCATCATTGGCGAAACCAGCGTTCCAACGCCCGCCAAGATCTCGCTCGACAAACCGTTCGTCTTCTTCATTCGCGACATCCAAACGAAAGCGGTGCTCTTCGTTGGTCGCGTGGTGGATCCGAGCTGAAGGAAAAATGTTCCCCACTGTTGCGCAACGCATCACGAGTGATTATTAGGCAAGCCCATGACGCAACGTCCTGTGCTTGCAGCTGAAAAAGTCTCCCCTGAAGTTCAATCCATCATCTCGTCGTTTCATCGCAACATCGTCGATGAAGTGGCTGCCGCGGTGACCAAAGACCCGGTCGTGGTCGTGGGCATGGCGCAAAATCCCGTGGTGAAATCCGCACGAAAGCTACTCGACGAGGAAGGCATCGCCTACAAATACCTCGAATACGGCAGTTATTTCTCGCAGTGGAAAGAGCGCCTGGCCATCAAACTCTGGTGCGGATTTCCCACGTTTCCCATGGTGTTCATGGATGGAGTGCTCGTGGGTGGCCACAGTGAACTCAAGAAATTGAAAGCCAACGGCAAGCTGAAGAAATAGGTTATTGGCGTCGGCGGCTTCGGATTTTACTCTGCGGCGTGAAATCCGAACGCCTTGTCGTGTACGTACACCAATTTGCACCGCTCGATGTATTTCGCATCGTGGATGCGATTGGCGGCGACGTACCCGGTTTGCCCTTGGCTCAAGATGACCAAGTCACCATCCGGGACGAGACCTTTTTCGCCTTTCACGTAAAATTGAATGGACATTTTCCCTTCGACGACGACAGTCATGTCATCGCCGGGATGCGAATGCGGGGGCTCCTCTGTGCCGGCTTCCCAGCGTTCGAGCATGACTTCGACTCCGTCCGGATTGCCAGGAACGGTCGTGCGCAAGGTAAAACCTTCTGGCGTTCCGGCGGCGCGGGCGAAGTCTTTCCAAATGGCTGTTGTTTCTGAGGTCATTGGTAACTCGTTTCTTGTCTGATGTGTGTATGCAAGAGGCGCTGCGCGGGC
>JANORL010000252.1:0-33284 GCA_031415295.1 Polyangiaceae bacterium | reverse complement strand
TGAAAGCGCGCAGCAGCGGCCAGTTGGGCTTGGCACCATGTTTGAACTCAAACATCACCACCGGTGACTGCTGCGCAAATTGTCATCTCGAAATTACTTGCGCAGGTAATGAAACGTTGGTCATCCAAAAATCGACCAATGGTTCCATCATCATTCCTGACAACAATGCCACGGGCGCTCAAAGCACGATAAGCATCAGCAACATGGGTGTGGTCAGCAAAGCCGTCGCCGTAGTTAATGCCATCTCGCATCAATACGACGGTGACGTAAGTATCACGCTCACGGCTCCCTCAGGAACGGCGCTCGATATGAGTTCCGCCAACGGTAGCAGCGGCGATAACTATGCGTCGACGATTTTCGATGATGCCGCAGCGACTGCCGTAACGGCGGGTGCCGCACCGTTCCGGAATCGTTATCGGCCCGAAGCGCCCTTCAGCGGCATCTCTGGCCAGCAAACCAATGGCGCGTGGACGATGAAAGTCGCCGATGGTGCCAATCTCGACGCGGGTCTTTTCGGTACATGGAGCCTCGGGCTTTGTGTCGCCCCTCCGCCCGTGTGTGGCAATGCCACCGTCGAGCTTGGCGAAGCGTGTGACGATGGGGGCATCATGCCCAGCGATGGTTGCTCGGCCACTTGCACGGTCGAACAAGGCTACACGTGCACGGGTACGCCGCTCAGTACGTGCACATTCACATGCGGAAACGGCACTGTTACGGGCAATGAGCAATGCGACGACGGCAATACGACCAATGGCGATACGTGCAGCGCCGTCTGTCTGTATGAGTTCACGCCGGAAACCGAGCCCAACAGCGTGTGTGGCACGACAAACGGCCCCTTCAACGTACCCTTCATCTTCGACGGTGCCATTACGCCTGTCGCCGACAAGGACTTGGTCGCGTTTACCGTTCCGGCATACGCGGACGTCAAACTCGAAACGTTTTCACCCACAATGGGCGTCTGTTCAGTCGATACGGTCATCGAACTTCGGGGAACGAACTGCACCAGCGTGCTCGTCAACGATGACGAGGACGGCATCAGCAGTTGCTCCAAAGTCGATCCGGTCACAGATGCGAGCGCACGCAACTTGGCCCCCGGCGTGTATTACGCGTACGTCGAAGATTACCTGAACAACAGCTTGATTGCCGCTTACAAGCTCCAGGTCACGTTCACCGCCCTTTGCGGCAACGGCCTGATCACCGGCAGCGAAACGTGCGACGACGGCAATACGACATCAGGTGACGGATGCGCGGACAATTGCCGCGTCGAAGCTGGCTTTACCTGCACCGGCCAACCCAGCGTCTGCATGTGATCACTTAATCACGAGGCCGGTCCCTTGGCGTGACCGGCCTCTTTCCCCGACAAACCTACCTACAGTGACAGCGTCGATATGAACCGCTCGAGTTCGTCTCGCGCAACGGTTACCGCTTCTCGCGCCACGCCAATCGATTGATCGAGCATCGTTATCCGATCCTCGGTCTCCCCAAGCGCCGTCAAATACCGCGTCCGCAAATCGCTCTCCGCAGGCACCGCCTTCAGGTTTTCCCGTATCCGCACTTGATCCGCAACCAAGGTATTGCGATCGTTTTCGAGCGCCTTAAGCGCTTGCTGACGATCCGCAAACGTCCGTTGCAGCTCCGCCACCTGCTTCAACGCCTCACGGACCGCATCGGGAATTTCAGTGCTCAACACAAGCACACCAAGTTCCGATTGTCCCATACCCACGATGGACACCCGCTGTTCGCCGGGTCGTTCCAACACGACATCCACGCTCACCGTTTGTCCCGCCGGAACCTCCACACGAACCCGATGATGCGTCGGCGTTTCCCCAAGTTGACCTACTCGCGGAGTCACGAGGGAAAACCCTGCGAGACGAGGGTGCTCGATGATCATCGAACGCGGTTCGTTCGGATCTCCCGCAATTCGATACTTGGTTGCCCGCCGTTCGACCCGACGAACCACAAGCACCCCCCGATCGACCTTGGCTCCTGTGATCGTCTGGGCCAACTGGTCTTCGTAATCTACACGTACGTTCAAATCCGATGCGAATCCAAGCAGTCGTTCTTGATCCATCGGCAATGCTCCGAGCCGAGCGTCCCCGACAAACTCGAGTTTGCCCGGGGAACCTTGGAGTTCGTACGTTGCCACCGCGCCCGGAGGCAGACTCGACTCGGAATCGTTCACGAGTCGTACGGAAGCCACTGGGTTTGTCTTGTCAACATCGCGACGAAACACCGACAAGCGCTCCGCGGTGAGTTCACGTGGAGCGATTGGCGCAAGCATGGCTTCGCCTCGTGCCAAGTCGATAGGTTCGGAGAAATGGAACGTGACTGCCGTCGCCCCTTCCACCGCCTCCGTCAGCGGCGCACTCTCCATGCTGGATGCTTCTCCGTCCGCGGACAAACTATCCGCAATCAGCGGCTGGACGTCAGGTCGATGCAACAACACACCAGAAGCACGCACCTTGGCCGCTACCGACGGTGCCACCACCCCCACGTCGATCAACGGCAAGATGCGACCAAAAACTTCCACCGGCACCTCCGGCCGCGAAACGAAATAGGCCTCGTAAAGAGTTTGTCGGAACGTGACTGGATTGCCGGATGCAACAGTCAGATCGACACCGACCCAATCCTGACCACTCATGTTTTCGAGGAGCGCGAAGCCCTCCATACGTGCCTTGTTTCCATTGTTTGGAAGGACCAACCGATACGTCGCTTTCCAAAGAGGTGCTGCAACGACGTACCCCACGGTCACCTTTCGCTCGCCCTTCCCTTCCACACGAATCGTAATCGAACGACGATCTTGCTCGCTATGTTCAGCGATCGCCGACAACGCTGTTTCGACTTGCGCACGTAGGTTTGGATCGACAATTTCGATCGCTGTGGCGTCTTCGATGAGCGCCTGCCGAAAGCCCGTCGACGCCATCAAACTCATTCGATGCCGTACGATCGTCCCCCGCCCGTCTCCGAGAGCGGTCGTCTCTTCCGTGACTGAAACGATGCGCCCTTCGACGACCGACGCATTCACGGTCACGCGAATCATCGTTCCACGCAACGCGCTCATGAGAGCCGCTGGCGATGCAAGGTCCGCGAGCGTGAATGGCAGGTCGCGAAACATCTCGGAAAGAGGTTCGCGACCGGCAAGTGTTGCCACTCCCGATCGGCCGTGGGCATCGACGACAACGATGCTTTTCAAAACATCGCTGACCTGATCGAGCCGGACGTTCAGCTCCAGAGTTGCGTCTCCAGTGACCGCTGCCTCGTGTTCGAAGTAGCCGACACCACCTGTCGTCAGCAGAATTCGCCGCAGCGGCAGATCGGTCGCATTCGCCGATGCCGTGAACGAACCGATGATCGAGCCTAGAATCAGTGCGGTTGCACTTCGGACATGTCCCATCGTCCCCTCCGTTTTTTCTGCTTGGCGTCACAGACACACGTCGAACGCCGCGTGCGCTTACATCCGTCGAGCCACATGAGGCGTCCGTCAATACGGCTGGTCGGTTGCGAGATTCCTTCTTTCCGTCGTTTCGCGGCACTTGCCATCATGGGTAGGAATTCGTCTAGAATGTCCTCATGCACGCGACCCTCCGGATTTCGTCTGGTTTTCCCGATGTCTCGCCTCATCTACGGGAGGACGTAAAAGCCCTTCAGCGATCACTTCGAGATTGGGGGTTTGGCGTGACACCCGATGGTTTGTTCGGGCTCGGCACCGATCGCGCTGTACGCTCGTTTCAACGACGTCAAGGGCTCACAGACGACGGCGTCGTGGGACCTCGGACCTGGGAACTCTTGCTTGCTCGACGAACGACGGACATCGGGACGTCTGTACGCGACGCACCTGTCGTTGCAGGTTCGGAATGTTTTCCTTATACGAAACTACCGACTGCCGATTGGACACACTCGCCGCGTTCGTTCGGATCGAGTCGCAGCGGAGGTCATCGCGCGCATGCGGGATGCGATCTTTACGCGCCCCTCGGCACGTGGGTACATGCAATCGCCGACGGAGAAGTCATTCGTGGCCCGTATCCATTTTATTGCGAGACCTACGCACTCGAAGTGCACCACGGGACGTTTGTCATACGATATGGTGAAATTCAGCGGGTCACAATGGTCAAAACGGGCGCACGGGTCTCTGCTGGGCAACCTATTGCCAAAGTTGGACATCTGGTTGGCATCAACGTATCAAGCGACATGCTGCATCTCGAGATGTACCGCGGCACGGCTTCGGGAGATCTCACGGTTCGTCACGGCGGTGCATTACGTGCGGATGGCGTGCCCTATCAACGCCGAAGCGACTTGATGGATCCTACCTCGTTTCTCACTCGGTGGTCGGGCAATCTGCCCCACGAATGAGTTTTTCCCGCAATACCCAGCGACTGCCACCAATCACGAAATTCCCTCAGGTAATCATGCGCCTATTTTCGCCTTCTTCCATCGTGCTTGTTGCTTCGCTTCTCGCACCAACACTTTGCGGTTGCGGAGAAATCGACCCCACGCCCGTTCCCGCGACAGCTCCACCGATTGCCGATGCCGAGGGCAAGGCGACGAATTTGACGTGCCCCGGAATGCCTGGTTGCGAAAAATCCGCTGGGGATTTTCTGGTGGGAGCGGCGGCGAAAACAATCACTCCAACCGTCGAAACATGGACGGATACCAATACCAACGGCGAATGGGACATGGGAGAGGCGTACGACGACGTCAATAAAAATGGCAAATGGGATGGGGTGTGGCTCGCGGGTTTTGGCATGGGACGAGCGGCGACGGGCGTGCACGACGAGGCGTGGGCTCGCGCGATTACGTTCGAGCGAGGCGATGTATCGATCGGGATGGTGTCGCTCGATTGTGTGGGATTTTTTCAACAATGGGTGATCGACATACGAAAGGCTGCCAAAGCCGCGGGGTTGGATTTCGATCATATTCTGGTTTCGTCGACGCACGTGCATGAAATGCAGGACACGGTTGGGCAATGGGGGCCGAACGTGAACACGTCGGGCGTCAATCCCGCATATATGGATTTCATCATCGCCCAAGCGGTCGAGGCCCTAAAAGAATCGAAGGCGGCTCAGAAAAAGGCAAAAATGGTGGTCGCGCAAGCCCAACGACCGGGCCTCATCAATGACACCCGACCGCCGATCGTAGTCGATGAAAACATTAACACGATGCAATTTCAGGACGAAACCTCTGCTCCGATTGCCAACGTCATCATTTGGGGGAATCATCCAGAAGCGCTCGGCAGTGACAACCAGCTGTTGACTTCCGATTTTCCGCATTACTTACGCGAAACGTTCGAAGCAAAATGGCCGTCTGCTCCCGCCATTTTCTTCAATGGTCCGCTGGGAGGACTCACCACGACCATCGGCATCATTGGCTGTCCCGATGTGAATGGCATGGAAACGTGCAAACAAGGCACGTTCGAGCGGGCCGAATATGTCGGAAAAGGTGCCGCAGAAGCAGCCATTGCCGCACTGGAAGGGGCGTCGGCAACGAAAGACGACGCGCCAAACCTGGGAATTCGTCGGCGTGCCTTTTTGCTGCCACCAACAAACGTGACGCTGGCACTCGGCGTCATTTCTGGCCTCATCGTCCGCGACATTTATTGGGCTGATGGTCGACGCGTGACGGACGAAGAACGTCCTGGCATTAGCATATCGCTCATTTCATCGGGCGAAGTCGTCGTCGCCACGGAAGTAAATGCCCTCGAAATTGGCCCCGTATCGATTGCTGGCATACCTGGGGAATTCTACACGGAACTTTGGCTGGAAAAACCCGGTGGTGGCTCTTACGTGGAAAAACCCACCGGCGCGGATTATCCCGATGCGGAACCTGACCCTTCGATTCAATCGATGTTACCGCCAGGATCGATCAAGATGATCATCAACAGTGCCAATGACTTCCTCGGTTACATCATTCCGCTACCACAATGGGATTTGGTCGCGCCTTGGACCTATAACGAGCAGCAATACGGCGAGGAAAACTCGTCAGGCCGCAGCACCGCACCCATCATTGCAACGGAATTCGCAACGATGTACGGCAAATAGCGTTACGCCGCTGTTTCAGTCGGAACCCACCAAGCGTGGTATCCCGTCGGAACGCGCTGTGGAATTTCGATACGCGCCAATGGTGGCGCGGTGATGTTTTTCGCGTCCATGACCCACGCCTCGCTCTTGCCGCTCGTTTCATCGACAACGAACGTGACGAGGTATCCATCGTCTTCCGCGGTCGAACCAATTCGAGGAGCAAACACGACTTCACCGCCGAAGGACCCTTTGGGGTAGGAATGCGCTGCACTTGACTTCGTTTCGAGGTCGTATTTGATGACGCCATCGAAAAGCAGCGTTGGCGCTGCTGCGATACGCTGATTGTAGCTGTAGCGCGCTTTGCGCCCGAGCGCTCGATTGTCCATGCGTGGAAATTCAGAAATAGCATCATCGAGATGCGTTTCTTTGACGTTTCCTGTCACGAGATCCAATTCCCAGCGGTATAGGCATGGTTCGAGACGAAGAAAACCAATGGTGGGAACTTCGCGCACGGGATTCAGGGGATCACCGACGAGGGGCGCTTCGATCTTGCAACCAATGAGCACCACCTTATCGCCTTCTTCCCAGGCGTTGATGGTATGGTACATGTAAAACGGCGACGTTTCGAACCATCGGATCTCGTTTCCAGGCGCATGGCGGCGCAAGATGCCGATACGACCTGGCCTGTCGCGGAAAAACTTCACGCGTGTTTTCCCAGCACTCAATAGCTCCGGATCCCACATCATGGTCATATCGAAAAAGAGCGTGTAATGCTCGGTGATGGCCATATCGTGTTGCAATCGTGGACCGGGCAAATCGATGGTCGTGTGGTGCACGAGTTCCCCGGAACGCGATACAACGGCGTACGTCAAATAGGGGGGATATGGTTTGTAATCGAAAAGAAGCAATTCGCCCGTGACAGCATCAACTTTCGGATGCGCAGAAACCGTAGGCATTTTGCCGCCCCACGTTTCAGTGCCACAGGTTTCGAGCGACGGCAAACGAACCTGGTACGGTGTTCCACCCAGCCACCAAAGCGAAAGCAAACGACCGGAATGATAGACCACGTCCGTATTGGACGAATCTTTGAAAGGCCCAAGGGGATTGGTGAAATCTGGTCGTTCCGTTACCCCTTTCCAGAGTGACTTGCCAGCTTCTTCTTCCGCAAGAAATGCCGACGTTCGCACCCAGCGATTCGAATATGCAGCGCGTCCATTTTCGAATTGAACTGCATGCATCATCCCGTCGCCATCGAACCAATGATGCCGCCCCTCTTGACGAAATCGGGGATTGGATCCATTACGCACGAACGTCCCAGCAATGTCCCGCGGGATCTCGCCGATGACCCGCATATCGCGCACGGACAATTCCGCAAACACCGGCGCATAATTGCCGGACAAATACGGTGGTACCTCGTGGGAATTCAGGGCGGGCCGGACATCGGTGCTCATCGTCATGAAAAGATCCTCGCGACCGAGCATAGAGAACTCCTCTTGGTGTCGCAAGGGCTATCTAAACAATTGTTTTTCTTTTCATGGACATCTGGCATATGCGCCAGATCGTGCTAACCACTCGCCCCCGTGGCGAAAACAGCACCGATTCCTGAAGCTCGCACTCCGCATATTCCCGTTGGCGCGCGTCTCGAAGCCGTCCTCGAACTCGCATATCGCGCACGTCGACCAGTATTGCTCGAAGGGCCCACGGGTATCGGCAAGAGTGAAATCGTCAGAAAACTTGCCGATCGCCTGGGTATCGCCCACGTCGTGCTCGACCTGTCGTTACTCGAACCCCCCGATCTCGTCGGACTGCCGATCATTGAAAACGGACGCACACGTTACGCCCTGCCCGACATTTTACCGCGCGACGGTGCAGGCATTCTGATGCTCGAGGAACTCAATCGCGCCGAACGGTACATTCAGCAGCCCGCCCTGCAATTGCTCAGCGCCCGACGCCTCCACGGATATGAATTGCCCCCAGGTTACGCTTGTTTTGCTGCGATAAACCCGGAAAGCGAAGGATATCACGTCACGCCCCTCGACAAAGCCTTACGCGCTCGTTTCTTGAGCCTCCCCGTACGCGCTGATCGCACCAACTGGCTGGGTTGGGCGCAGATGAACAACATACACCCTGGGATCATTGCTGTCGCTCAAGCCCACGAACGGGTGCTCGATGACGTACCGCCCCGTACGTGGACCTATGTATCACATATCTTGAGCGCTTTGTTGCCCCGCGAATTGGAAAATGTCGCTCTACTTCGCGACGCGCTCGGGGGGTATTTGCCGCCCTCGTGGGTGGAAATCGTCGTTTCGAGTCGCACGACGTGGGCGTCATCGTTGCCCTTCGACGTGCGCGCGCTTCTTTCGGAATACGATCGCCGCGTCGATCTGGCCAATACTGTGCAAGGTTATGCATCGTCGGGACAAACCGACCGACTCGATGAAATTACCACCCGCCTCTGCCGGCTGCTCGAAGGTCCTGAAGCAGGCGTTTTACTCGGGGAAGGACGTATCACGCTCACCTCGTTCGAATCGCTGCTCGGTGACCTACCCGGCGATCAGCGGGAAAAACTCGTGGAATCCTTTGGCCGCAATCCCACGGCGACTTCGCTCGTCGAAGTTCGCCCCGAAGAACTCTGCGAACGATACATTGGTTCGACCGCGCAACGAAAAATCAAACAACTCGCAACGGAACCACTCAAACAACATCGCGTCGCATTCGTCGTCACCGCATTGTGTTCATTTCTGGAACGCAGCCCGAAACTCGCCGATCTCAAACGCAGCAATCCCGTGCGAGTGAGCCTCGGTGGACTTCTCGTCGACTTGCCCGAACGCTGGGCGCTCGATTTGGTCGGCACGTGCAAACGACTCGGTATTACTCCTGTTCGTCCGTCGTAGATCACCGCCATGTCTGACGCCGTTCGCACATTTCTTGACGACTTCATCGCACAAAGCGATTTTTCGGCGCGTTACCCCTATTATGCCGCGGCCCTCGGTAAAATGCTCCCCGTCGCCGATCCATCGGTCAAACGTATGGCGGTATCGCTGTACGAGGGAAAGTTTTACCTGCATATCAACGTCGAGTCTTTCCTTGACGAACCGCAATTTCTTCGCGGGGTGCTCCTGCACGAAGTGCATCATGTCGTGCTTGGCCATTTGAGTCATCCCAAGTTCGCCGACGTGGCCGAACCCGAATTATGCGATTTGGCGCTGGAAATGAGCGCCAACGAATACATCGAAGAACTTTTGCCCGATCCGATCAAGTGGCAAAATTATGCACGTTTTGGCCTACGCGCGGGACAAAGTACCCTCGAACGATACGAAAAACTGCTCGATGCCTCGCGTTCGGGAAAACTCGGCGCAAACGTCGGAGACGGCAAAGTTCTGGACGACCATCGGCGTTTCAAAAAAACCGCAGGCGAGCCCGGAGCAATCGAACAAACCCGACAATTGGTAGCGCAATCGATTGAAGAAGTCGGAGACAACGACGATTCTGACGATTCTCGAGGCAGCCTTTTAGCGGGCAAAGATCCCGGCAAACTCATTGAAGAAATCGACGCTTGGATCGGTCCGCCTACGTATTATGTCGATTGGAAAACGGCTTTGGCCATGTTCGCGTCGCAGCAACGCACGCCCGTCGGTACATTTGCGCGACCAAGCCGCCGGTTTCCAGGACGAATCGGAGAAGTCCCCGGACGCGCCTGGTCACCTCGAGCCATGAACAAACCCCGGCTGCTCATAATCATCGATACATCGATGAGCATGACCACCGCCGAATTCGAGGAGATCGCCAAACATCTGCGTCTCATCCACGAGCAAGCATTCATGACCATCGTCGAATGTGACGTAGACATCCAGCGTGTGTATCCTTTTACAGGAAAACTATCGGACGTCGTTGGACGGGGCGGGACGGATTTGCGTAAGGTTTTTTCTGACGCGTTTCTACGCTTGCACTGGCCCGATGGCATCGTGTATTTCACCGATGGCGACGGGCCATTCCCGGACGAACCACCTCGAGTCCAGACGCTCTGGATCCTCACCAAACCCTCTGCGTTCAATTGCCCTTGGGGCCAGCGCGCAGTGCTCGAACGAAAAATCGTGCGGTAATATCTTGCAGGCGCAAAATTCAGAAACACATTCACCGTCGATCGCTGCGTCAATGACTGCACCACATCCAGCACCATTGACGGAATCTTTGGGCGCAATTTGGGCTCGGCGCGCGCTGACCATTCCAGGCATATTTTTGCTGACCGCCCTGTTCGTGGGCTTGGCACCTATTGTCGTGCCTATACTCGGAACTATCGACATCCTGCGCCGCCAAGACTTTCGTTTCGTGCGTTGTTACGTGTCGACATGCGTATTGATCGGATTGCATCCCATCGGACTGGTGATGCTTTTCGGCGCCTTCCTTGGCGGCGGAAAACTTTGGGGCGCGCCGCGAGAACGGGAGATTCGCTTGACCGCCAAAGCCGAGGCTTGGTGGGCGAATGCAATGCTTCAAGCCGCGGTATCCATTTATCGCATGCGCGTGGTCATCGAAGGAGCAGAAGATTTGGCCAGTGGTCGCGTACTTGTATTCATGCGCCATACGAGCATTCTCGATACGATGATTCCCCTCTCGGTCATTGGTCACCCCTTAGGCAAACACGTGCGTTACGTCATGAAAAAGGAAGTGCTTTGGAATCCGTGTGTCGACGTCGTCGGCCATCGAATTCCCACGGCATTCGTTCGTCGCGGTGGAACACGCGATACATCCGACATTGAACAAGTCATGTGGATCGCGGAAAACCTTGGCCCGGAAGGTATTGTGCTCATTTATCCGGAAGGCACACGTTTCACTCCAGAAAAACACGCCAGACGCCTCGCGGACATTCAAAAGAACAATGCCGATTTATTCGAACGCGCGCGATTGCTTCAAAACGTTTTACCCCCGCACCTAGGCGGTTCGCTCGCCCTCTTGTCCCGTAAAACGGATCACGACGTTGCATTTTGCGCCCACGTGGGACTCGAAGGTGCCGGCAAAATGAGCGATTGGGCCGGGGGCGCGCTTCTCGATCGGACCATTCGTATTCGGTTTTTCCGGGTCGCATCGGAAAACGTTCCCTCGAACGACGCGGAACGCATCGATTGGCTGTACCAACATTGGCAAGAAGTCGATACGTGGATCGAAGCGCAAAAAGCGCCTTCGCGCCGTTAACCTGGCCGCTTCTTCGCCGGCGGTCTCCTCCAAAAGAAAAACAGACTCACCAAAAGGCCAATCGCCGCAGCGACAAACCAGATCCGTCGCTGCGATTTCACTACATCATCCGTTGCCAGGTATGTATTTACCGGGTTGTTCGAGGCCACCGGTGTAGCAGGAAGCAACGCCAGCTCGGCACGAGCCACCTTGCGAGTCTCCGCATGGAGATGCGACTGGGCAAACCCTTCTAGTTTGTCGCGTACCTGAACTGAATTGATACGCCGTAAACTACTCAGCGCCGTGAATCGTAATTCTTCCGGTTCTCGCGCCACCGCCCGCACGAGCGCATCCACTGCGGCATCGTTTCCTTCGGCACCCAGAGCCCTCGCCGCTGAAATTGCTTCGTCCCCAGAACTTCGATCGAGGATCGCGACCAGCGCAGTATTGACTTCCGGGACAAACCATCGACTCTTTGCGCCGGAAATCACCGCCGATCGATCGTTTGAAGACGAAGTTTCGAGCACCGAAACCCAGTGTGATCCTACGGGCGTGAGTTTTCGCCGTTCGAGCTCCGACAAAAGCCCAACGCGCAACATCCCCGGACGGGTCGCGTCATCCACGATCCGTAGAAGTTCGGGAACATCACTCGGCTCAATCATGAGTGCTGTTCCTGTCAGCGTGAGATCGCGTAACGCCAGATAAGCCAACTTCGTTTCTGGACTGGCCAGCATGCTGATCGACACACGCCCCAGTTCGCGAGGATCGGTCGAAACTGGTGGGCCTTTTCCGAGCGTCACGTACTTGCGTACAGCATCGATCCACACTGCACGACGTTCCGCGGGCACGACGAAACGATCGCCGATCGCTTCGATCGCCTCGTATTTCGCCTCGGCAGCTCGTTCTGGCGCACGCGTTGGTTCGAGAAACAAAAGCAATTCTTCTCCGACCACGTATTGATCGCTGCCGTGCCGATGCGGCCAAAAGCGAAGCGAGCGTTTCGTCAGATCGCCTCCGCGCAACACTTCGGTCACCTCCGCATCGACCGGCGGCAGCGTCGTTGCATGAGGATCGGGCGCGGAAACGACAGTAATTCGACCGACCGCAACCACGTCAGCAGCACGGCACAAGTCATGCAGCGTATGCGCCCCGGGAATCGAGTGTGCGTTGGCCTCGAACCTCGGCAACGCCACGATGCACACACCTACGACAAGCGGCAGAATGCGGTGAATCGCGAACGATGGGGAGTCGTCTGAGCGCGCGAACGTCAAGTCATTCACCGTGCCTTGCGGTGATGGTGGTGCCATGAACTGTTGCCGTCACCATCGTTGCACGGCAAGATCCTCAACGAATACTCGATGCGTCAAGGGTTTATGCAAGAGACACGAGAGCACTGCGGGAGGCAAACGTGATCGAACTCAAAGACACTCAAGAGATGGTCGACGCCATCGAGGATCGTCTTGATCAACCGGTGAACGCAGCATATCCCCTGCGCGACAAAGAGATCATCGGCGTGTGGCGTAAACGCTGCGTCCAAGCTTTGCACCATCTCGAGGAGCGCAATTTGCTTGGGAAAAACGACGCGTTTGGCAAATCGCTTTACATGCATCTGCTCGATATTGCCGACGCCCCGATGCACGAGAACTTCGAGGGTTCTCCGGGACGAACCATCCTTCTTGGTGAAGTCATTCGGAACATTGCCCAGCCCGGCCGCATTACCCAAGGCCTCAAAGGCACCTGTGCCGCAACGTGTGTCGAGATTTATCTGGCCGAACGTGATCCCGTCGAATACGCGCGCCTTTGTGCCGGACTCGTATCGCGAGTCGGCAAAGTCAACCTGCGCAACGGTGATCTGCTTTCCCGCGACGAAGACGTTCTAGTTGTGGACGAACACGAATTTCGTCGCAGTCCCATGAGCCGCATTTTTCAAGTCGCCTGCATGGAATTCTCGTATCCAGAGCTTGATTATCGCAACGATGTCGACGGTCAGTTCCAAAACGGAGACAACACAGGCACGGGCCTGAGTCTCAAAGCGTTCGAGCGACTGCTCGGTGCGATCTCTGGCGAGACATGGAAGACGATTTCGGATGGGTTTTCCAAATTCGCCAAACTGCTCGGCCTCGACTCCTCCAAAATTCCCGATTTGCATCGCGATGGAATGCAGATCATCGAGCGCTCGACGAACGCGGGCGAACCGGTGTTTGCTACGATCGAACTATCGAGAGTTCGAAGCCCGATTCGGCGCGCGGCATCGAATGGATCGGCAGAACACGCAGCACACAAAGTTCGTGTTCTCGCGGTGGATCGGAAAAAAGGCACGGTGCTCTATGACGATCCGATGGATCCGCAGCGATCGTGGTTCGAGGGGATCAAGAGCGACATCGTCGACAAGTACGGTCACTGCACGATGACCATTGAAGACTTCGACAAACTCTTGGTGGAACTAAGTTACAAGCCGCAATTCGGGCCTGGAGGGGCGGCGACACAATCCTTGACTGCATCGCCGCCCGAGACGCGCACAACCGTTGAACATTCGGTTGGTACACAAAGCATTTCTTGAACTACTTCGCTTGACCCGCCGGTGCTTCCGCACCTTTTGCTGCATCCACGCAAATCTTCGCCACGTGTTGTTCAAACGCTTGTCGTCGCCATTGACTATGGCACTTCAAGCTCGCAAAACCCGCCGTATATCCGCCAATTGTTCCCAGTGTGAGCAGCACGATCGCCAGTCTTCGTTTCATGATTCGCCTCGTCGTTCGTCCAATTCGTTGCTGTTGAAACTGTTTGCCCAAGGGTTCGTCCTATTGGAACCACACACCGCGGAACCCACCGGCGCGTTCGATCATGGTCGCAAAACGTTTGCGTTGTTCTTCGTCGAGCGCTTCGTGCACCTTCGCCAGCGTTCCCACGACCGTTTTGCGAATCGTTTCGAGTGCCGTGTCGTGACGCGCAAACAGCTCACCCATCACCGTTTCGTCGAAGCTCGGGCTACGCATCGCTCGCGCGATATCTTCGCGGCTCTTCTGCATCTCGCCGCGATGTTTGGTCATCACGTCGACAAGTTCTTCGACCGCGGCGCGGATGACTTTTTCCTGACCAGGCGTCGTATCGAGCGACTGAAAAACACGTCGCAAGAAGAAGGACGCCATTGGAGGTGCGCCGTGGTTCCAATGTCCTCGTCCGTGTGAACGGAAGGGACCACCACCACCACCGCCACGTTCACCGTCGACATCGTGGTCCTGCCACGCGCCATTGGGCGCATCGTAGTTGCCGCAACCTCCGAACCGAGTGTGACGCCGGTAGCCGTAACCACCGTGGCAACCACCTCGACGCAGTGTGTAAACAAGGCCGATGAGGCAAGCGGTACCGATAAAAAATCCGAACATGTTCCGTCTCCTGCGCGGCTTGTTTCCCGCCGCATTTCGTTGTGGAGCGAAACATCAGTCACCGATGTGAAGGATCAACCGTGGTCACTGTGAAGAAGAGCAAAGGTCAAACAGTGGCCAGGTCGTAGAAGGCAAAGCTATAGTTCGGACCGATGTGGCGCTGGCTCGTGCTGCTTTTACTCATCGCTCCTGCATGTGGAGCGGCTGCAGCTCCGCCCCCGAAAGTCGTGGGGGCTGTGCCGTCTACGGGTCCATCCGCGGACAAACCAACGGCGCCACCCGTTGCACCGACTCCGGTGCGGATCATCGTGGCAGGGGAAACGCCGCTCGATCCGGCGGCGACGCCCACGTCTTCGTATCCCGAAGGAACGGATGAAGAGGGGCCCGAAGAACTCGACGACGATCACGACGATCACGACGACGAAACCAACACGCCATCTGCGACGAGTTCCGACCCCGTTGTTCAGGCGATACGACCCGCGCCACCAAAGTCACCGCTGCTCTTGTTGAGCGCCGCGGAGCTCGAGAAGCGGTACAAAAAAGATCCCGTATCCGTAGGTCCTTTGGCGCTCGGAAGCCCAAACGCTGGCGCGCTCGTAAACGGCATACCCATGCCGAAGAGCGACAAATGGATCGTTCAGGATCCGTCGTGCGCATGGGGAACACAGGAAACGATCGACTCCATCGTGCGCAGCATCGAAAAGGTCGCCGCGGATCATGCGGGTACGCCTCCGCTCGCGATTGGGCACATCAGTGCAAAACGAGGGGGGCATCTTTCGCCGCACAAGAGTCATCAATCCGGCCGCGACGTCGACCTTGGTTACTACCACATGCCGCCCAAGTCAGTGTTTGTCCGGGGCACCGATCATAACTTGGACCTCCAACGAACCTACGCGCTCATCAAGACGATCGTGACGGAGACGGCCACGGATCTCGTCCTCGTCGATACGTCGATTCAGCGCATGCTCGTAAAATACGCGCTGTCGCATGGGGAAGACGAAGCGTTTGTCGACCAGCTCTTCCAAGTACAAAACAAACACGCACGACCGCTCGTACGTCACGCGCACGGACATGCGAACCACTTGCACGTGCGTTTTTCGAGTCCTATTGCGCAAACGCTCGGTCGACGCGCTGAAGCATTTCTGAAGCGCGACAAAGTTGCGCCTCCGCATGTTGGACAAACCTACGTGATGCACAAGGCACGTAGCGGCGATACACTCGTCATGCTCGCCAAGCACTACGCTACGACGGTCGAAGGGATTCAGTCGGCAAACAGTTTGAAGGGCATCGACCTGAAAATCGGACGGACCTACAAGATCCCCGTGGCGAAGCGATTGACCCCCGCGCCGGCGAGACAAACCCCTGCTTCGAAGTGGAAACCGAAGTCGGCTTCTCGTGGCGGCAAGCCTGTACTCAAACCGGGTGGTTCTCGAAAATAGGCTGCCAAAACAAACTCGAAGGGGTGCTCGATGGACTACCGCAACGACCTCGAAGCTGCTCGGTTACGGATCAACACACTGGAGGCGAAGCTCGAGGAAAGCAAAGCTTCGATCGAAGCGCGTGATGCGGAACTCGCCGAATGCTCGAGAGAACGTGATCGGCTGCGACAAACTACGGGCTCCAAGAGTTCACGCTCTCCATGGCTGATGCTTGGGATCGCCGCGCTTGGACTTGGGCTTGGTTGTGTGTTCGGATTTTTAATGGGCTTGGTGACATCTCGTGCGCCCGTGTCGAGCACCAACGTTCAACCGCCCGCAACGCCACCGATCGTGACGATCACTGAAAATGGATCCAAGGCCGAAGGACACATCGCTCGGCCAAGAGAAGAGCCTCCTGCGCCTAATGCGCGAGTCGAAGGTCACCTCGACGTCCCCACGCCAGAGCCTATCACCTCGGCGGCAACCGTTGCAGGTCAAACGAATGTGGCCGAGCCTGAAAGCGCTACGATCGAATCGGTCGTGGAAGGCACGCGTCCGAAGATTCAAGCGTGTTACCGCGACGAGGCGAAGCAACACCCGAAAGCAAGTGGCGGCGTCAAAGTCGTGTTCGACATTGAGCCTTCGGGAAAGCTCTCCCGCACGAAGCTCGAGACATATCCACACGTGACACCTTGGTGGAGCAAAACCTTCGAGAGTTGCGTTGTTGGCGTATATCGCAACCTGACGTTCCCGAACACGGCAGGCATCAAGACGACCGCCAGCGGCAAGTACTTCCTGAGCGCCCTCGACCTCAGACTCTGAATTCTCATCACCCACACGCCGACCAGCAGTATTCTCGCTTCATCGTGCGTTTGTCCCTGCCCCTCTCTCACGTCCTCGAGGCGAGCACCACGCTCGTCGCCGTTTGCGGTGCTCTTTCATGTACGCCGCAACAGTTGGTCATCGAAAAACCCTGTCCGCCCGTCGAATATCCTGTCGTCAGCGCGCCTGCTGCCACAACATCGCCGAGCAACGCCACAGTCCCTCGAACGCTCGACGTTCGTCTCACGCCCACGCGTAATGACGGCGGGACCGTGATTGCGGTGGATGTCGCGATGCGTTTTTCCGTGCCGCCCGTCGACTTTGGCAACGCCGATCCGATCGTATTGCATCTCGATCCGCACATCGCGGGAGCAGCGATCGGCGATCGCATCGACGATCTCACCGCGCGTGACAGTGAAGGATCGCTTGGGCTGCGGCGCGTGACTGAGACTGAAAAGGGCAAACCCACGCTTGCTGAATGGAAAGCAGAACGACGGGCACGTGGTCCCGTAACCATTAGTTATCGCGTGCAACTCTTGGCAGAAGACGCCGCGCGGGACGAAGTGATTTCGAGCGCTGGAGGCGTATTGGGTATTGGTCGGGCGCTTTTTTTGATGCCCGCAACGACGGAAGCCTACGCCATTCGCGTTGATTGGGACCTGCAAGCGCTTGGAGCTGGTGCACGCGGTACATCGAGCTTTGGAGCTGATGAATCCGAAGTCGAAGGGCCGCCATCGATTCTCGAGGAAGCCATCTGGGTGGCCGGGCAGCTCGATGAAATCACGATTCGTTCGCCTGGGACAAACATCGGACAAGGCGGTCGCTTTCGCATGATTTCGCTCGGCAAGAGTTCGCTCGACGTGACCGAAGTAGGTCCCTGGGCAAACCGCGCGTGGCTTGCTGTACGTGGCGTCGCGACAGACGCACGGGAATTCGATCTTTTCGTCCGACCTGCAGGAAAACCTGGCCCAAGGTTCGAAGTTGCCGTATTCGAGCACAGTGCCATCGGCAGCACCGAGAATGAAGTCAAATTCGCTTGGCAAGAAAAACTTCGGCTCACGGAAGTTTTTACACATGCCGCTCGAGGAACAAACCTCATGGGCCAACGCTGGTTCGACGAAGGGTTTGACACGTATTTAGCTCTCGATGCGTTGCGAAAAACGGGTTTGGCGACGCCTGCGGACATTGCCGCGGAAATTGCCAAACGATCGGAGCGTTATTTTGGTTCGCCGTGGTTGCGTTTGCCGCTCGCCAATGTGCTCACGCAAAAGGACGCCAAGGCCATGTCCCACATCGAGGACCGCGGTTTGTTTGTTGCTGCCGAATTCGATGCAAAAATTCGAGCGACCAGCGGCGGAAAACGCTCCTTTGCCGATTTCATTCGTTCCCTCGAGCCGACGGCTCCCGCCGCGACCGACATGACGGACATACCGAAAGCGACTGGTATTTCCTCGGTGTCCTTTATGAAGGCGCTCGAAAAGGAGATCGGCACGGACGCCGTAACACGCTACCAGGCAATCGTGGAATCGGCATCGGCGCAAGCCAACCTTCCGGATGACACGTTTGGGCCGTGTTTCAAAAAAGTGAACAAGAAGATTCAACGGGAAGAGAGCGGGAGCAAGAAGCGCGAATCGGTCGATGGTTTTACCTTTTCGCTCGTGCCTAAGCTCCCGCCGAATTGCGGCAATGTGGTCGCAGCAGCTCAGGTCGGCGGTTTACAGAAAACGCCGTAGATCGTTCCGAGATTGTTCCCCGGTTTGCATTCTGCATACGATCCATCGTCATTGGGAATGACGGTAACGTCGACTTTTTCTGTTTCGATTTGCGGCGGACTCGACCACACGCAACTCACGAGACGGCACTCACCGGGAAGAATGGTCTCCATCGTTTTGGTGTCGCACACCTTTTGGGCTCCTACGTAGAATCCAACGGACAAACCGGCACCGACAGGATCGGCACCTCGATTGCAGATCGGTGCACCGATCTCGACGCCATTACCTGAGCACGCAAATTGACTGCTTGCGCCGGCCGTAGGATCGCCTGTTGCCAAACCATTGGCGTTTCCTGGGACATTTTGGCGAAAGTTGTTGAGTTTCGGATCGTCCCAATTGTTGATCCACGTGCTCGTTTTGGGAATCGTGCCGTCTTCTTGCACGTGCGTAACTGCATACGGGTGCTGGTTCCAAATGGTTCTCGAACGGACCCATTTGTCATTGGTATCCGAATAGACGCGAATTCCCGATACACCATGGGGATGTCCCGCACGACATGTATTGCCTGTGCCTGGCGTTCCCGCAGGCGGTGGAGCACACTTGAAGCCTTCTTCGGTACACCCAGCGTCGTCGTTTGCGCCACAGCATTGTTTGGTTTCGGTGCAGCGGCAGAGGCCCGCGTCGCACGCGCCCGACAAACAATCAGCATTGGTTGAACAACGTACGCCAGGGAATTGCGGATCGACCCCGTTGGCATCAAGAGTTGCGCATACGATACCCGTTCCATCAGGCGAACATGCTTTGTTGGAGGGCGTGACGAGGTCCGCACGGAAGTTTCCGTCGACATCGGCAATGAGCGGATTTTCGTACCATGTACACGACGAACGGTATTGGCTAAAGAGCACGTCGCCCGTGTCGCCATCGTAGACGCGAACGAAACATTCGTCGCCATAAACCACTTCGCTGGATCCATCGGCCTCGAAGTCGAATACGCTGGAACCGGTAACGTTCGACGAAATGTCCTGCGTGGAACGCGACCATAAAACGTAACTTCCTGGAGCGCACGTGGTTCCGGAAAAATCGCAAGCACCCGCATTACACGTACCACCGGGCCGAGGCGTTGGACCGCAATCGATATCGTAGATCGTGTAAAACGCTTGGCCCGCGACGGCTACCTCGGGCAAACCATCGCCATCGAAATCGCTGATCGTCGGCGGTCCGCCGCCGCCTGCACCAGGAACCGCGATGGGAGGTTGCACCAACGTGCCATCAATGGCGTACACCATCACGAGGCTATTACGAACGACTGCGATTTCGGGATTCTTGGCTGGGACGCCATTACCGAAGGCGCCGAAATCGGCTACAGCCACGTGACCGGGCGCGGACACCTCTGCACCTGGAAAATTCGGTTCCTGCATCCAGGCACCACCGACCCATTCCCAAATGAATTGACCATTGGTGAATTCGATGTTCGGGTCTTGATCAAGGTTTGCGACGACCGAAAAGAGTCCTGCCGAATACGATTGGTACCCGCCCGGAGCGCCTGCTGCCACCGTACCATCGGAACGAATGACGGCACCTTCACGCAAGATTTCAGGTTTGCCATCGTCGTCGATGTCGTGAATGGATGGTCCCGCCCAACCCGCGGGACAACGATGCAAAACCGTATCGCACGGTCCACCCACGATGCCCGCTTGATAGAGAGACTTCCACAAGAGTCCCCACGTTCCGTTCTTGCGCGTAAACGCAAGCGTCGAACCGTCGGAGCCATACGCCACGATTTCGGCGACACCGTCGCCATCGAGGTCCCCTGTCGCTAGAGTCGCCGACGAAACCGTCCAATCAATAATCCCGTCAGCATCGAGATCGGTACCGCCAAGATTTGCTTCCAGCGTGCAATCGGAGCCGCGCAACACGCGAATGACGCCTTGATCTTCCGTGTAATTAGCAACGACGGTCGTCGTAAAACTGACCGCAATGCTCGGAGGTCCCGATGCGGCTGGTTTGTTGAAATTGACCACCACCGGAGTGCCTTGAACGTCGACATGCCCAGGAAAAGGATCTCCATCGGGCGCTTTGGCGAACTCGCACTTCACCCGTGGAGAAAAAATGCCCGCTGCAATGACATTGATGCAGCTTGGGTCATTGGCTGGATTTTGGCCTTCCCATGGCAAACACTGTTTCGTCGTCGGGTCGCAATACGTATCGTTTTTGCATTGCGCGTCATTGGTACAACCAGCAACCGGCACGCACACGCCGTGCGAACACACGTGCGTTGCGGAGTCGCAAACCGGTTTGCATGTACCTGTAAAACCTCCCGAACTGGATCCGGGACCAACAAAACCTCCACCGTCGCCCCCTAGTCCGCCCGTTCCGGCGCCTCCAATGCCCCCAGTCCCGCCGGTCGTCGTCGGATCACCTCCACATCCTTGGGATGCCGCGGGTAGTGCGAGCGCCAATAGTGCGCCCACGACAAACCAAGCGCTTCGATCGACTCTTCTCTTCATAAGCTCCTCACATTCGCGCGGCCGCACACGATGGTCGACCGCAACGGTCCATGTTCGCGATTCGGAGCGCGCTTTTCAATAGTAATAAACTTGGAAAATGTGCAAAGCAACAAGGACAGGAAGCGGCCAAAATGCGACGAGGTGCACACGCGTCGAGGCCAAGCGTCGATCACGCGCGGCCGTTCCATCCCAGCGATGCGAGAACGATGTCACGATGCCGGCAATTCCGCCGAGAATACAGACGGCCAGAAAATCAACGGCAAGCGCAAACTCGAGGCCGCGGCCCAAACGTAGCCCAGTGTGCATTGCCAACACGACAAGCGTTGCTGTTCCGAGAATGACGTGAATGACGCGAAAGAATGGGAAATCAAAAAGTTTAAAACGCGACCAGCGTTTACGTAATGAAAGTGCCAAACTAAAAATCGAAATCAAGACGAGAAGATATCCTGTGGCCTGCTGAAATGCATTGTCCGTCAAAACGCGCCCGACACCAAAACGAACCGCTGACGTCGACGGAATCGGAATAGGTCGTGAAGAGAAGGCAATGACCGACAACAAAATTGCAGCAATGGATGCCGTCGCAAGTGGCCGATAGCCCGGTTCCGGCGCCGTCGGCTCCTTTTGAAGCGCCGCCACAGGCTCTCGTTGATCGTCCGCCGCGACATTAGCACCCGGTCGTACGCTGCGCCGCGGCTGCGCTGGTACCCAACTACGCCGCGCATTCACAAGTCGTTGTTGTGGATGCTGCCCCTGCGCATGCGGCCCGTCCATCGCAATAAAGTCCGTATCGTATTCCTCTTCTTCGTCTTCTTCTTCTTCGAAAACCTCGTTTGTACTGAAAACATTGCTTTGAAAACTCGGAGGCATCGGAAAAGATGGCACGGGCAATTCGCCCGAAAGCATGCCGCCTTCTTCGAGTAATGCCGGCGCACGGTCCGACGACAAACCCACTTCGACTTCGTCTTCTGGTGACAATGGCGGTAGCGAACGCCGAATCGCTTCGACTGTATCAGGCCTCGATGACGCAGCAGGCACCGATGACACAGCAGGCGCGCGAGATGAGACCTCCTTACGTTTTCGCGTCCCTGTCCTCCGCGACGGCGGGCCGAACTGCTCGGAATCCTCGAGGTCTTGATTACGCTTCGAGCTGTACAAGTTGTCGATGTCTTCGTCCGTCGCTTGAATGGCCGGCTCAATAACCACAGGCATTAGCTTGGCGCGATAAGGCCCGCTCGACGCTTGAATGGCCGGCTCAATAACCACAGGCATTAGCTTGGCGCGATAAGGTCCCTTCTGGGTTTGTCCCGGCATCACAATGCTGGTAAAACCCGTGGTGATTTGTGGCGCGGGCAATGCTGGTCGGCGCACGGAAACAGGCGCCGAAGAACCCGACCGTTTCGACATCGGCGCCGCGCGATCGCGTTCCAACAAATTGGGACCACGCGCACTCACCGACAGACGCTCCCGGAACGTCATCGCCGGATCCGGAAGCGCTATCGTCATCGTTTCCAGTTCGTCTTCGCCAATCAATTCCGCAAGCAACGACTTGCACGATCCGCAAACAGTCCCCGCACCAGTTCGTTTGGACAACTCATTGACGTTCGTAGCGCCAGCCGCAATGGCCATACTGAGCTGCCCACGCGTCACACGCACGCAACCGCAAACAATTGCATCGGCGGACCATTCAGTCACCTTTTTCGATTCTTCGCGAGGAAACAAATTCCCCGTCGATCGAAAACGCCGCATATCCCAAAACGACATCGGCGCCGGCGAAAGCAACGCTTCACGAATTCGGTCGAGGTTGTCCCAATCCCCAATCGTGACCGCCCCAATGAGTCGACCTTGCCGCGTCACGAGTTTACGATATACGCCGCCCGTCGTATACTTCAGCGCCGAAGACAATGGCTTGGTATCGCCGTCGTATTCACCAAGCGCCGCAACCGTCACGCCCAGCAATTTGAGTTTGGCCGATTGATCCGCCCCCGTAAAACGCGCATTCTCTCCCATGAGATTCGCCACGAGGACATCGACCATCTGATACCCAGGCGCCACGAGACCATACGTCGTTCCATTGTGCGATGCGCATTCGCCAATTGCATAAATCTGCTCGTCCGACGTGCGCAATTCATCGTTCACCACGATTCCGCCATTCGGTGCGCAAACGACACCCGCCTCCTTCGCAACCTCCGATCGCGGCCGAATACCCGCCGAAACGATAACCATATTCGCTTCGATCATCCGGTCCTCGGGCCGCGTCGCCCGATCATCGTCGAAATGGACCGTAAGCCGATCCGTTTCCTCGTCATACGCCACCCGCGATATCTTTTTCCCTACGTGCACATGCACGCCAAGTTGCTCGATTTTTTCCTTGAGCAACCCCGCTGCACCTTCATCGAGCTGCCGAGGCATCAATCGCGGCGCCGCTTCCACCACCTCGACCTGAATATCTTCATGCATTCGTCGCCCAAGGTCGAATACAGCTTTTGCCGCTTCGAGCCCAAGCAACCCGCCCCCCATGATCACCGCACGCGACGTTGTCTCGAGCTCCGTTTCAATCGTGTAAACATCGTCGAACGTCCGATACAAGAACACATGCTTCTGCAGCTTGGAATTACCGTGCTCGTCAACAATACGTAATCCTTCGATCGGCGGGACAAACGGCTCCGAACCCGTCGCAAATACCAAACGGTTGTACGGAACCAGATCCCCAGACGCTGCCTCGACAAAACTCTGTTCCCGATCGATGTAAACCACCGGATTGCCGAGGTACAACTCGATCCCGTTATCTTTGTACCAATCCTCCTCGGCCAAAATCAGCGCTTCCGGAGAACGCCCCGCAAAAATATCCGTCAGATGCACGCGGTCGTATGCAGGATGTCGTTCCTCGCCAAACACCACGATCCGCGAATGCATCTGCACGCCATGCTCGACGAGCTTCTGGCATAACCGATAGCTCATCATCCCATTGCCGATGATGACGAGCGTCTGCACATCGTCGTCATCAGGATGATCCAAAGCGCCGACGGAAAACTCCGTCAGCTCGTCTTCTGCTACCTCATCGTCCGACTCGATCGACACCGGGCATCGGTTTTACACCACCACCGTCAAGAAAAGCATCCTCTACGAAGACCAAAATGTGCCGTCGTTTCCTGATGTCACTTTTCAATGAGCGTTCGTAGCCGAGCAAGCACCGCCGGCTCCGCCCGAACGGACAAATGCGCCCCAGCTTCGTCATAAGTCTCCAACAGTACGCGCGCACTGTCGTACACCTCGCTCACCAGAGCTTGCTTGGCGTAAGGAACCACGAGCTCCGCCAACTCCATACGCGCCTCGAAGTCCTCGATGATGGTTTGTCGCAGCCGCACTACATCATCAGAATCTTTGGCACTCAAAAGAATCGCCTCAGGAAACTCGCACGCCATCAGCTTGCGAGCCTGCTCGTCCACTCGGTCGATCTTGTTCAACACAAGCTTGTACGGAACGTTCGCCGCACCGATATCCGCAAGCGTCGTGCGCGTGACTTCGAGCTGACTACGAAATGTCGGATCCGACGCGTCCGCCACGTAAAGCAAAAGCGAAGCTTCCAGCGCTTCATCGAGCGTCGATCGAAACGACGCCACCAGATCATGCGGTAACTTCTTGATGAAACCCACGGTGTCCGACACCAAGATCCGCGGCTTCACTTCCGGATGCATCGCACGCACCGTCGTATCGAGCGTCGCGAAGAGTTTGTCCTCGACGAGAACCTCACTGCCCGTAAGTGCTCGCATCAGTGACGATTTGCCAGCATTCGTATAACCCACGAGCGCCACACGTCGTGCGTCATGACGCAACGCTCGCCGATTCGCTTGCTCGCGCGTGATCGCTTCAATCTCCTTGCGTAGTTCGGCAATTCGATCACGAATCTTGCGCCGATCCAGCTCGAGTTGACTTTCGCCCGAACCTCGTCCGTGTTGCCGTTCGCTCGACCCACCCGTTTCGCGTAAACGCGGAGCCACATAATTGAGACGGGCAATCTCGACTTCGAGACGAGCTTCACGACTCCGCGCATGTCGATGAAAGATTTCGATGATCACACCGGCGCGATCCAAAACCGTTACACCGACGCACTTTTCGAGGTTTCGGAGCTGGCTTGGCGTCATGTCGTGATCGACGACGACGAGATCCGCCTTGGGGATGGCTGCCGTGGCTTCACCATTCGTTTCGTCATCGCCCACTTCGTCTTCGACGCTCTCCGGAGCTTCTTCGTCGCCTTCATCGTCGTCGCGTTTGTTCGTTCCCGGCTTGCGATAACGCATTCCAAGAGGTCCCGGACCATCGGTGATCTTCGCGAGTTCGTAGAGCTTGCCGCGCCCGAGCACCGCGCCTTTGGACACCTTCGAGCGACGCTGCGAAATCGTCCCAACGACGTCATGACCGAGCGTGGTGACGAGCCGGCCAAGTTCGGCGAGATCTGCCGCGTGATCTTCATCCGATACGGTTGAGAGTTGAACGGCAACGAGTAGAGCTTTTTGGCGGGTAGTTTGTCCGGACATGCGTTTGGAAAAATGAACACCGTCGCGAGGAATACGCGGGCCCTGCTCCTAGCACGCATCAGGGCGCGACAACATGTCCGAAATCATCGATTCGCTGCGGGCAGATCGGCTGGATCTTGTCGGTAAAACTGCCGCATCTGCTCGTAGAGCGCGGGGTGACGAGTTCGCAACGCTCGCGGCCTTTCGAAAAAACTTTCGGTGACGACCGCGAAAAATTCCGCCGGATTTTTCGCCCCATACGTATCGATGAGCGTCCGATTTCCTTGCGCATCATCACGAACGAGCCCTTCGTATGCGACGCCAAGCACGCGAGCCCAAGGCCCATACGCTGCGCGCCGTTCGAGCACCGGAGCACCATCAGCCGCTCCATCTTCGGTGTCGAGCTGATGCGCGAATTCATGAAACACGACGTTCTTGCCATCGCGTGGATCGGATGCACCTCGCAACACGGCATCCCACGCGAGCACCACGACACCGCGACTCCACGACTCACCAAGACGCGCTTCGGGCTCGTCAATCACGATGCCCCCTTCGACCGTACGCGGACGACGATCGATGTACGTGCTCGGATACACGAGAATGACTTCGAGATCCGGATAGATATGGTCATCGTGCCGCAAGATGAGAATGCACGCTTGCGCGGCGATCGTGACACGAATTTCGTCGTCCACATCGAGTCCGGCACACCCTTCGAAACGTTTTTCTTCGATGAAAATCTGGATGAGGTCGCGAAGTTTGTCTTGGTCTTCTGCAGCGAGACGCTGAAAATACGGAACGGTATCAAGAAGCGTCGTTTGCCAGGCTGGGGGAAACGGGCGTTCGCAAATTGCTTTACGACGTCGGTCTCTGAAGAAGTCGAACATGGAGGGATCAGGTCTCTTCGGTTTTCGTTTCGCGTTTGACAACTCGCGATTGCAGCGAAGGCAGGAGGTTTTCCCAGTGCTTTCCGTAAAAATAATGGATGACTTGTTCGAGAACTTGGAATTGCTGCATGAGCAACGTACCGAAGCGATCGCGGATATCGATTTCTGGGGACGGTAAACCACTTCGCTCGGGCAAAGCATTGGTCGTGCGTAAATTCGCCACAAGCCATGTGCCGACGGCTGCGGCTTCATTGATTTGGGCCGTATCGATGGGGTGTTTGCCCGCAATGGCCGCTTCGTGCTGGCGAAACAAATCCGCGAGCGCCAGGCAATCTCGAGCCATGTCCCGTTGCCCTTTTCCTTCAGCAATAGAATCGACCTCTTCTTGTTTCACGAGTCCTGCAGAAGCGAGCATACGCGCCGCCTCCAAAAGAAAACTCCGTAATTGCCAACCTTCGGCCAACTTCGGGCCCATGAGCTTGTCAGCCGGTAATGCATGCTCCGCTTTTAATGCCGCGTATTCGGTCGCCAGCGATATGTCGGGCAAGGCCAAGAGTAATGCCGCATCGACTTTGGGCAAGTGTTCCGCCAAAAGATGCTGCCTCGCTACGAGCACGGGCATGGCCATTCGAACGTTGGTGAGCGCCAAGGATGCGTCAATTCGATACGGAACGATATCCTCGGCACGAATGGCCTGCGCCAGGGGAAGATACTTGGCATACGCCTGGGCAGCTTCGACTTGAATCGGCACGACGTTACCTCCTGAAGTTGGGGTGACCGAACAGCCAGATTACCGGGTGATAGAGAACGCCGTCAACGGACATGTAGGGGTCGGCAGCACGTGGACAAGTCGACAAGATGTATGACTTTTCACACGTGGAGACTTGGCCATGCCGAGCAGGTGCATGACGCTTGGGTCTGGGGGACTTGATCGAGTGGGTAGAACGAATGACAGGTTACGTTGTGGGAGGCAAGCGAGTGGGTAGATAGTGAAGCGTTTATGGATGTGGGAGGTGAACGCGTCATCAAAGCGTGAGGCGTTTCACACGAAGGGACATGGACAAGCGCCCAAGGAGCTTGGGCTGCGGTAACGACGACGTGGGTTGGTAAAGGAAACGTTCCAAAGAAGGTTGCTTAGGAACGACAACGTTACTAAGAAGGTTGCTTAGGAACGACAACGTTACTACCGGAGGAGCAAGGGCACGACGACGTTCCTTTGCGGAAGTACGATGGTTCAACGGAAAACCGGAGAATTCTCCATCACGGCGGCGAGCGGCGAAGAGGTTCGGTCCTTTGTACCGTATCCTTTGCCGCCAATCGACCCACCCCTGCAGCTCAACGACACCCTCCAGCGGCGACTTCGTTTGGCAGAACACGCACTCGTGCGTCTCGAACTTGCGGGGGAGATGGTGCCATCGCTCGACTGGTTCATCTACGGGTTCGTACGTAAGGAGGCCGTCCTTTCGTCTCAAATTGAGGGGACCCAGGCAACCCTGGTGGATTTACTCACGTTCGAGGCAGAACCGAGTGCGAATGATCACGGTCTACCTCCAACGGCGGATGTCGAGGATATTTGCAATTACCTCGATGCCCTTTCTTACGCCCGCGAGCAGCTTGCGGATCCGTGTGGACTACCTCTGTCCATGCGTTTGTTGAACGAGACGCATCGACGTTTGATGCGAGGTGTACGCGGAGCCGAGAAGTCACCCGGCGAAGTTCGTCGCACCCAAAACTGGATTGGCGGGAGTCGTCCCGGCAATGCGAGGTACGTGCCACCGCCACCGCAAATGGTTGGTGATTTGTTGAGCGATTTCGAGAAATACATTCACGCCGAGGATTCGCTTCCGCCACTGATACGTGCCGGCATTTTGCACGTGCAATTCGAGACGATTCATCCGTATCTCGACGGCAATGGACGCATCGGTCGACTTCTCGTGGCGCTGCTCCTCGAGCACTGGAAACTTCTCGCGCATCCGGTCTTGTACCTGAGCCTCTTTTTCAAGCGGCACCAGCATGAATATTATCGACGTTTGACTGCCGTACGCATGGAAGGAGACTGGGAATCGTGGCTCGACTTTTTCCTCGATGGTGTCGCAACGATTGCGGACGAAGCGGTGGCTTCGGCGCGGGATCTCTTCGCCCTCGTCAACACCGATCGTATCGGCTTACTTCAGATGGATGACGTTTCCGTGGCCGCCTTGCGCCTTTTCGAATGCTTGCCACGCCATCCCATCGTGACCGTATCGCGCGTCATGCAACTCATTGGCGTCACGAAACCAACGGCTGCTCGGGCCGTCGCACTGCTCACCGAGGTCGAAGTGCTCGTACAAAGCAAGGGTAACAAGCGCGATCGCTGCTACGTCTACAAATCCTATCTCGATAGGCTGCGCGAAGGCACGGACTTGGATATCCCGCGCAAGTGGTAAAGCAGCCTTTCCTCGCCAAACTCGTTTACGGCTTCTTCTCCACCATGATGCGATCTTTCGGGTCGAACTTCGGCGAAAAGACGGAAACGACGGCCGTAATGCCGTCCCCTTGATGCGTGTACGTATGCACAGCGCCGCGCGGAATAATCAAAATATCGCCAGCCGTGATTTCTCGATTTTGCCCCTCCATCGTAAACGTCCCCTTGCCTTCGAGCACCATCACCATTTCGTCGTGCTCGACGTGATGATGCGCCGGAATCGTTCCCCGCGTCTGAATGAGATTCACAGTATGATCGGCATTCTCGAACAACGGCACGAGTTTCGTTTTTTCGTCCGCACCTATCGGATTCTTCTGGAGCGCTTCACGAACGTTCCCCAAAAAAGAATCCGCTTTTCCCGCAACAACAGGTGACGCTGGTTGCGGGCAGGATGCTTGCGGCGCTCCTCCGCACGCAGCAAGCGCGAGAAAACCCCCTACAAAAAACCCTCGAAACGACAAGCGACAATGTGACATGGTTTTACCCTTGTACCAAAAGGCTAGTGAGCTTGTCGATGTCAATTTGCAGGCTCGGCTTTTGGTGCCGCTCGTCCCCGACCGACGAGCGGAAGGAGGGCCAAAAATCCCAGCGACGCCAGGGCGGCGACGGCGAATGCTCCGGGAAAACCAAAACGAGCCGCAACAACGCCCGAAAAGAACTTCGTGGGTGACTTGCCGAGCACTTCGATGGTGGCCAAAAACGTATAGTGTGTCGCGCCAATCGAACGATCGACGCGGGACATCATGAGTGCAAACATGACGGGCGTGATCATACCCGCAAAAAAATGCTCGAATACGGTAACTCCAATGACTGCTAGTGTGCTCGGTGTTCCAGCGCTGACGAGAACCCATTGATAAGCGATCCCTAAAACTCGAAATGCCGCTGGAATAAAAAGCGCCCAGGCGTAAGACAAGCGCCGCGTCAAGAATCCTCCAACGAGTGATCCACAAATTGCAGCAATGGCGCCGTACGTGCCTACCCACAATCCAAGCTGCGCCGGTGTGTAGCCAGCTTCTTTGACGAGGAAAGGTTTCCACATACCTTCGGCCATGGATTCGCCCATTTTATAGGTGGCAATGACGGCAATAAATCCCAAACCCCCCTTGACCTTCGTCGCGGTAAACGCCACACGCAAGATCTCGAGAATGGATTGATGCTTGGCTTTGTCTTCCGTGGATTCTACCCGAGCTGGCTCTTGAAGAGAAAATGCGGCCAAAAGACCCAATGTGGAAATAGCGGCAACGGCAAAAAACAATCCATTCCATCCAATAAATTTGCTGGCCCATACCAGGACCCCGCCGCTCAGGATCATTCCCATCCGATAACCAATGACCTGAATGGCATTACCAGCACCGAGTTCTTGGGGCTGGAGGATATCCACGGCCAAACCATCGACGGCAATGTCTTGCGCTGCCGCAAAAAGGTTCATCAGAAAAATCAAGACGAGAAGCGGCGCAAACGACGCGCGATCCGCAACGAAGGCTGCTGCAAACGCCGTCGCCGCCAGAAGCGCCGTGAGTGGAAGGATCCAGGACTTGCGACGACCGATACGCGACGAACCAAAACGATCGACGAGAGGCGCAAGAAATGCCTTGCACATCCAAGGCGCGGCCAAGGCCGAGGAAAAACCAATGGCTTGAAGGGTGACACCTCGTTCGGCCATGAGCGAAGGCAACGCTTCAGCCTGAAAGCCGTAGGGCAAACCTTGAACGAGGTAGAGGGAACCGAGCGTCACCAAGAGGACGGGGCGAGAGGAGCGCATTCGCCCGGAAGATAGGGAACGGAATTGCTCAGGTAAACTGGCTAATTCACAACCGCATCGAGCTCGCTGGCGTCGATTTCTTCAGCGGATACGTTAGGCACGGTCACGACAGACGACGCCATCGGCGTCATGTCCAGCGCTTCGACAACAGGCGCCATCGGCGTCCCATCGTTCGATTCGACTGTCGATTCGGCCGCGGAAACGCGTGGTTTACGACCTCGCCGCTTCGGTGCATCCGAACCTGCATCTCGTTCACGCTTCGGCATGTCCGATGGCGTAGGCGCCACGCCCGCAACACGCGCAACGAAGTCGACCTTCGCTGCAATGTCCGGACGATCTTCGGCATAAACGCGCGCATATGCGAGCGCTTTCTGCGACTTGACCGCCAATGCTTCTTCGCTTTCACGCAACGCAGCACGCGCTGTTTCGACTGCCGCTTCCGCTTTGATCACCGCATCCGTGTACTTCTGCACGTCTGCGGCGAGCTGCTCGAGTAGGGCGCCGTCGACACCAGGAAAGGTGATCGCCGAAAGCTCGTTCTTGAATAGGTCCACCAAGGCTTTGACCGAGGGGGGGATGGGATCTGCCACGTCCATCTTCGTCTCCAGTTGGGCGCACAGGAACACACGTTCAGCTCTTGAGCAAGTGCTATTTGCGCAATCTGAATCACCTTCACGACGATCGTTCATCGTGGAGGCATGTTTCTGCGAGGAAAAACAGTGATTTTGGTTTCGGTTTTACAGATCGATTTGCATGCCCAGTTCGACAACGCGACCAGGAGGCAAACCGAAGTACGAGGTAGCGGGTCGAGCGTTACGCGAGATGAAGGCGAAGAGGATTTTACGCCAACGCCACATCTTGCCTTTGCCCGTCGTGAGGAGAGTTTCGCGACCGAGGTAATAACTCGTGCTGCGTAGTTCGATGTTGAGGCCTTGATCTTTACACGCGAGCAAAACGTTGGGCACGTTGGGCGTTTGCATGAAGCCGTAACGAGCATTGACGCGGTAAAACCCTTCGCCTTTGTCTTCGACGGTGATGCGTTGGTCGAGGGGAATTTCTGGTACGCGTTCGTTGGTGATCGACAGGAGCACGACCTGCTGGTGGAGGACTTGGTTGTGTTTGAAGTGATGCAGCAGGACGGGCGGGGTGCCGTTGGGATTCGAGGACATGAACACGGCGGTACCGCGAACGCGATGCGGGGCGGATTCGTGGACGTCGGCTAAGAATTGCTCGAGGGGCAGGACGTCGGCGAGGAACGATTCGGCAAGAATTTTTCGTCCACTTTTCCATGTGGTCATGACGATGAAGACGAGACCGGCGACCATCAATGGGAAATAACCGCCGTGGACGACTTTGGGGATGTTGCCGGCGAAAAACGCGAGGTCGACGACCAAGAAGATGAGCACGGGCGGCAGAGCTTTCCACACGGGCCAATTCCAACGCTGCGTGGCGACGACGTAATAAACGACCGAGGTGATGGCCATCGTGATGGTAACGGCGATGCCGTACGTGGCAGCGAGTGCCGTCGACGTCTTGAACGCCAAGACGAGCCCGATACATGCGACGAGCAACGCGTTGTTGATCTCGGGGATGTAGATCTGTCCTTCGGTGTCTTTGGATGTGTGGATGATCGTGACGCGCGGGAAGTAGCCGAGTTGGACGGCTTGTTGGGTGAGAGAGAAGGCGCCGGAGATCAAGGCTTGCGACGCAACGATCGCTGCGCCGGTAGAAACCACGACGGCGGGGTACATCGCCCAGGATGGCACAAGCGCGTAGAAGGGGTTTGTCGCGGCTTCTGGATGCGCAAGTAACAGGGCGCCTTGGCCAAAATAGTTGAGAAACAACGACGGCAAAACGACGGCGTACCAGTCGGCACGAATGGGTCCGAGACCGAAGTGTCCCATGTCCGCGTAAAGCGCCTCGCCACCCGTGATGCAAAGGACGACGGAGCCGAGGATGAGGATGCCGTGGCCCTGGTTTTGCACGAAAAACCGCACAGCATACGCAGGATTGATGGCTGTAAGTACGGTGGGGTTGGCAATGACGTACCTTGCTCCGAGCAAGGCGATCATCACAAACCAAACGAAGGTGATGGGACCGAAGACGGCGCCCACGCCCGCGGTACCTCGTTTCTGCATGAGAAAGATGCCGAGAAGAATGATGACGGTGATGGGCAGGATCCAGGGTTTGAGCGTCGTCGTGGCGATTTCGAGTCCCTCCATCGCGGACAACACGGAGATGGCCGGAGTGATGATTCCATCGCCATAGAGCAAGGCGGAACCAAAGAGAGCGAGGAGGACGATGGGACCACCTGGACTCACTCCCGCTTTGCTTCCTTTGCGTGGAGGAACGAGGGCGAGAAGGGCGAGAATGCCGCCGGCTCCTTGGTTGTCCGCCTTCATGATGAAGGTGAGGTATTTGATGGTGACCGAGATCATCAAGGCCCAAAAAACCAGCGATAGAATGCCGAGGATGTTGGCTGGTGTTGGATCGACGTGATGAGTGCTTTCGGGACTGAAGCATTCCTTGATCGCGTAAAGGGGGCTCGTACCGATGTCGCCAAAGACGACGCCGAGAGCGCCAATGAGCAGAGGCCATTTGGTTGCGCCGCCGTGTCCATGTCCTTGAT
>JANORL010000251.1:0-18017 GCA_031415295.1 Polyangiaceae bacterium | reverse complement strand
CGCCATAAGGGCAACGCCTCCTCAAACCCGCCATCTCCCCCCATAGGCGCTAACTCACCCTTGTTTGTCGACCGGTTGAGCGCTTTGCGCTCAACCCTAGTCAGAAAAAATGCCGACAAGCGCTGCGGGCTTTCGGCATTTTCCCTCTATCCAGTTGACAATGGGGCTGCCGCCCCAAACCCCGCCGGAATAGAGATTTGAGGGCAATGGATGTCTAAGTTAGCGCTTATGACCGGGTTTCATATTGATCTCTCGGGGGGTATGGGGGCAGAGCCAAAAACTCAGTCTTTGGGGCGAAGCCTTCGTGATGAAACGCGTTGCTCGCTCTATCTGCTATAGGCTCAAGCCCAGTTTTGTGCATACCGCCACGAGTGCCACTTCGGCCCCAGCGTTGACGTTCGTTATGATCGGGTGTTCGACGCGTGGAGTGGGATCGATATTGAAGATCGGCACATTTCGCCTTATGGCCGACTGGACAATCATGTCCGTTACACCAACGGAAAACGATGTTCCAGCAAATATCACGAGGTTGGCTTTGACCTCGGCCGCCTCGCAAACCTCCGTCCAGCCATAACTCATATGTTCGGTATACGATTCGTCGAACCAGAGTACGTGCATACGTAAAAACGAACCACAAAGAGGGCAGCGGGGTACGTTTTTTTCAACGGGATCGTTGTAAAAATCGCTGAGGTCGACTTCGCTCGTCGCGATTTTGCCTATGGGGGCACCCAGCAAACAGCCGTTCATCGAGCATCGGACTCGGTTGCTCGAGCCATGCACTTTGATCATGCTCCGCGAACCTGCTTGTTCGTGCAGCGTATCGATGTTTTGCGTGACGAGTAAAAATTCTCCGCCTCGATCGATTTGAAATCGTTCTAGCGCAGCCATTGCAAAATGTCCTGGATTGGGTTTGGCTTCGCGTACCTTGTCAAACCGAGACAAATACCATTGCCAGGATCCGGCTGGGTCTTCGCAGAAAAAACGATAGGTCCCGAGCTCCATTACGTCACGTTTCCAAATAGCTCCTGGATCGCTACCGCGAAACGTGGGAATGCCGCTGGTAACGCTCACGCCTGCGCCCGTGACGATCAAGATTTGACCAGGGTTCGTCGCGACAATTGCGTTCGTGAGTGCAGTGAGCGTGTCGTCATGCATCGTGCGAGGCTAACGCAGATTTTGTGCTCGGTCATCTATTTGTTCATACCAACTCGGTACGCGTCCGTATCGCGAACGCTTTTGCGAAGGCAAGCTCGCGAAACGCAGCGGGTCTGGCGAATTAGCGGCCGTCGAGTTGTTCAACCCCCTTCGCTTGGGACAACGTCGATTTCGATGGCTCCTATACGCGTACACCGACGGAGGGGCCTACGGTCAACGATTCCATCGTTAAAAATAGGACGGTGACCTCCGAGCAGCGCTCCACGTATGGAGGCGCTGGCCTAATGATCCCGGAGCCGCTTCCTGAAGGGGAATACACACTCTGCAATGGGAAGTGAGCGAGGAATACATTATTTCGGAAATATTTGAATAATTTCGGTTTCGATACGTAGCGCAGAGCTATTCAGAAGGCGAGAAAATAACGCGCAGTCGGACAAATTCTCTATTGCTCACTTTTCTGATTCACTGTAAACCAGAATTCCATCCTTACCAACGAGGTCACTATGCTTGTATCCATTCGTTCCTTGGTTGTAACGTCGAGTCTCGTTCTCCTTGTTCCGTCGTCCGCTTTTGCAGATGACCCCGCGGCACCTGCGGGTGCCGTGGATAGTGCGGCGACGACGGCCACAGAGCCGGCGAAAGCAGCCCCCACCAACGCGGAGCCTGCAAAGGAAAAAAAAGAGGCCGATCCGAAAACGCGTCCCGCTCCCAATTCTGTATTTGTAGAACTGCTTGGTGCCGGAGTTTGGTATTCCCTCAACTACGAACGCCGCGTCATCGATGATCTCGGTATACGCGTTGGCCTCTCGTATATGGCGTTTGGTGCCAGCGTATCGTCAGGAACGACAACGGCAAGTGCCGGGTATAGCATGTTCAACATTCCGATCACGGCCGAATACCTCGGGGTTCGTAGTGGCAAACATGGACTCGAAGCCGGCGGTGGCGTCACGATGTCGTTTGTCGGAGGCTCCGCGAGCGTATCGTCGGGCGGAACGACGAGCACGGCATCCGGAAGCGTACTCAATCCTTTTGGTACGGTTTTCGTCGGATATCGATTGCACCCGGTAGGGAAGGCCGGCTTTCAGTTCCGAATTGGAGCGATGGGCCTCATCGGACGCGGCTATACGCTGAGCAAGACGGATCCAGCCGGTATTGGGATTTTGCCATTTGGCTACATGAGCCTCGGCGGTTCTTTCTAATACACCCTTTCGCTCGTGCTTGCGCTGGATCGAAACTCGCGCGGACTCGCCGCCAAAGTAACACGGTCGAGGTTGGTGAGGGCTGGGTAGAGCACACTTCTTCGAATGTCGATCGTCGTCGTGGGCCTTGCCCAGACGCTCGCGGCGTCGCTTTACGCAGTGCAACCGCCCCCAAAATTCAGCTCACTTGTCGGTTTCTGCCTGCCCAATACGGTTCCCGCAACTTCGGCACCCGCTCGCGGACATTTTCGTACCCCGCTGCGGCAGCATCCAGCTTAGTTTTGAGGTCAATCCATGTCCACGAGCGACTCGATGACTTCCCCGCTCTCGGTTTGTTCCTGTCCCGTCGCCGCTGGATTAAACGTCATAAACGAACGTAGCGACCACCAGAGCAGATTAAACCAGGCCGGTGCAGGCAATTTGCGAGTCGCCGCCACTTCGACCAGCCCCAGCGAGAAAAACACCACGGGCAAAATCGTGCCCAGGTCCGCTCTTCCATCAAGAGCGCGGCGCACATCGCCATTGATTTCCAAAAACGCTCGCGCCACCGTATTGGCAACTCGAGTTGGTCCCGGCATTCGCTCGGGTATGGCAAATCGTCTGCTCGATGGAACGTCAGCCATTTCTTCAGAAACGATTCGCTGGACCAGTTCACGCAATGACTCCGCATCCAGCATTCCCTCGTCACGTTCGACAATTACCGATCCGGTCGAAGGACGAATTTCTATACGCATGGGAGTCGGATCCGCGCCCATGAGTTTTTCCGCGACTCGTTTACAGATTTCGCGATGTCCCACGAGCAAACTTGCGCGAAGTCGTACCCTTCGCGGCATTTGGTGCACAACGACGCTCGCTCTTTCCTCTAACATGGCCAGCTCCTCAACGTCGTACCTCGGACCCATTGCTTGGTCCCGCGATTTCGATACGCACCGTTTGCGTCGTTTGAGTCGTTGGAGTCGTTGGCGTTTTTCGCGATCCTCGCCTACGCTCACGCGTCCGTTCTTCGATTTCCGCCCAGAGATCCTCGAGGTGTTCGCGTTGACGCTCGACGACCCCCCAACCAAGGTGCCCCAGGTGCAGGCCCAGGGCACCGAGTTCCACCGCCACGGGTTTTAATCGTTTGCCCGTCATCGCAATGACCGTGGCACACGCAAATCCCGTCAAGAATGAAGGTGTATGAAATTTCATCGCCTTGCCTCCTCGTGGTTTGTAGAAACGACCTGTTCGACCTTCAGCAATGATTCGACTTCCTCGCGTTCTGACTCGCGAGAGGGCGGCTCCAATCCCCCATTGGTGGTTTTCTCTGTTCGCTCGACAAAAACTGGGCGCTGCAACCACGGGAATTTCGTCGTCATCCGTAAAACCGTCGGCAATGCCCCCAAGGTAAATGCCAGCGACGCTCGGCTCAGAGGGATTTTCTCGGTTCGTAATATGTTCCGCAGAATTGGCGATCCCAGTGCCGCAACTTCAAGGGCGAAACTCGTCGCGAGCGCCCAGGTGAGTTCAGGGTTTGGCACGGACGACAACGCACGGCATTGACGTACATGCAAAAGCTGCGCGGTCACGAGCGAAGCAAATGACATGGTCCGAGCGTGTCGTGCGGTTCCTCCTGGCAAAACTTTGCCCACTCCGTACGCAGCTAAAGACACGAAGGCCATTTCGGATGCATGCATTGCGATACGTCGCTGATCCGCCCGGCCAAACAGAGGGGCCGCTGGATTTCGCGGCGGCCTTTCCATGATATCCAATTCGGCCGGTTCGAGCGCCAGGGCCAACGCTGGTGCCACATCCGTGAGCACGTTGATCCATAAGAGTTGTAATGGTCCAAGTGGTTCAATTCCGATGATTCCACCCAAGAGCATAACTATGACCTCGCTCGTATTGGTCGAAACGAGGTACTCGATAGCGCGCCGAACATTGTCGTAAAGACGCCGACCTTCACAAACGGCCGCAGCCAGACTTTGCAAATCGTCATGGGCGAGCACGACATCCGCGACCGCTCGGGCAATGTCGGTCCCGCGCTCGCCCATCGCAATGCCGACATCCGCCGCTTTTAATGCCGGCCCATCATTGACGCCATCACCCGTCATGGCCACGATGGCCCCTTGCGCCTGCAATTCACGGACGAATTCCAACTTCGCTTCGGGGGTTACCCGACTTCGTACATCCTGCTCCCGAATACCCAGCTCCGCCCCAATCGCCCGCGCCGTGCGTTCCTGATCCCCCGTGAGCATCATCGTCCGCACGCCGGCTGCGGACAATGTCGCCAATGCTTCACGCACGCCTTGCCGCGGAGGATCACGCATCCCGACGAGTCCCGCCAGTTCGAGTGGTGCATCCGTACCGACGTGGCCATTACGTCGCCATGCAAGTGCCAAAACGCGCAGCCCTCGCGCAGCCATTGCTTCGTTAATTTCGCCGAGACTCTTCTTTTGCTCCGAGTTGGCGCGCACCAAATCAATGACGGATTCCGGTGCTCCTTTAACCAATTCGATTCGCCCCAAATCGGGATGCTCATGGAACGTCGTCATGAATGGCCTGTCCGCACTTCGCCGCTCTTCTCCCACGCGCCGAGCCAATCTTCGGCGACGACGCGCCGGATACCCGATCGCGATCGAGAATTCAACGAGTGCACGTTCGGTGCCTGAACCGGCCGTGATGATGTTTCCATCGCCGATTTCCACGTCGGCGTTGAGTGCCGCGATACGCCCAATTTCACGCAAATCCGATGGTGATATGGTTTGCCCGTGTTCACCCACGAGCTTCGTATGCCCGGAAGAACCATTGACCTTCGATTCAGGCTCGTCGAATGAAACACGCACGAGTCCAATCGCCGGCACGTACAATTCACCCACATGCATGCGATTTTCCGTGAGCGTCCCCGTCTTGTCAGCACACGCAACGCCAATCGCACCCAGAGTTTCCGCAGCTGCCAACCGCCGAATGACAATACCCTTTTTATAGAGTTTGTGACTCACGAGCGCGAGCGCTGTCGTCCCTACGGCCGGAAAACCTTCTGGAATGGCCGCGACACCAAGCGCTACTGCGCTGCGGAGCAGCGCCCTAAATGGCCTTCTGCGCAAAAGACCAATCGAGATCACCGCCGCAGAACTCGACAATGCGAGCCACGCGACCTTACGTCCCAGTTTGTCCAATTGTTGTTCGAGTGGAGCTGTTCGTTCTTCCGTATGGGACAATGCGCGTTGAATGGCACCGAGTTCGGTATGACGCCCCGTCGCAACGACAATCGCTCGCGCTTCCCCCGTCGAAATGACGGTTCCCGCATAAAGCATATCGTCACGATCCGCCAATGGAGCTTGCTCGGAAACGGCTGCTGCCGTCTTTTCCGCCGGCTCGCTTTCGCCCGTGAGTGTACTTTCGTCGACTGTCAAATCGTTTGCCCAGACAATGCGAGCATCCGCCACGAGAGGATCGCCGGCGCGCAGACACAAGATATCACCGAGCACGACGTCACGTGCAGCAATGGTCGATACCGATCCATTCCGAAGAACATGCGCCCATTCGACACGAAATGCTCCCCAGGCATCCAAGAGTTCTTCGGCTCGCGATTCGGTAAAATAACCAACGGCAATGTTCGACCCGACCACGAAAAGAATCGCCCCCGCTTCGAGGACATCACCGAGCAAGACTGACAAACCTGCGGCACTCGCCAAAACCGCTATCGGCACCGTAAACACTTGTCCCGCGAGAATTTCGATCGGCGATCTCACTTCGACACCAGCCAATACATTCGGCCCGACGCTGCGGGCAATACGATCAGCCTCGGCCGTCGCCAAACCTTTTTCTACATCGATTTCTACATCGATCCCGAGCGTCCGAACGACCGTATCCACCGACATGGAATGCCAAGCGGGCACTGCGATACCATTGCCACGTTCGCCAGTTGTCCCCCGTTGTCCAGTTTGTCTCGACACGAATTGGACGAGCAATTCACGCACGCTCGTCAGCGAAGATGCCGCGTGCTTGGCAACATCAACGAAATGGGACCATGAGGGTGAAGCAGGCGCGTCTGTTGCCACAAATGGCGCGAGAGCCGTGGAAACCGCGATACGGCAGTCAGGCGAGACCGAGCGATCGAAAATGCACAATACAGTACCCGAGCGTTCGTTCGCACGAACTTCGATCAAACCGTCCAACGCCGATAAAGCCTGCTCGATTTCGCACGCTTTGGTTCGCTCGCCAAACAGTCCGGGCACGTCAATGCGTAAGCGGAATGCTTGCCGTTCGTCGCCAGAAAGCGAGGAACCTCGACTGCCGGAGTGATGTACGTGATGTCGTCGAGCGCGAATGCGCCATTTTGTATTCGTCAAACGCACCGCGGCCGATAGAGCAATCTACGGGCCAAACCACGATGTGGATACGGCGAAGCTTGCGAGAAGGCTAGGCGAGCGGCTCAGTTCGGCGTGAATGACAACCACGCGCCACTCATCCACGTATCGGCGGCGGCAAACGCTCCAATGTACGTGGCCTTCGTGTCAAAAAAGCCATCGTCAGGCGGAGTGGCTGCATTTTCAGCTATTGTCGTTTTCGGACGAAAATCGGGAGCTGCTGCATTGAAGGGAGCGACGAGTTGTGGATCGATTTCGGAATTTTTCCGCACGGGGTCGAGAAACCACGCAACTTCGTCAAAACCAGCGTCGTCGTCGGCAAGTGCGCCCATTCCCCCGGCAACTTCGGGATACGCAATGTTGTGGACCTTGTTCCCGAAACAGATCGAATTCTTCAATTCGACTTTCGTCTGCGCGTCACGAATATCGATACACGCCTCGAATCCGGTGAGAATCGCATTGTGCACGGCGCCTTGCGTGCTTCTACGGGCGAGCCAGCCGTATTGCTGTTTGTCGGCGTCATGTCCGACGAGCGTTGCATTGTAAATCGTCGGGTTCGAGATGGGCATGTTCGTCGTGCTCATGGCATCGTTGTCCGATTCGAATCCATTCGTATCATCCGGGAATGATTGATCCTGTTGCAACACGATGAATTGCAATTTTCCCGAATAACCAAAATCCCAGTCGAATCCGTCGTCCTGGTTGTTCGCGCAAACCAAGTGCTTGGCATTCACCGTGCCACCGAAAAACTCGAAACAGTCGTCCAGCGTATTGCGAACTTGCACGTACTCGACCTGGGTCTTCGAACCCACGCCACCGAAGGTCAGCCCATTGACCTCGTTGTTTTGCGAAAGCAGGATGCCACCGAATTCGATACGCACGTATTTCAACACGCCGCTGTCGTCATCGGCGACATTGCCACCATATTGCGTTTCAGGCGTCGGATTCAACCCCTCCACATTGGCTTTACCACCTGGAACGTTGATGGGCGCCTTGCCGAGCAAGATGAGACCACCCCAATCGCCCGCTTGTCGGTCGCCGACCGGAGCTTGACTCGTAAAAACAATTGGTTCGTCTACAGCGCCTTGGGCAATGATTTTGGCACCCGGGTCGATGACCAACGTACCGAGGGTTCCCTTGTCACCCAGAATGGTCGTGCAAGGCTCAATGGTGAGCGTCACGCCCGCCCGCACGTGAACCTTGTGCTTCAAGGTCCAAATTTTATCGGACGTCAATGTGGTGCTGACCTTGATTTCGTATTCGTCATTCACCGCATCAAAAACGGTAGCGGCGATTTCTGCGGAACCGGGTTTGTCGACGCAATTGGTCGCGGTACCTCCGCCAGAACCACCCGTACCCGATGAACCACTGCTGGAGCTACTCGTTTCACCGCTACTGCCGCTCGAAGTGCTGGATGATGATGACGCGGCGCTGCCCGTCGGGGGTTTGTCGCCATCGGGATCTCCACACGCCGCCATCAGCGTAATGGGAAGTGCCGCTGCAAAAATCATCGAAAGGTTTCGTCGTGTATTCATGTTGCCTCCTTGAATTGCGGGGGCATCTTGAACGATCGACGTTACATTCGTGCGTTGCGATGGAAACGATTTCGCGACGAATCAATTCTGCACGGTGGCACTCAGCGTAAACGTGGCTCCGGGTTGGAACTCGCCGACGATATTCGAACCATCATCGGCCTTGTCCGGACCTTGCGTAAACTGCACGGGCGCAAACAACAGATTTTCGGCGGCAAGCTTCAAGTCGAGGAATTTGCCAATTCGTTGCGCAATCGTCACATCCACGACGTGTCGCGGCTGCTCGTAGACGTCGGCCAAACCATACGACCCCACTTGCGCAATGCGTTCGCCGAAAACGTTGTAGAGCAATCGAAAACGCGTCCCACTCGCGTCGTTCGCGTAATCCGCGCCAAGATTGATGACGAACGGCGATTGACCCGCGAGCGGTCGTTCATTGTTGGTTTGTAATCCAATTTGCGATTCGCCAAGGGAAACGCGCGAATAGACGAGCGTCAAGTTCGCCAGCGCTCCCCAATTGGCCAAGCGACTGTGAGCAAACCCGAGATTCTTTCGCAACTCGAGTTCGATACCTGCGTTGCGCGCGCCTTCAGCGTTTTCGAAGCTATCCGTGCCTCGTTGACTCGCGGGTAGAATCACCTTTTCGATCGGTTTTCGGAATTCCTTGTAGAACAAGCTCACTGCTGCAACTTCCGCTAGCGTCGGAAACCATTCGAATCGCGCATCGACATTGAGAATGCTCGTACGTTCGAGGTTTGGATTTCCGTAGACGTCACGAGCGCCGAAGTATTCCGTAAAGAGAAACGGCGCCAATTCACGCAATTGCGGACGCGCCACTGTACGTGTTGCGGTAAAACGCAAATTAGACTTCGCCGTCGTTTTGAAGATCAAATTTGCTGATGGCAACAAGTCTACGGTGGCCAAGGTGCTTTTCGAGCGAATCGTCGGATCAAATCGGTCGAACGATTCGAGGACCTGCGTCGATGCTTCGACTCGTGCACCAAGAACGACACGCATCCAACGCGTTAGCGACGTATCCGTCATGGCATATCCGGCAAAAATATCCTGCCGCGCGGTGTAGGAATCGCTCGTCCGTGTCCACTCATCGAGTTCCAATGCCGTTCCAATGTTCTCGGGGATGAAAAGTTCGTCCGGTGGTTTCGCATAATCGAATCCGGCTGGATTTCGGGCGAGAAACCGGAACCTGCGTGTATCAAAATCACGCGAGCGTACGAGTGCGAGACCGCCGAACTTCAAGCGGGTCGGAGAATCGCCCCGTATCAAAGGTTGCGTCCAGTTGACGAGCCCACCGTAAATTGTTTCGGATTGACTGCCAAAAAAGTGCAAACCACTTTGCGTTCCGTCATCCCAAACCTTGCGTCCACCTTCGGCCAATTGATATACGTTTTCACGCATATCTGGATCGCTGCTCGATGCCGATGACAACGTCAAACTCCAATCGAGCGAAGCATCATTCAGCTTGCGGAACTTGTGTTCGCCGGTGAGTTGCCCGAACGTGAGTGCACGACTCGAAAATCGCAAACGCGTATCGTACACGGTCGTTCCCACGTCCTCATTAAAGCCCGCAATTTCTCGGCCTTCCTTTTCCGCAGAACGCGTATACAATCCAATCAGCGAAATTTTGTGGTCCTTGGCATAACGATACGTTAATCCGCCATAACCACCCCACGTGACGGTATCGAGCCCTGTTTCGATACGATAATCATTCAAGAGTTTTAGCTCAGGAACGGCCGCATTCGGATCGGTCGTGAACGTTCTGGCGATTTCGTCCTTGCGAATCTGAAAACGGCGTCCATAGGTGAGCGCCGCGATATAGCCAAATTCGTGATTTTCTCCCCGCTTCAGCGTATTGCCTACCGTAATGTTGCCACTCATATTCGGCAGCGAGAACGCTCGTTGCGTGCTCATGTACGCATTGATGTCTTGCCCATATTGCGTGAGTTCGTCGCGGGTAATGACCGAACCGTCGGGCTTGGGTCCCAATCGCGTCACCCGATAGTTTGGAATGGTCGAGGGAAGCGATCGCGTCCCGTCGTCAATGCCAAGCCCATCGGTACTAGAACCACGATAGGTCAATCGATCGCGAAATGTGCTTTCCGTGTTGATTCCCAGGTAGAGTGTTCCCGATATCGTGAATTTTTCCGGCAATTCACGCGTGCGAACGCGGACGGATCCACCGGTGAAGTCGCCAGGCATGTCTGGCGTGAACGTTTTGACAATGGTCAAATCGCTGAGCACCGTCGTGGGAAACATATCGAAAGGAACCGCTTGCCTGTCCGGCTCGGGACTTGGCAATGGCGTCCCATTGATGAGCGCATTCGTGTACCGTTCCCCCAAACCGCGCACGAAAACATATCGACCTCCGACAACCGACGCTCCCACGACTCGTTTTGCCGCATCCGCGGCATTTCGATCGGGCGTGCGCGCTATCTCTTGCGCACTAATGGCGTCACCCGACGCGGCAGCATTTTTTCGAATCAGCGTTTGCGCGGCTGCCGTTGCTCGATCCGGATCTGCTTCGATTTCGACTACGATTTCTTGCTTGTTTTCCTCTGTGGAAAGACCCACGTCAACCTTGTCGACTTTGCCCGCGACGATACGCACGTTTTGCACGCGTTGAGCCTTGTACAATTGGTAAAACACGCGCAATTCGTAAACGCCTGGTGTTAGCTCCAAACGAAATCGCCCGTCGTAATCAGCAATCGCTTTCTTGTTCGTCCCGACAACCGACACCTGCGCATCGATCACCGGCTCTTTTGTCTTGGCATCGGTCACAATGCCCCACACGACGCCTTTTCCAGCAGGTGCCGCCCTCGAAGGTTCCTCGTCGCCCGGCAAACCATCGTCCGCGGGCGGCGTGGCGCTCGCATCCTTCGCCGGTACTGGCGCTTCGTCCGCCGCCAAAACTTCACGTTCCGCGAAAAACGGAATCGACAAAGCCAACAGAATCGTCGTCGTGTTCGTCAATCGTCGCATGGACCTATCCCGGCACGCGAAAAATCGCGCGTCATTCGCCTTCTGAAATGAAAACTTCAGTTACCGGCGACCTTTTCCGTCAATATCGCAATGCCCTTCGCTCCACCTTGTTTGGCGATATCCATGACTTGCACGGTCACGCCATAAGGCGTTTCGTCGGTGGCATCGAAGTACAGAACTTGATCGGCACGTGCTGCGAAGATTTTCCGCAATCGTTCGCGAAGCTCGGACTTGTCAATCACGTTTTGGTTGATGCGAATGGTTCCTCGAGCATCCACCGTGAGCACGACAGGTTTGTCGGCATCGAGAGGAGGAGGCTCATTTTTCTGCACATTTTCTTTCGCAGGTAATCGCAGTAAAATCTGCTTGTCGAGCAGAGGAGCGACGACCATAAAAATAATGAGCAACACGAGCACCACGTCGACCAGGGGGGTCACGTTCATTGCCGGAGTGACGTTTCCGCCTTTACCGCCAGACGAAACATTCATCCCCATGGCTAGCTCTCCTCGTCCGGTTTTCCCGCGCCTTTTTGGCTCACGCTGAGCGCAATTCCCTTGAATCCCGCACGTTGGCAAGCCGCAAACGTCTCCCGCATCTTGGCATATTGGACCGACGCATCGCCTTTTAATACGATTCGCCGATCCGCCTCGATTTGACGGATTTGCGCGAGCTTGCTCTCGAGCGTCGTGAGATTGCCCATTGGCTCTTTTTCCAGAAACACGTTGCCCCGCGCCGTTACCGTCACCGTAATCGGATCGAGCTTGGATGTCGCATTCTCGTCGGGTTTTACCACGCTCGGCAATTCCACCCGTTCACCATGTTCGAGTTCCGGGGCAATCACCATAAAGATGATGAGCAACACGAGCACCACGTCAACGAGCGGCGTGATGTTGATCTCCGGCTCAGGCTGCTTCTTCGATAATCCGTTCGCCGCTTGCACGCCCATGATGATTCTCCATTTCGTCGAGAAGTTCGCCCGCACTGCGATCGAGCGCCGCTTCGACTCCTGAGATTTTGCCCGTCAACCAATTGAAGCAAAGCACCGCCGGGATAGCGACGGTAAGACCGAGCGCCGTTTCGATGAGCGCTTCCGAAATCCCTGCACTCACCGCACCAAGACCACCAGAACCCGTAGCGGCAATGCTCTGGAATGCGGTAATGATACCAACGACCGTCCCAAGCAGCCCCACGAACGGGGCAATGGATCCAACCGTCGCGAGAACCGACATGCCGCGTCGCAAATCCATTGAAATGGCTTCCCGACGACGACCCACTTCTCGCCGTGCCAATTCGACAGACGACAGATTGCCATCAGGCTCGTTTTCCGCCCGTATGTAACGACGAACTGCACTTCCCACGAGACGCGCAAGCGCCGCGACTCGATGACGTTCCGATGCTTTGACGAGTTCCGACATGTCCCACGAATCGAGCAACGGACCGGCTACTTTCATGAAACGCCCAGTTTCCGCATTGCTTCGACCCAAAGCAATGACACGCTCCACGACCACTGCAATACTCGCAATGGCCATGAGTACGAGCGTAAACGCGATGAGCTTTGAGACGACGCCCATGCTCGCCCAAATATGCGCGAGATCGAATTGCATGCTTTTGCTCCTTCTTTACGTCTTGATCTTGAAATTAAATCGAGCCACCTGGTACGTTGCGACAGCACGACCATCGACCATAGCTGGCTTGAACTTCCACGTTTTTACTGTTTCGATAACGATTGGATCGAGTCGCGGATGACCACGAACAATCGATACGCCACTCACGTCCCCAGATTCCGTAACGACAAACCGAACGACAACCGTTCCCTCGACCCCTTCGCTCTTCAACGCTTCGGGATAAGGCGGCGACGGTTTTGATAACGGCGATGGCGGCGTGCCGTCCTCCGGAAGCTGAATGGGCCCCGCAACCTTCGGCGGCGGCGGCGGCGGCGGTGGCGGCGGTGGCGGTGGCGGTGGTGGCGGTGGCGCTGCACCATTTCCAGACCCTTCACCGGACCCTTCACCTTCCGTCCCGTCACCCGATGCGATTGGTTTTACCGGATCACCTTCCGGTGGCATGTCCGTCGGCACCGCTTGCGGCACGGCAACGGCCTTTTTCGCGACCTTGGGCCCCGGATTCAGCGTCGGTTCTGGCGGCGGAGGCGGTGGTGGTTTCGGAGCCTCGACCGTCGGCGTCAATTCCACCGCAATGGGCTGTTCTTCTTCGATCATCGGCGCTACCGCTTTGATCGATGCAAACGCCGCTCCCACCACGGTACAAATCGTAATGGCAGCGGCATACCCGACAGCCAAACGTTTTTTTCGCCCAGGATCACTCTCCTCGATATTCCATGCTTCGAAACTCATGGCGTCTCCATCGCGGGCTGACAATGCTGTCGATTCATGTCGAATTCGTGAACATTGTGTAACAATTGCATTCGACGTTTACCTGTCATTCCGCAAACAATGTCTCGTCTGGAGAATGCGCAAATCGATAACCAAGCCCGCGTACGGTCTGCACGTAACAATCCGCCGCGGCGAGTTTGTCGCGCAATCGTTTCACATGGGCATCCACGGTGCGCGTCGTTACGCCCACATCCAATCCCCAGACGTTTTCGAGCAACGCCCCACGCGTTTGCACTCGCGAGCGATTCTCGTAAAGCGTCACGAGAAGCTTGAATTCGAGCAACGTCAAACCCACTTCGCTTCCATCGACCCAAACGCGATGCGCATCTTCGTCAATTCTCAAGACGCCAAATTCGATGGTGCGTTGTGATGCCGGCGATGGACGTGCCCGACGCAAAATCGCCTGCACCCTCAACATCAATTCGCGGACACTAAATGGTTTGACCACGTAATCGACGGCGCCGAGTTCGAATGCGACGATGCGATCGACTTCGTCCCCTTTGGCCGTGACGAAAACGATGGGAACATCACGCGTACCGGGATCGAGCTGGAGCGTTCGGCAAACCTCGGTGCCTTGCACGTCTGGAAGCATTTGATCGAGCAGGACCACGTCCGGATGATGCTCACGCGCCAGGCGTAGTCCTTCGCTGCCGCGGGGCGCCAAAAGCACGTCGTAGCCCGCGAGCTTGAAATTGTAGTCGAGAACTTTGAGCAGCGCAGGCTCGTCCTCGATCACGAGTATGGTCGCCATCGACCAGGGACTCTACGGGGTCATTGTAACGAGATGATGGACAGGACGTGAAAAGACGACGTGGTGTGAGCGTGAATTGCTACAATCGTGTGAATTCATGGTTGCAAAATCGCGACGGAATGGCAGCAATGCGACATTGACACGATTTTGACAAACTTCAGTCGTCCAGGCTTAGCGAACCATCGTTATCGTCTGCAATTTCAATCTGACGGAGCAGCCATCGCTCGAGATAAAGGAGGGACCGTTCTCCTTTATCAACGTAGTGCCGATGTGCATACTCCAACGCAGAGAGGTACCGTCGCCTTGATTTACCTTCCATGTGCCATAACGAGATTCGTCGCCCGTCCATGCGACAGATCTTTTGCACGAAAAATCTGGCGATTCTTCCGTTACCGTCCTGAAACGGGTGCACGCGGAAAAATTTTTCTAAAAAGGCCGCTGAGCGACGCTCGACCGCCCACCCAGCTCTCGTCGCGAGTCTGAACGACTGCCCTACACCTTCAATGATTGCGTCCGGAGCATCCCCTTCGCGCTTGTTTGCTCCCAGGCCTCCGAATGTGACATCTTCTCCCTCGACGCGAAACCGACCAGCAATGTTCGGTAGCGCGTGTATGAGAAGGGTGTGATGGGTATCCCGCACGGCTTCAATGAAATCGACTTCGTTAGCGGGAAAAGGCTCAAGCTGCCGCATTTCGAGTTCAACCATGCCTCGCAACAACCCATCGTGAGCGTGCTGGTATTCTTCAATCGACTCAAGGTACGCAAGAGACAATAAGCCTGGATCGACGAGGTCGCAGAGCCTCGTCCCCTTGCAAGTCGGGTATTCTGGTATGACTTGGAGCCTATTGAATTTGCACCCCTCGCAAGGGGGCTTGTTATAGCGCATCTCCTAGGATCCGCGTTACGGCTTTAGACATTTCATGGAGCGTAGAAAATGTTGGAACCGGTATTCGATCAAGCAGAAGACTCGATGAGCCAAAGAGTCGTTCGGGAAATTGGACCGGTTTGGCAAATCTCTTTCGGAAATGCGCCCTCAATATGTTTTCAGGAATCACCTGGCCCCGCTGTCCATTATAGGTGTCCCGCCATGGCGTCTTCTCCAGATGAGATTCTTCTCGAAGCTGCCAGGCAGCCATTCGGCCAAACACGTTCATTACATCGAGAAGATGCTCTTCGGCGACAGACGGCAAAACCGGCTTACGCGCTCGTCCAATCGGCATGTTGGTGTAGTTTTTGTATAATTCGTAAATCGAGCGAGAAACCGGACCGTGTTTCCATGCCTCAAATTCGACGGTACCAATGGTATCCTCACAGCCGAAGGCCAAAAGCGCACCATAGCAGTAGTACGCAAGCTTCTGGAGCTTCAGATGCGTCAGCAAATCCGGTCTTTCCGGCGCAGTTGCACGAATCCAGTCCGTCAGCTTGATGCTTCCCTCGGTGCTGGCCAGGTTTGCTTGTTCCACATGCAGGATGTTACACGTTTCAAACACGATTTCAAGGCGAACCCCACGCAAAGCTTCCTCTTTGCCGCAATCTTCGGAGATGCGTTTCTAACGCCTCGGCGCCTTGGCATTGAGCAGCCCGCGAATGCGGACGATGTCCCGCCGCAAGGGCCCAATAAAATCCTCGCTAATCGTCCACTTTTGGCCCTTCATCGCCCGCGCCGTATGCCATTTCGACAGCGCCAATCGACCTGCCGCCGAAATAAAATCCTTTCCCTCTGCTCCACGCCACGAAAACGTGCACGAAAGTCGACCAAAAGGAGAACACACATGATCGACTTCCTGCTGGCTCATGTTGCCCATGAGCACTTCGTCGCGCAGATATTGCCGAATGATGTTGCCTTTGCGGCGCACGAGCACGATGAGAATGACGAAAAACAGCGCCATGAACATGAACCAGAACAGCAGCATGATGAAAAACGCGTCCGGAATGACCGTAGGCACGAAATTCCACAATGCATGCAAAAAGACGCCAATGAAAAACCCTCCAATCGGCGCCATTACCCGAACCCAACCCTGACTCGATTCACGAGCAATGCCAAACCCAATACCGGTCATCGACGTGTACAACGGATGACCCCATGGCGCGAGAATCCCTCGCAAAAAGAACGTTCCCGCCAATTGGTCGGCCATGTCTGCACGTGCGTAATAACTCACGTTTTCTACCGCGGCAAACCCGAGCGCACAAAATGTGGCGTATATGATGCCATCGACAACACCGTCGAATTCTCGTCTCAAGAAAAAAAACATGCCTACAATGGCGAGCCCTTTGAAGAATTCCTCGCATAGCGGCGCACTCACGACCGAAGCCATGAAATTGCCGACTTTGGGCCCGAATAAACCCGCCGCGACGACGTGTACGCCCGTATTGATCATCCCGGCAAAACCTGTCGCCACAATGGCGCCCCAGAAAAACGCCATCGCCACCGTCCACCACGGCTCGGGGTCATACCTGTCGATGATTGTCGGAATGAACAGGTAAAACGCCAGCGGCAAAAACGCGAATATCGCCCCCGTCAGAACCGCCGACATCATTCGACCCGGCGTTTTCGAAAACACGATCTCGGCCAAGGTGAATAATATGTTGAGCACAATGCCCGCCAAAATGCCCAACCCCCAAATGCCAAAACCCACCATCCGCCGATGTTTGTCCGGGTCAGGTGGCTCGACCTGCCGCGGCGGCCCACCGGGATGCCCAGGCCCATAATGCGGCGCCGCCTGGTGCGGATGATAAGGCGATTGACCGTAAGGCGAAGGCGGGGCGGGAGGAGATCCGTAGGGGTTGTTCATGGCACGCGTAGGAATGCACGAAGCCACCACAAACGTGGTAGCAATCGGTGCATCCTACAGCCCGCCCTACGCGAAACGCGAGCGAGGAATTGCCGCGTTCAGTTGGAGATTTTTTGTGTGAAAATAATCGTCGTCGAGGGCGACTTCGGCATGTCTTGTTTCTCGGCGCTGATCGCCAATTCGAATCCAGTCAGCGGAACCGTCGCCACTTCGACGCTGCCCTTTCGAGAGGAAGCGTCATAATCGAGCTTCGCAATACGAATCCACTCGTCGTTCGAACTTGTTCGAGCCCAAACGACATACACCGTCGAACCGGGAAGCAGGCGCTCTGGCGGAGCAAGATGCTCAGCCTGGATCGAAATCTGCGTGAGCGTGTTTGCAGTGACCACCTTTGCGGTGATCTTTCCATCGGCATCGGGCGCGCCTTGCATACCCTTGAGCATGTACGTCTGCCCGCACGCTGCCGTCGATACTGCCAAAGCCAACAACGCCACTTTTGCCAGATCCAATACTTTCATCCACTTCTCCAAAGAGTCTGCGTCTAGTCAGAACGCGTCAAGTTCAACACTCGTTTGTACTGAAACGATTTAGGGCTTGATGATACGCGTGCCCGGGGGCGGGGTGAAGTCAAACTCGCCCTTGTCGACGGTCTGATTCACGACGGGTGTGCTGAAGTCGAACCGGTTTCGGTTGCCTTGTGCGTCAAGAATGAGCACGCGACGAACCTGGCTGGTTTGTCCGTCGACGTAAAGAAGCACTTTTTGGTACGCGGGCGTGGCTTCTTTCGGCGTCCCTTCGAGCACATATCCGCCTTCGAATTTCATTTGTGCTGCATCGAGTAGGCGCAAG
>JANORL010000250.1:0-16250 GCA_031415295.1 Polyangiaceae bacterium | reverse complement strand
GAGGTTTTTTCCGAGGAAGTTTGCGCTGGTTTTTCCCGTACGCAGCGGACGCGCCCACGTGGGACGACCAGCTGCCGCATTGAGACCGACGAACGCCTTGTAATACGCCTCGAAAAGCGACGCATCGTTAGCAACCGAAAGCGTTTCTTTCGATGCCGCGCTGTCGAAGAGCGACACCATACCCTGGGCATTGTTCACCGTTGCAATTTGCGGCGCACCAGGAGCGGTACCGAAATTGAGCGGCGTAACGGCAATGACCGGCAACAAAGATGGCGTTTGTCGCTGAATGGATGCCGCCGCAGCCAACATACTCACGCCATTACCGAGCGTAGCCGCCGAACCGGGCGTCGGCGTATGCGTTTGGTTCGTCCCGGCCATGAAAGCCGAAATGCGTCGGCGTTTGTCGAGTTTCTGCCACGGCGATTCCGGTGCGTAAACGAACGGTTTGTCCGTGTCCGTCGCGTCGGTGATGTTGCCGTTGGAATGAAACGCAAAACCGTCATTGCCAGCTTTGGCGATAGCTACGTGGGGCCAAAGAAGTTGGAACCACGCAAAACCACCATCACCCGCCACGAGATGGATCGAACGGTTCGTCGCGGCACATGCAGCGTCATCCGCCATGGCACTGCCGGCCGAATCCGAAATGACGTTGAGCACCTTGGACCGGTCGAGCGCGAGAACGGCACCCATTGCAGTCGTCCAGCGCAGGAACTTGCGCCGAGCATTTCCGTCGAGATTCTTGAGGTTGTCGTCAATCATGGTTTCCTCCGTTCACTCGCAGGAAAGGGCCCCCGCCATAATCGTGGCGACGGCAATCCTCTTACCCTTGTCCACACTGCTCGCCTTCGTCACGATCGTATTACAAATCGCGACGTGGGAATCCGTTGCTGGACGTCCCGTGATACATGCAATCGCATCCGCATTGCATTGGTTTTGGTCGTTGAACATCGCTACGCCTACACCATCGACTTTGCATCGTTCGACGTTAGGCATATTGGCAACGATCTCTGGAGCCGCTTGCACGAAAATATCGAAAAGTTTCGCGGCACCGGAAGCGCTCCAAACAATGGATTCGCCAACGCGTGCATCGTAACTCGCGGCGCCGAGAGCGCCTCCACCTGCTGCGAGCAATTGACCAGCCGTCGGCGGATCACCCGTGGCGTCCATATTGACACCGAGCGATTCGAGTACGTTGCGGAGGGCTGCATTCTGGAGTTTTTGGCACGAATGTAGACGCGTGCGAATTTCGAGTGGTCCTTCTTCTTGGCGTTGCGCCAAAATCTCGAACGGATCCTTGGCCCCGAAATCACCAAGATCACCCATGTGGCTTTGCGTATTGTCTTCGCCACCCGCAAAAACACCGGGTTGGTTTTCGAAATCTTTCGTCGGGTCGTCGATCGGAATGGGCGCCGGCTTCAAATCGCCGGACGGTTGCTCCACGCAAGCCATTGCAACAAGACCTACTCCGAGGGCCATTGCAGCGCCGCGGAAAAACATCGAGATAGTTCTGTTCATCGTATTCTCCTTTCTTTCCGCAGCGTCTAGAACTTGATGAAGTCGTCGCTGAGCAGAATTGCTCGCAACGTTTCCTTGAGGTTCATGCCATTGGCCTTGAAGTCGTCGATGTGCGGCTGCAGCACTTCGAGCGGCACTGTAGCCAGATCGCTCACGATGTCTTCTTTCGACATCGCGAAGTTGTACATACGTGCGACTGCACATTCGGCAATGTCTGGATCGGCCGCCATTGCTTTGCCAAGTTCCGGCAAGTCCTTGACCGGATTGTTGATACGCCAAGCCGTCGTTTCGCCCGGATTGAGCCAATGACTCAATTCGGTCGTGAGCGGATCAGGTACCGTGGGGGTCACGACTTGAGACGTATCCATCCATTGGCCGTCGGCGTTGAAATTGGCGAACAGCGGCGCAATGCGATTGATGGTCACGTGACAGTTCGCGCAAACAACCGACGACGTATCTTGAAAATCGATGGGCGACGTGGCGATCGAACCGAAAGCCCAAGGGCCAGTGTAATCGGCACCATTGATTTGCGTAGGTTGCACAGCGTATTCGGCCGGGAACTTGGTGCACGCAAAAACCTCCTGCACCCAACGCACTCGACGAAACGCCATATTGCTGAAGAATTGCATCATGACGCCGGGGTTCGTGAGAACACCAGCATGCGTGGTCACGCCATTGTTGCAATCGCCGTCCGCGAAGGTGTTCGTTGCACCATCATACGTGGGACACGTATTCGTTGCAGCGGTGAAAAGGTCCGTGTACGGTTTGCCCTCGACCATGACGCGCGCAGCGAATACCGGCGCCGTATTGCGGCTCGGCTTGTTGTTGTCCGCTCCGCCACCTTGGCGCATCGTGTCTTGCCACCATTTGATCATTCGCGCGGTAAAACGCGGATCGGCTAACAATGCATCGATTTGTTGCTCGTATGTCGCGCGTTGATCGACCGCACCTGCCAGGGTTTTGATTTCCTGCAAGGTTGGAAGGTCGCGCACGAGCTTCAGCGAAGCAGTTCGCAATGCATCAGAATAATTCACGACGCGATCGTCGAGAACCGTTTTTGGCACCGGCGGGGGGTCGTTAAAATCGCCCGTCGTCGTTCCACCACCGGTCGTATTGCCGCCACTCGTCGCGTTATTATTCGATCCAGGATCGAGGCTTGTGGGCCCCTGGCTCGAACATGAGCTCGCTCCGAGTGCGGCGAGCAAGCCGAGTATCCAAGTTGTCTTCATCCGCCGCCTACCTTTCCTCGTTCTCATTGCTCCGCAGTGATCCAAATAGAGACACCACTGCGGAAATTGTTGAACGTATCGGCGTTGCCGCCGAATTTATAGGGATGTGCTGCATTCCCATTGGGATTTGTCGTCACGAAAATCTGACTTGCTGGTGCATCACCCGGATTGACGCGGTTTTTCACCTGCGCGCAAGCCTTCGCCGAATCCGCCATCAATTCGGACATATCCAGCGCCGCCGTCGCTTGACCATTTCCACCACCGTGACAACTAAAACAACGTTGCTGCAAATTCCCGCGAGCGTTTGCGTCGAATGCCGCAACGTCTTTGCACCCGCCCGTTGGCGTTCCACCGTCATCACCCGCATCCGGATCGTTTGGCAGGACCGCCTCGATGGTCTCGAATGCGAGATTCAAACGCGCATCCTGTTGCCAATTCACAAGGACAAGCGTCCCCGGTCCCAGCGTCCCCGATTGGCCTCTCTCGAACGTCTGATCCACATTCGAGAAACTATCGACCGGATCCGGGATCGGATCGGATCCGACCGGATACATGACAAACAACGGATGGACGACATGCAATCCCGCCTTCGACGTCGGGTGCAATTCGATGTTGCTCAATTCGAGCGTCGTGGCCGATAACAAATCCGCACTGAACGTGATGGCCATACCCGCAAATTCTTTACCGAGCGGTTCGAGGTACACGGCATTAAATCCAATGATCGGCGCAAACGGTTCGATAAACGGACCTTGTTGCACCGGCGCAACGAATGTCTTTGCTTCCTCGGCAAGCCACGCTTTGACCTTGGGAAGCAACGTGTCCTTTAATGCGGACGAATCTAAATTCGTCCCGACATGACCTTTGCCCGTAATGGCATGCGTGAGCAAAATACTTTGCTCGGGCGTCGTCGCCACAATTCCGGGCCAACTGACGAATGCTTGATATCGATCCGGCCCGGCCAAAAATGGCGTATCGGCCAATCCGGCAATGTCATGACACGTACCACATGCCTGCATCAAATCAGCTTGCATCGCATTAAATGCATCTCGGCCTGCATTCTCCGCGGCTCCGCCCGTCGAACTTCCGCTACTCGATCCTCCCGCTGGACCCGTCAACGGCTCGAGCTGCGTCGGTTGCTGTACGCAACCGCCCGCCGCGCCCAACGCGCCAAGGACACAGACGCCAAGACCAATCACAACTGCGCGAAAAACTCGCGACTTTGCTGATTCTTTTCTCATCGTACCCATGCACTCCATAATGGCCCGTCGGCGTCAGGATGAAAAGGCCCCAGATCCTCATTGCATGCAGCACGCCATCCACCCGCATTGTTTTTTTGTACTCAAACGGTAGATTCAATCGGCAATGGGCACGATGAACCACGGATGGGGGTGGAGCATCAATGCCCCAGGTGGATCAACGATGGACCAGGTCGCGCGACCATGTAGCGGCCACGATCGCAGAAAATTGGGCCATGCATGCGATCTGCTCGTACCCAAATCGCATGCATCGGATTCTTCTCCCACTGGCCTCGATCGTTGCTCTCGGCTGCACCGAAACAGCCCTTCAGCAGAGCCCTGCCATGCCGCAAGCTCCGCCCATCGTCATGATTTACGGCGGACAAGCGAACCAGTACGGAGCAGACGTTGCGAATGCGCCGGGACCACAACGCGAGTACCGGCAACGCAACGTTGGCGACTTCATCGTGTATCGATTCTCGGGCAGCATTCAAAAGCTCACCGCAACCCTGACCAAGCGCATCATTGGTCGTACCGGCGAAACCCTCGAAGCCGACGTGATCCTGGAGCAAGGGCGCAAGAAGGAAAAGTATCGCGTACGTCTGAGTGACGCTCCGACAAACCGTGACGAAATCCTCTCCGCTGCCCGCATCGAAGGCGATCGTCTCGTGCTGATTTCGGCCGACAAGTTTCGAAGCTTGATGGCCAGAACCATCGTCAGTGCAGACGAAAACGAACGACTGCTCCAGTCTGAACAAGTCACCGCAACCGTGGGCCACGAACCACTACCAGCCAGGCGCAATACATACCGCGTTCGAATTGGCAAAAAACATGCGCTCATGCGGTCGACGTCGAGCCCCGAGTTTTGCTGGGGTGATATCGAAGGCGAAATCGTAACGGCCAAAGGCGACGTGCTCTACCGCGCCGAAATCATCAACATCGGCCATCAAAATGTCAAAACCATCCAACGTACGCCGCAAGTAGCGCAGTCGAATTACGACCAATTCGAATGATTTGGGACAGAGCGGTGCGGTACCGACAAATCCCAAACGAGCAGTCCGTTGATTTTTCCGAATGTTGGGGCGTGCTTCATCGCGCCTCTTCGATGCGCCTTCAGAGGGCGCGATGAATCGCGTCCTTACATTTGCCTCTTCAATCGTTCCACGGGCTGCTAGGCTCGCCTCGAGCGAACGCTGCGTATGGAACCGAGCGCCGAAACACCCGACAAACCCTCGCCGGAGGAGACCTCCGCGAAAAGCGACGTTGCTGAAGTGCACAACGACGGGCCCGATCCCGTCATTGGCGCCGGCCTCGTGCTCTTTGGCATTTTCGTGATGGGTTTGGCCGGTTCACGCGACTGGCACTACGTCTTTAATGCCGGCACGTTCGTCGCCATCACCGGTGCCGCAGTGTTTGTCCTGTTCGTCGCTCTTTCCGCGATGAAACAACGTTCGTCCGACCAAGCCAAACACCAAGGCACCTGATCGTCCGGACAATCTCCTTCGTTACTCGTTCACGAAGCTTCGCTCTCGATCGCATCAATCTCGTCATCCGGCACTCCGAGATCCGACGCCACATGTCGCAGCTCCGCCCGTTCCGCAGCCGTGAGTGTTCCATCGGCCGCTGCGACTTTCGCTAACAGTCGTACGACCTCGAAACGCTCACGACCGTCACAAATCGACTTGAGTTCACGTACGCAAACCGCACGCTCCTCGTCGGTCAATTCCGTCACGGTGCCTTCGAGACCTCGCGCCACAGCGTCGATGTCGGCAGGCTTTAGCCCCTTGATGTGCGTGAGCAGCTCACGCAGCGTTTGCTCTTCACGCTGCGTGAAACGACCATCCGCACTCGCAACTTGCACGAGCAACACAGCAACGGCGGCGATATACCGCAAGACGACGCTCTCGTCGTCCGGCAATGCCCGACGCAGCTCCGCTAGAAGCGCATCGAGATTGGGGTACGCGTCCCCCTGCTTTAAACCAAGCCAGGCGAGCAGTCCCACGGCACGAAGCTTCCAGATCTCAGGGTTGATGGGAGGGTTGGCATGTGTCGTCGATCAATCTTCGGGAACGTCGACGCCTGGCCCGCCGAGCCAGTCCGCAACGGGATCGTCCGTCTTCGGGGTCTTCAGAATCGCGCCATCACCCGCGTCTTTGCGAATGACGATCGTGCGTCGCGTGATCGTATCGGGATTCTCTCGCGCCACCACCGTGACGACATTGACTCCCGGACGAAGCGGCGCATCGAAGTCGAAACTCGTCTTCTTGGGATCCGATCCATCACGATTCGACTTGTAGTAGAGCTTCCGAGATCCTACGAAGACGTACAAATCGAGAAGGCGTTCTCCATCAGATGCCACGCCCGAAATTTTCATCTTGTCGTCACGCGTAGCCAAACCAGCCGCCGCGATCTCGAGCGTCGGAGGCGCATGCGTGTACACGTCGTCGAAGGTCACGGTTGCCGCTGGTGTTCCTCCAGGCAACATCTGTGCGGCCGGGACAAACGCGAAGCGTGCGTTGCCCAGATCGACTTTGTAGAAGTCACCCGCTTTGCCTTGCACGGCAACCGAATCTCCCGCGCGAAGACGACCAAACACCATCGCCGAAGCATCTGGCGAAACAAGCAGCGTCGCCCCATCGGTACCCGCTTTGAGTGTCCCGATTTCTTTCGTGATCGCCAACGTCGAGAGCACGGGGATCTTGACCTTCTCCGTTGCGTACTCGCGTAAATCACGATCCCCAACGGACAAACTCAACGATGCTTCAGCTTCCTGAAGTTGCGGCTGCACATCGAACGTAAAGACGACGTTACGCACGTCGCCAGGGTTCATGTTTGAAATGTCAAACCGACCCGCACGCAACAACAGTCCGTCACCCGAAAGGTTTGAAATATTTGCTTGGGAGTCAAACGATTTGCCTTTGCCGATGTTCTTCACGGTGAGGTACATCGTCACGGCTTCACCGCGCTGAATGCGGCCATCGCCATTGCCTCCGCGATCGTCCGCGAGTTGATACGCGTACTGGAACAGCGGTCGTTCGATGGCTTTGATCGTCGGACGAACTTCCACCGGCGCCGGCTCGAACCCACCTGTAGCTTCGAACTTCACGCGCAAACCATCACTACGCGTGAGGGCATCCATCGGGATCTTGCACACGCGTTTTTGATTGGCTGCTCGAGGTTTCGTGGTGCCAGCTTTGCGCCCGTCGACTTCGCACCAACCAAGAGGTGTCTTCGCTGTTTTGGTTTGTCCGGGTGCAATCTTGCCGAAGATGAGTTCTTTCTGCGCGAGGTATCCGTTGTCGCTCTCGGTCGCTCCGCGTAAGCGATAAATCGGCTGTTTGCCGTTGTTTTTTACCGTCACCGTGAGCGTCATCGGCTCACCCGCAACGACCTCGTCGTTCGGACGATCCGTGGCGATCTTGACTTCGATTTCGCTCTTTTGCGGACCTACTGCGGCATCGGGTGCGTCCGACCAATCGACACCGAGCTTCTGCAATTCCCCAGCGACTTTGCCGAGTTCGTCTTTGCGTGCTTGCTCGATGAAATCCTTCGACGACTCGACCTGCGCCGTTCGCGGCTGCGTCTGCGGAGCCTTCAACACGAAGTCCCGAGCAAACCGAATCGGAAAGTCGACGCGGAAATCATCGTCGACATCACCACCTCGCTCACGCATCTCTTCACGGTCGACGCTTGTGAGCTGATAACGCACAGTTTCGAGGGGTTTTGACGCCGGAGCAGCTTTGCCGTTCGTTAGATGCGCAGACAAATCTCGCTCGCGGAGACCATCCTTCTGCATCGTCAGATCCATCTCGAGGTCGTCGACCGTCATCGGATCGAGTTCGATATCGGGCGTGACGCCGACACCTTGAATGGAGACATCGCCCGGGGTGAGGTACTGCGCAATCGTCAGTTTCAGCGCGGCTTTTTCGGGGGTTACATCCGGAAAAACCAACTGCACGCTGCCTTTACCAAACGTCGTTGTCCCGACGATCACAGCGCGATCGTGGTTCTTGAGCGCGCCTGCAACGATCTCGCTCGCGCTCGCCGAACTGCCATTCACGAGCACCGCGATGGGATACGGCGGCTCGGTCCCCGGACCATGTGCCTTCTTTTCTTCGCGGCCTTCGGAAGCACCGACGGTCGAAACGAGCACACCATCAGAGATGAACTTGTCGGCAACACGTGTGGCTTGATCGAGCAGACCGCCAGGATTGCCACGAAGATCCAAGACCAACCCCTTGAGCGAACCCTTCGCTCGAAGGTCTGTCAAGGCCACTTCGAGTTCGGTGGTCGTCGTGGATTGGAAATTCTTGATCCGTACGTACCCAACGCCGCCATCGAGCGCACGTGATTCGACGGAACGAACTTTGATGACTTCGCGCGTCAGATCGAAAGCTTTCGGCGTTTGCCACCCACCATCGCCATCGCGCGTGACCCACACAGTGACTTTCGTATCGGGATCGCCACGCAAGCGACGAACAGCGTCATCGAGCGGCATGTTGAGCGTCGACTCGTTGTTGATCTTGACGATGCGATCGAAACGCTTGATGCCTGCGCGCCCTGCGGGAGTTTCGGGCATCGGGTTGATGACCGTGAGGACCTGATCGCGAATCGAGATCACGATGCCGAGGCCACCGAAATGCCCCGACGTCGAAACGTTCATCTCTTTGTACGCCTCGGGGCTGAGGAACGTGGAGTGCGGGTCAAGCGTATGAAGCATGCCGTTGCACGCCGCATATTCGACTTCGCGCAGGTCTACTTCGGACCCTTTGAGGCTTGTCTGGAGAAACCCGAAGATTTCGCGGAGGCGTGCCGAGACGTCCCAAGGACCTTGCACGTTGTCGACGCGAAATTTCTTCTCTTTATTTTCGACTCGAACGGTGACTTCGTCCGGACCATCTTGGGTGATGATGACTTGCGCGACATCACGCTGGACGTAGTTGAGCGACGAAAGAAGCATCTCTTTGGGTTTTACCCGTGCAGGCTCGACGTATTTGTCGCGAATGAGCTTGAGGGTTTCGTTGACCGCATCGAGGCGCGTGAGATCGTACGGGGGTTTGGCCGCGGGTCCTGCAACCGTAACTGCCAACGCGGGCTCGAAGCCCCTCCACAAACCACCTGCACCGAACTGCACCGCGAAAAACGACGCGGCGATGAGCGACGCAGAGACGATGCCGACCTTCCCAAGGCGCCTGGAGATCTTCATAGAGGTGGTGTGGAGTATAGACGCGATGCGAGCAACGTCGACGAGGGACATCGACGAGAAACGCTCGTTTGCAAACCGTTACGAGAACCGTTACGAGAACCGAGGGAACGGTTTCACGTAGACGATTTTTCGCTGCCGTCGTCTTCCTTTTTGGGAAGTTGCTTCGGCGGATCTTCTTCTTTCAGGCCCTTTTTGAAGTTTTTGATTCCTTCGCCGAGGCCCTTGCCAATGTCGGAGATGCGTCCAGCTCCAAAAAGCAGCAACGCAACGCCGAGGATGAGAAGCAGTTCGGGAATGCTCAATCGACCCATGGTGGGCTCACTCCTGCAAGGCCGAAGGCACCTCGCGTTCGTTATCGATTGGTACCACCCCAGAGCGACGCGGGCAATGGAAGCTCTGCGTCGGTGATGCGATCAAGCATGAAGGCATGACGCGCAAGGCTTGAGAGGTGGCGCGACTGTACTAACGTGCACGCCGCTTTCGAGAATCGAGCACGAGAGGAGTCGGGATGAGTGCGGTCGTGATTGTCGGTGCGCAGTGGGGCGACGAAGGAAAAGGGAAGATCATCGACATCTACACCGAGCGTGCAGATGTCGTCGTGCGCTTCGCGGGCGGACCGAATGCAGGTCACACCCTCGTGGTTGGCGACGAGAAAATCGTGTTGCGTCTGGTGCCGAGCGGCATTTTGCGCACCGAAGCTCGATGCGTGATGGCGCAAGGCATGGTGATCGATCCTGCGGTCGTGTTGAGCGAAATCGATGCGCTCGAAGCGCGCGGAACGTCGACGAAAGGGCGACTTTTCATGTCGGACCTCGCGCACTTGGTGCTGCCGTACCACCGCGTGGTCGACGGGCTTCGTGAGTCAGCAGCGAGCAGCGCGCAGAAGATCGGCACGACAAAACGGGGCATCGGACCTTGTTACGAAGACAAAGCAGCTCGTCGCGGCATTCGCGTCGGCGACTTGTACGACCTTGGGGTTCTGGAGGAAAAACTCACGTCGAATGTTGCCGTGTGGGGCCCAGTGGTACGTGCGTTCGGCGGTGAAATGCCTGAAGTCGCGGCGATGATGACCGAGTTACGCATGCTTGCGCCGCGTATCTTGCCGTTTGTCACGGACACTGCGGCGCTCATCGACGTGTCGATCAAGCAAGGAGCACGCGTGCTCTTCGAAGGCGCGCAAGGTACGTTGCTCGATCTGGACCACGGGACGTACCCGTTTGTCACGTCCTCATCGGCCGTAGCGGGAGGCGCATGCGTGGGAGCAGGCGTGGGGCCAACGCGTATCAAGCGCGCGATTGGCATCACGAAAGGATATGCGACACGCGTGGGCGAAGGACCGTTTCCGACGGAACTGCACGACGCGCTCGGAGAACGAATTCGAGTTGCGGGTGGTGAATTCGGATCCGTAACGGGTCGGCCGAGGCGAACGGGGTTTTTGGATTTACCGGCGTTGCGATATGCTGCGCGTGTCAATGGTTTGGATGGGCTAGCCGTAACGAAACTCGATGTCTTGACAGGCATTGAAAAAATAAAAGTATGCGTCGCATACGACACCCCCGAGGGACGGACGACAGAATTGCCGATACGGCATATCGACAAAGTTCGTCCGGTCTACCAAGAAATGGCTGGGTGGAAAGAGACGATATCCGCAGCGCGGTCGATACACGCATTACCAAGAGCCACGCGCGATTACGTGGATTTCATTGAGACTTCGGTCGGCGTCAAAGTGTTTTTGGTGTCGGTCGGTCCAAGGCGCGATGAAACGATCATCGTCAAAGATGCGTTTGCGTGAACGCGGTTCGGAGGCTAGGACGGAAAGATTCAGCACGCACAATCAAGCCCACCAATCATGCACCACGACACTCCAGCGCCATCAAGTCTCGCGCGGACGTCCGAATTGATCTCGAACAATGCCCAACTCCTTGTCCAAAAAGCTACACGGTCGGCGACGAAGCTGATGAAGCTTCCTGTGCAGTTTCATTGCATCGGCCATCGTCGAACCTTGCGGCATCTGCATCATTAGCAGTTTAAGGCCGTCTTTTTCTCGCAACATGCGCTCGAGCTGACGCAGACTCTCCTCGGGAGACGGAGGCTGTTGGTGACGACGCATGCTCGCAGCCTACCAGATTTTGGACAAACCGCCCCATGTGCCTGCGACTCGCGCAACACGCCCGTTGCAAGCTCGCCGCGCTACTCACACCCGCTTCAACAACCCACTTGATCCCAACGCCGCTCTGATCGATCACGCGCGTGTTCGTTACTCACGACGTGTACATGCGCGACAAACGACGCGTTAACAGCGGTGTTTCGGCACAACTTCACACATTATTTTGAGGACAAAATGAAAACGCGCCTGCTCTTCAAGAGCAGACGCGCCCACGCTCGTTCGCGCGACGAGCAACCTTCTCGAACTTTTCGACGTTGAGTCGGATCAGGTCTGTTGACGAGCGCCGATTGCTTGGAGCGCGCCGCCGACGCCCGACATGATCATCCCGCCAAAAAAGAACAGGGCCCACGCAGCCATGGGCACTTTGTCCTTGAAGGACCACAACATGCCAATGAGGGGGAACGACGAAGAAATGTACACGAGGATGTTTCCAACGTTCTGCATGGAGCGAGCCTTTCCAGATTCGATGAAGGAGTGCCGTACGCTGGGACGGATTCTTGATCAGCTCCGCTCGTGGTGTCAACTCCTTCGTAACAACTCATTACATCGCGAGCATAAGGCCGCTGCATGATATGCTTGACGCGTGCTGCACGGCGCTGCCCTTGTCTCGTTGCTCCTTGCCTCGTCTCCGCTCTTGCCCAACCAAGGGACGAGCCTCGCGACGGCAGCAGCGGCATCGGGCCGACCCCGCGAATGTATGTCGCCAGTCCGCGGGGGTTTGTCGCGCCGACCCACCATCTGGCAACTCGCGCGCACGCCGGAACTCGGGCGCTATTGTGACCTCGTTGCTCGTGCCAAATCTCAACTCGGCACGGATCCGAAGGCTGCCGCCACTTCCGCAAAAGCGGCCGATACAGCACTTCCCGGTCGCGCGGCGCCGCGAGTGCTCCTGGCACGTGCAGCGTTTGCGCTTGGCAAGATCGACGATGCTGCACGAGATTTCGAAGCGGCGCGGAACATCGATGCGCGCAGTGTCGAAGACCCACCCACGATGCATGATCTCGCGGAAGTCCTACGAAAGACGGGCAAACTCGACGAAGCACTCGCGGTGTATCGCGCGCTCGTGCCCCGTATCGATCTGCTTGCACCGGCCGATCGTCGCGTTCTCGTATTGCTCGAAGCCGCGCACGTATCGATGGCGGTCGCTGCAAAAACGCCACCTGTTGCCGCTGGATCTCGGCCTTCGCTCGATGAAGCCGTGGCGTACCTTCGCGAGGCTCGTCAAAGGCCCCCGACAGCTCTAGCGAACGACGTGCTCGTCTCGCTCGCGCTTGCTCTGGATCGCAGCGGAGATCGTGTACAGGCCGATGCGGTGCTCGCCGATGCTCACGCACCAGCACCCGCCGAGACACGGGCCACACCGCTCGAGTTTCTGGTGGCACCCGAAGACAAGGTTTGCCTCGACGCACTCACAGCAAACCCTGTAGATGCGGCGAAACTTTGGGAAGCGTATCTCGCAGGACCAGGCGGCAAAGGACCGTGGGCTGGCGCTGCTCGTGGACGACTCGATGCCGCAAAAAAACCAGGGAAGGCCAAATGATCTTGCGAGATCTTCCGCGTTTTGCCTGGGCGACGGTGGCTTTTGCGAGCGTTTGTTTCGGCCAAATATCTGATTCGGCGGCGGCTCCTTCGGTGTGGGCATCGGCCCGACGTCCTCATGCTGCCGCACGCGAATTGCTCCGTGACGAAGCGGAAAAAGTGCTCGTCGATCACGCGCTTGAAAAATCGCGTCTCAAGCTGGAGAGCGGCTTGGTTCTGAGAAATGACGACGCGGCGCAAGCTAGCAACATCAAAGCGCGTCAATTGCTCGAACAAGCTGGGGGAGCGACAAGTCCAAACATGATGGTGCGCTTGCAATATGCGAGTGTGTCGCGCACTTTGGCCACTGCACAAAAGCCGATCCACGCAAAAAGTATCGAAGAAGCGGCAAGAATTTTGGCGACAGTCATAACATCTCGGCCTGCACCGGCTACGGCTCTCATTGCGTGGGACGAAATGGCTCTTTGTTATGCCGTTCTTGGGCAACGCGAAAAAGAGATACATGCCTATGGCGAAGCACTGGCCCTCGAACCGCAGGGACGACGCCGCGCCATGCTCTTGGCCAATCGCGCCGAATCGTATATGGGTTTAGGTCGCTTGGACGATGCCATTCGCGGATATCGAGATTCGCTTGCATCTTTGTTTTACGATGAACTGCATGATGGCGTGACGACTTTTTGGGGATTGGCTGTTGCGCTGGATCGCAATGGTAACTTGGAAGAGGGCCTCGAACAAATTCAATGGGCTCGGAAATACGATTCAATTGACGAAAAAATCAATAGCGATTCGTGGTTTTATTCGCCGCCGCACGACGAACACTGGTACAAAGCGCTCGGCGCGTGGGTGAAAGCGCGTAACGAGCCGAATTCCATCGATCGCATATTCGAGTATGGGCATGCGCTCGAAGCGTGGGATCGCTACATCGACCGTGCTCCCGACGATGATGCTTATGTCTCGCTCGCCAAAGTGAGGCGCCACGCGTGTGAACTCGAACGCGAACGAGCGGCGCGCATTACGCCCAAAACGCCCAAACCCTGATCGAACGACCGGAGGTATTGGTTGACGCGCGATTCCCTGTTCGATCAACCCGTCGCTTGGTCTGGGCGACCGAAAGTCGTGGCTTGCCCGCCGATGTATCACATTGCGGCTGTCGTTATGGGGGTGACTTCAGCCATCACGACAGCTTCGGCGATCGTCGTCGCGACAGCGCTCGAAGGCAATCCAGGCTCGCAATTGGCATTTGCCGCTTGGTCTGCGGTTCTTGCGGTAGGACTTTATCAGGGGCCGAAATGGTGGCTGGGTGAATTCGAATACGTCGTAACGGATCGGCTCGTTTGGATCAAGCGGGGACAATTTCGACGCACAATGGATCGAGCGGCCATTAGTTATGCTCGAATTCATTGGGATCCGAGTCATCCAGGCATTGGCGACCTCGAACTGGTACGGGCTGTACCTACAGGAGCACTTCGTCGACGTTTGTCCATTGTATTGACGGGCGTCGTCGCGCCGGACCGCATTTGGGCCATCATTCGCGGAATTACGCCGGCAACGCCCGCAGGAGATGGCGAACGTTTGTTGGCCCAGCGCCTCGATGACGGAGAACGTGTCTTGTGGTCCGGGCGTCCGCCGAATCATTGGGGCAATTGGCTTCCAGCGAATACTCGAGCCCTTGCGGGACTCGCGTTAGGGCTACTCATGGGGTTTGCCTCGGTATTCATTTCGATTCGCGCAGTGCACGCGATAAGCACTGTCACGAATGGCGGAATGGAACCGAATTCAATTCAATTTTACGCCCTGGTCACGTCGCTCGCCCTCACCATTTTGCTCATGGCCGGTGCCGCTCTGTTCGTCATTTATGGTTCCGTGATTCGCCCCGCACGCCTGCAATCGGAAACGCGTTATTGGGTAACGGACCGCCGCGTCCTCATTCAATGCGGCGACCACGAATTACATTTGGAGCGTACGCATATCGTCGACGTCATCGAGAGCCCCGTTCCTGGAGATTTGCAAGATCTCTTTTTCGTGCTCGATGGCCCACGTGCACGGGCATTTGCGTCGAGCGGCGCATTTGGTGAACGCGACATCGAAGGATTGCAACCGGTGTTTCATCGGATTGCCCCAGCGGATGCCGAAACCGTGCGTGGTATTTTGAAGGGTTAATCAGACAATTCGATTTGGACGATACCCAAATTCGACGTGACCAGCAATCGCTACGCGTCACGCGTGAGCACCAAGGTTCGTACGAAACGTTAACCGTTGGTCTTGACCCATTGGGCAAGCTTGTTGGCCGCAGAGCTGAACATGTGGCCGAAAACCGCACGGGCCACAGGATGGATCGGCGTAGCAATTCGCGTGGGCGAGTAATGAATGTGCCAAACGAGGCGCGTGGCTGAACCACCCGAAAGCGGCTCGAAACGCATATCTTCCAGCATTTGACTGGCAATGGGCAACGTCATGGCATCGACCGAAAACATGAGCCGCTTGCCTGGCTCCCAGATCAAGAACCGTTCTTTCGCCGTAATGACTTTCAATTCGACTTCCCGCGTCGTTCCGACACCATGTGGCTCGCCACTGGTCCAACGACACATTTGGAAATCCTGCATCCATTCTTCTTGGTGCTCAGCCGTCGCGAAAATGTCGAAGACTCGTTGCGGTGATGCATCGATGGTCACGACATTGGCAATTCGGTGCGGAGCGGAATCCGCATAGGATGGATCGGACGGATTTGTATTGAACCACATAGGAATTTCCTTATTTGCGAGCCTTGAGAAATGCTTCGACTTGGGGTTGTTGCGCCGTTCGCCGCACCGAACAAATGCGCATGACTTCGAGCGATTGTGCAAGCGTACGTGTTCCGCCTGCATACTTGGGTGAACGATCTTTGAAGTACGTTATCACTTCATCACGACGTTTGTCGTCACAAAGTGCCGCGCCAAACCACGACAATTCCGCGGGGTATTCACGGGGCAATCGAGCGGCAAGGGCGTCGAAGTTTTTCTTCAAAAATGAAAACGCTCGCTCCGTCGTCGCCGGATGCCCCGACGCCATCCAGAGAATATCCATGGTTTCACGAGCATCGAAGGCGGGGTCGAGCGACAAACCGAACGCTTTTTCCAAGATGGCCGGATTGCGAAAGGCCCCGATTGCGCGGAGAATACGATTGCGATCGAGACGTTCTGGCGCCTTTTGCGCTTCCGCCACAAATGCATCGAAGAGCGGCGCATCACCATGGGATGCTGCAATGAGCAGAGCCGTTGTGATGATATCCGGATCCACCGCTTTCCGGTCTGAAAGCCAAGCTTTCGCTAATTTCGTCGCTTCCGCGACAAGGTTCTCGTCATCGCCGTCGTCGGCAACCA
>JANORL010000249.1:0-1871 GCA_031415295.1 Polyangiaceae bacterium | reverse complement strand
CCCCACGTCGCGGCCCAAGAAACCCGCCAAAGATCTTTGGGGGTTACCCATGTTGCGACGCGAATCGAACTTGCCTTTCTTGGTTGAGCCTCAGCAATTACATTTGCCTTTGGTCCCCAAGGACACGTCCATGCAACACTCACGAGCGCGAACCATTTATGATCCGCCTCTCGTGCTCGTAGCAGAAACGTTACCCGTCGACCGATCTACGCCCGCGGCGCATTTGTGCCTCCACGATATTGCTTATAACGAATCCTTTGCTGGATTCAGTTGCACTGAACATCCAAACGGATCTCGTCTAGCGCGTTACCTGTTGCTGCTCTTTAATAGTCACCTTCTCCAATATCATGCACTCTTGACCAGCGGCAAATTCGGTTTCGAGCGTGACGTCATGCTCGTCGAGGATCTCTATCGTTTACCATTTCGTCCCCTCGAACAATTGCCAGCACCACTCCAAAAGAAGATTGAACCATTATCCGACCGGCTCATTCGTCATGGTCGCGAAGCACTCGACGAGGTTGACGCTTTTATTGCCGAAGTGTACGGATTGAGCCGCGCAGATCGCGAAGTCATTACTGATACGCTCGACATCGCTTCGCCTTTTGCTCATGCGCGAACCAAAGCCCAGTCTCGTCCAGACGAACAAGCCATTACCAAATACAGCGATCGCGTCCACAGGATTGTCGCGCCATTTCTAACTCGACGAGGGCGCACGCTGAGCTTCCGCATGATACGCCATGCCCCGACGGAACCATGGATCGTGCTCCAAGTGGACAGTCATGAAAAAGGCCAATCGCCGCCTGCATTGCGAGAAGACAATGCCGCACTCGGTGCCCTCGTCAATGCTGCTGATTCGCTTGCCGCAACTCGAATCATTGCTATCGATTCGCCAACGACACTGCTGATTGGAATCGTCGCACAATATCGCTATTTTACCTCGTCGCGGGCACGCCTTCTCGCCATTGACCTGCTCCAAGAACACGCCAACGTCTTAGAGGGAAAGCCGAACGCATGACCACGCTCGCGCCATCCATGCGTCTTGGATCGGGGCCATCGCGCTCGCCTGAAGATACGGCACCGGCGATACCATATCCCGACCTGTCCGACCTGTTGAAAGAAGCCATCGAGGATGCCCTCCGCGAAGCTTGGAACAATTTGCCCACAGAGGCGCTCGCTCAGGGCATTTCTTTGGACGACGCCGACGAAACGCCCATCAATCGCTTGCTTCGAGACGAACTGGAGAAGCTGCGCACGGACCAGAATCGCCCGATCCCAGAATTTAATGATGACGTGTTCACGTATATCACCGAGAGCGAAGGATTGCCTGATCGCACCGGAAAGCCATTCGATATAAATACAAAAAAACCAGATTTCGTCATTCGACCACCCAAACCACCCGCAGGAGTTGCACGCGCCGGCACTTATGGAATGTATGTCGAATGCAAACTCATTGAAGGTGGGCATAGCTCGCGCACCGTAGCTTCCTATTGCAAAGAAGGAATCCGGCGCTTCGTTGATGGCGAATACGCAAGCGTGATGCCTTCCGCCATGATGGTGGCCTATTTGCGATGTACCGATGAATCTCTTCCGACAAGCTTGTCCCAATACCTCAATAGCACGAATCCGAAGACACACACGGCAAACACGACGACATACGAAGTCGAAAGCCATCCACGCGTGCATCCACGACGAACGAACGGAAGAACGCCGCTTACTTATCTGTCGAAACATGGTCGCTCCGAAGCTACCGTCGGTACGTTGCAACGCCTCCCCGGACCCATCGAGATAACCCATCTATGGTTCGAACTCCCGTCAATCAACGCCACAGCACCGTCCGGACCTTCGCCATAAGGGCAACGCCTCCTCAAACC
>JANORL010000248.1:0-1839 GCA_031415295.1 Polyangiaceae bacterium | reverse complement strand
CCACGACCATTGCGGCCAACTATCCGCATCTCGATCGCCGTGGGGTTTGTCTATTGGCGCCAGGTATCGAGCAGGATGCAACGGAATGGATCTACGATGCAAACAACAACCCTATCTCGAATTTTCACCCGGAGGTGGTGGACCGCGTCGCGCCCACGGCGCGCACCGTGTTCGAGTATCATCCCTACGCAGACCCTAGCAGTACGGGCTATTTGCCCGCTCCTTTTAATGAGCTTCAGTGTCCGGAACGGTTTTCGATGTTGCCGTCAGGCGAATCGCAAGCGTCGCCGCTTCCGGAGGCTTCATTGGATTTGTCGGTGTACAAGCGTCCGACGGAGAGCAAGCCTGTCCCCGAACCGATCGTAAAACAGCTCGCGAGGTGCCCGAGTGCCAGCGCCGGTCGCCTCGGGGCTCTCAGTTACACGATGAACTTCAACGTGTATATCGATGAAAAAGGCGAGGCCGATTCGGCGTACGTGAAAACGTCGACGCTTGGTGATCGCGATACCGAAGCGTGCATGGCCGCCGTGCTTCGGACGACGTTATGGCCGGCGCCGGAAGCTGAGTCCGGTGCGGCCGTAACGCCCGCATCGAAGCTGTTTGTGGCGGATGGTCCGTCGCATCTGCCCAATGTGAAGGACCTGTTGACGGAGATCCTACGGGATTCGAAACCCTCGGATTTCAGCAAACCGTACCGTGCCACCATTGCGCTTGGCCCCCTCCTCGTAGGCGTCACTGTCGGCGTCACCATCTCCCTCTTGCCGCGCAACATGGCGCCGCGATGGCTGGACGAACTGAACCCGATCACGCGGCGCCCTTATACGAGCCCCGAGGAATTCGAAGCAGTGCGCCGCTTGGCTCCCGAGGAGATCCTAAAACGACAGGTCCAGGAGGCGATCAATAACTCGAAGCCGCAAGTACCTCCCGCGCCAGCACCGCAACCGCAACCGCAACCGCAACCGCAGCCCGCGCAGCCGAATTGTCCGCGGAACGAGCGCTTCATTCCCGAGCCCAACGGCACCCACAACTCGACGGGATGCTACACCAAGAAGGGCAACCTCCAATGTTACGCCAAAAGGCATCCCCCGTGTGCGGGTGTGCACACGCATGGCATACGGACCTATCAAAAAATACGCGGTGAAGACTGCGTGAAGGTCGAAGAGAAAGCTGTCCGTTGTGAAGGTGACTTTGTGGCCTCCGGAGACTGTGGTAGCGTTTCGACGACCATGTGCGGGACAGAGGGAACGGCAACCTCGGGCATTTTTAAGGACCGATAGGAGACGCTATGAATCTCAGCGTACGCAGGAAATTTCGTAAAGGCGACAAGGGCTGGGGCTGGCGCGAGAGCATCAAGCCTTTAGGCCTGCCCTATCTCTCCGAAGTTCGCTCGATCGATGGATATCTGAACTACTACGCCCCGGGCTTTTCTGATGAGTGCACGCCGGAAAACCTGGATCAGGCCTTGGGCGAGTTGCCGATCCCCGACCCGAACAATGATTACTACTTGCTGAGGATCGACCTGCTCGCCGAACCCGAATCTGTAGCGCGTTTGTCCGAGGGCTGGAAGCTGCTGGGTTATGATGTGGCCGACGACACTCGAGTCTCGGCGCTGCACGGTATTGGACACTGGGAAGGCCGGCTCGAACCGCTTCTGCATAGGCTCAACGAGTTCGGGTTGCTTTCGCTCGCCGATGCCGAGCTGGCCCGCAAGCTCCTGCCCCTGGAATGGGGAGAGCAGGAGCATCACGCGCATGTGAGCGTCTGGGCTCTTTACACACGGGAGTGCCGATGGCGGAAAGCCGACCCTGCCCATGACGACCAACCTACGAGCCCCATGTT
>JANORL010000247.1:0-7892 GCA_031415295.1 Polyangiaceae bacterium | reverse complement strand
GCTCCTACGCGCGCGGCGCCCATTTCAATCGTGATTCGGCGTGATTTGCAGTGGTTGCTTGCGCCCATGGACCGCCCGTCGAATGCGCCGAGTGTTGACGACGAAGGTTTGTCGGAGGAGGCTCGGAAAGTGCTCGGAATGCTGGGCACGTTAGGAGCGTCCTTTTTCGACGACATCGTGCGTGGAATTCGTACTGGTCGGCGCGAAGTGGAAGAGGCTTTGTGGGAATTGGTATCGGCGGGGAGAATCACAGGCGATGGTTTTGGCGGTCTGCGGACCCTTTTGGGGCCGGCAAGGCATGTTAGTCAGGTAAAACGGTTTGGCCGAGGTGCACCGGTCTTTGCCGCGGGACGGTGGTCGCTCCTGCGAGCGCCGCACGTGGTCGAAATGGACGATCCGGCCGAAGACGTGGATTCCGTTGAACGATTTGCGCGGCAGCTCTTGCGACGTTGGGGCGTGGTATTTCGCGAAGTGGTGGCGCGTGAAGCGCGTGCGCCCGCGTGGGGAGCGTTGGTGCGGGCATTTCGACGGTTGGAGATGCGCGGAGAAATTCGCGGCGGACGGTTGGTCGCGTCGTTTGTCGGAGAACAATTCGCCTTACCGGAAGCGCTCGACGCATTAAGAGCGATTCGGAATGAAACGCCGCGTGGAGAAACCATTCGTTTGTCCGGGTGTGATCCGCTGAATCTCGTGGGAATCATCGTTCCGGGCGAACGCGTGCCATCGATTGCGGGCAGCGTCGTGGTCCTTCGGGATGGAATGCCGGTGGTGGAGGAAACGGTCGAGGTTAACGTGGCGTAATGGTGTCGCGCCGGCTCATGTTGCGTCGACTGAGCTATTTCGAACGTGACTTATCGTGAGCGTCGTCGTCGTCGCGCGTGGCGATCTTCTGGAACGGCCTCTTCTTCGGCCAACGCTTCGCGTTCGTCGTCGTCTGTTTGGTCTTTTCGCGGACCTTCGGCGACACGCAGTTTGGGCACCGGACGGTTGCCTTGTTTCGATGCCAATTTGAGCATCATTTTTTGATGCTTCAATTGTTCCTTGGTCTGCTCGATGGCTTCTTCCTCTGGCGTCAATTCGACCGGAAAATGATATCGTACGGCTTTGACTGCCAACCAGATTCCCCAAACGAGCACCGGAAATGGAAACCATTCTCCGCCCGCCGTGGCCATGTCGAGCAAAAAGAAAAATACGCTGAATGCACCCCACATGGCAGCGGCACGTTGGAGTTTTTGTTTCTCGAGCAATCGCCGATCCGACCATGTGTCCGGCACGGGCGGTAAAGCCGGGCGTAACGATGCAAGGGCCGCGCGTAAGTCCTCTTCATCGATGCCTACCTCGTTTGCAGCAGCCTTCAAATCATCGAAATCGTATTTTCCGCCGTTTGCGTCAGCCTTGGCTTTGCGTTCGAGTGCTAGGGCAATGGCTTGACCAAGATCCTGCGTCGAATAACGACTTCCTGCGGTAACACTGGAACGCTTCACCGGCGGCTTTTGCGCTTTTCTCGCAGGTTCGACAGTGCTTTCTGATTTCGATTCCCCATCAGCGTACGGCTCGAGTAATTCGGCAATGTCGTCCATCGATCCGTATCGCGCAGCAGGTGACGACGACAAGGCCCGCATGATCACCGCCCGCACTTCCTCCGCAACCGCTGCGTTTTGCATGGGTTTCGGGGGATCGGACATCATCGTCGCCACGATGCCTAATGCATCCGGCGCTTCCCAAGGTGCTTTCCCTTCGAGCAATTCATAGGCAAGAACGGCCCAAGAAAATTGATCCGATCGTCCGTCGGCAGCTTTCCCCTTTAATATTTCTGGTGCCGTGTACATTGGCGTTCCGACGAACCCGCCCGATGCCGTGACCGTGGGAATCAAGGCCTTGGCCGTAGGTCCGGCTGCATCGATGGCCGACCCGCTGCGACGGGCGATTCCAAAATCGAGCACTTTGATACGTCCGTCCGGACGAACCATTATATTTTCGGGTTTGACGTCGCGATGCACAATGCCCGAACGATGCGCTGCGGCGAGCACGCGGGCAATTTCTATGAGCCAACGAACTCTTTTCGCAGTGGTCGGGTCCGGTTTGTCCACGAACGCACGCAAGTTTTGACCTGGAACCAGCTCCATGGCAATGTACGGTTCGCCGTTGATTTCCCCGCCTTCGTGAATGATGACGGCATTCGGGTGATCGAGCGCCGCAATGACTCGCGCTTCGCGGAGCACTCGAGCCGAGGCTTCGGCATCACCCGTCGTCGCGACGACTTTGAGCGCGACCTTGCGCCCCAAATGTTCGTCACGCGCCTGATAGACGATGCCCATCCCGCCTTCGCCGAGCACATGTTCGACGATAAAGCGACCGACCTTGTCACCTGCTTGGAGCATACAATCGCCACCCTAGCAAAAAAAGCGTTTGTATCGAGCCGACGTGTTTGTCGCGCTTATCGAGCTGCTCCGGGCGCTTGTGGATAATACGCATTGCAGAGAGCTTGGTAAGCAGATTGAACGTCGGCAAATCGGTCATCGGCTTTTTTGGCGAGCATTTTGGCAACGACGGCGGCGACGTCTGGTGGTGTTCCCGGGACTTTTTCGGCGAGGGAAGGCGGCGTTTGTCGAATTTGAAACTGGACCATTTCAAGTGCAGACTTGGCTTTGAATGGACGTTCGCCCGCAATCATTTCGTAGATCATCACGCCAAACGCATATTGATCGGCACGAGCATCCACCGGTTGCCCCATGGCTTGTTCGGGTGGCATGTATTCGGGCGTTCCAAAGATTGCGCCTTTACGCGTCAGTTGTACGCCGCCACCGCCATCGAGTAGTCGGGCCATTCCAAAATCGAGCATCTTGATGAACGGCCGCGTTTGATCGAGCCAGGTGACCATGATGTTCTCCGGCTTTAAATCACGATGCACGATGCCGATGCTGTGTGCTCGGGTCAGTGCCGACGCAACTTGTCGCGACACTTCCACGGTTCCGAAGACGGGAAATGGTTTGGCACGCTTGAGCAAGGAACGTAGCGTTTCTCCCGGCACATATTCGAGAACCAGACACAAATCACCTTCGGGCGAGCGGCCAAATGCTAGAGCGCGCACGATGTGATCGTGGTTCAATTCGGTCATCGTTTTCGCTTCCCGATCGAAACGAGCAATGACGATGGGATCGTCAACCGAATCGGCTTTCAGAAGTTTGATGGCCACCTTCGTTCCCGTTGCAGTATCATCCGCGAGGAACACGGCGCCAATGCCGCCTTCACCGAGAAGTGACAGAATGGTGTAACGATCGGCGATCTTGGTTCCAATACGCGATTGGAGGCTGTTTTCTTGCGGCGGGGGCGGCGTTGCCTGCGACATAGTGGCGATGTTATTCCGGTTGGCGAGGGGTTATTACGAACGTCGTCCAGCGTGATTGTAGGCCGAGGGCGTCATTTCCACTTCTTGCCTTTGCCTTTGCCTTTTGGGGGCTCCGATTGGCCATTGTCGTCGCCACCAGCGGGGCGACCAATGCACATCGTACAGAGGTTCTCACGACGGATCATTTTTTTGCATTCACCGCGGCGATATCGATCTGCATCTTCTTCGGTCGTGCTTGCTTTTTGTTCGTCGAGTGCAGCCAAGGCATTGAGCAATGCGGGGCAATTGTCAGCGTCGCGAAATGCGACACGCGCGCGTCGCTCGCCGTTTAATAACTCGTACCTTCCTTTGAGCAGGTCGAGTGCCGGATCACGAATGGTTTTTTCATCCGTCGTTGCCGTGTCCGCCAGCTTCTCGGCCATGGTGGTCGATTTTCCGAGAGCCGTCATTTCGAGAAGTGAATCGATTTCACGCCACGCAAGCGGATCACGCACGGAGCCCGCGAGCGTTTTTGCGAGATTCGTGTCGTTGGCGGCATCAGGATCGGCTTTGATCGCTGCACGGAGCACTGTGGCGGCTGAACTATATTTGTGACTTTCCCATTGCGAAATCGCATCGGCAATGGCTGGATTGCTACTCGATGAGCAACGCGAGATGCCAATGATGACCAAGAGCAAAAAGAATCCACAAACGCCGCTGATGATCAGATGCATTTTTTTTGGATTCTTTTGCGGCTTTTCGTCTGGTGCCGAGGGTAATGTCTGGGTCAGCAATGGCTGCTCACCAGGCATGATCGTCGCGGCAAACGCAAGGGGACGCATATCCGTCGTCAATCCAGGATTGGTACCGGGGTTTGTCGTAAATGTCGACGCGGCTATGATGAGCGTGCCCGCCGCTCTTCCACTGGACGTCGCGGGTAACGAGTTTGGCGGGGCGTCCACCGTACCGGTCATGGCTCGGAATGCTTCCGTGACCGAGGCAAACCGTTCCTCGGGCATTTTCGACATCATGCGCGATATGGCCGCATCCATAGCCGGCGGGACGTGCCCTGCACGCTCGGACGACAACGGCGCCGTAGCGCCGACGTGTTTCATCACGAGTTCGGCGAAATTGTCACCCGTGAAAGGTTGCGTTCCTGTGAGCATTTCGAACGCCATGATTCCGACAGCATATTGATCGGCACGACCATCGACAGGTTGACCCATGACCTGCTCGGGCGCCATGTATTGAGGCGTTCCGAAAATCGCGCCGGCTTGGGTGAGCGCCGCAGGGGCCGTGTCGAACGTAGCGGTGGTGATTCGAGCAATTCCGAAATCGATGATTTTGACGACGTCTCGTTCAGAACCACGATCAAAAACCATGATATTTTCAGGCTTGAGGTCACGATGCACAATGCCCATTGAATGCGCCAAATCAAGCGCCGCAGCCATTTGTTCCATCACGCGAAGCACGCGTTCCACGGGCAAACCTCGACCCGGCGTGATGAGTTTTCGCAGAGGCAAACCCTCCACGAGTTCCATCACGAGGTACAAAGTACCATCGGGCATCGTTCCGTAATCGATGGCGTCGGCAATGTTTGGATGCCGCATGTTGGCTGCCGTGACCGCTTCGCGCTCGAACCGCGCCACCATTTCGCGATTGCCGTGAATTTTTTGCTGCAAAAATTTGATCGCGACGGGACGACGCAACGCTTCGTGCACGCCGCGATACACCATCCCCATGCCCCCCTCGCCAAGCGGAGCCAGAATTCGGTAACGATCGGCCAGCGTCGACCCAATTCGTGGATCGGTCGGCGACGTTGTTTCGTTCGTTTGACCCGCGACGGTATCATTCATGTGCAGGGTTCCGTGCAAGGGGGAAAGCGACGGCGTTTACCGCGGCGTCGACATGCGCCAAGATCGTTCGTGCGTGTTGGAGCATGGTTTGTCCAGCAGGCAAGAGACGTACACCACGCGCCGTACGTTCGAAGAGAGTGACGCCTAGTTCTTGCTCCAGATTGCGGATCTGCCGGGTCAGAGGAGGTTGCGAGATATGCAGGCGTGCGGCAGCTCGGGTCAAGTTGCCTTCTTCGGCAACAGCAACAAAGTACGCGAGCTGCGAAAGACTCATGGGGCAACCGCTACCATGGTTCGATCGCGATGCCAAGCCTTACGCGTAGCCATATCGAAATGGTATTGGACGTCGTTCTGCGCCGTGAACATGCTATCCCACCATGTCTGTCGAAATTCACGGTTCGCAAGCAATCCAGTCATTACGCCTAGCCGGACGCGTTGCTGCCCTTACGTTGGCCACCGTCGCGGCGCGCTTGACACCGGGCATTAGCACCGATCGCATCGATGCTTGGGTGCGGGAAGATACGCGACGGCGCGGTGGACGTCCGAGCCAACTGGGTTACCAAGGTTTCCCCGGAGCAGTGTGCGTCAGTCCGAACGATGTCGTTTGTCATGGCATTCCAAACCCAGCGGTTATTCTGGATGAAGGCGATATCGTCAACATTGATGTTACTACGGAAATCGTGGGACACCACGGGGACACCTCCGCGACGTTTGTCGTGGGACCTGCGTCCCCAGAAGCGCGGCACATCGTCGATGTGGCGCGTCGTTGTCGTGATGCCGGCATTGCTGTCGTTCGCGATGGCGCTCGACTTGGAGACATTGGAGCGGCCATTGAAGAAATCGCCAAACGCGAAGGGTGTTCAGTCGTGCGTGAATATGGCGGACACGGCATTGGACGCACGATGCATGCACCTCCGCACGTGAGTCACGTGGGCAAACGCGGATCGGGCATGAGGCTTCGTGCAGGCATGGTTTTTACGATCGAACCCATGATCAACCTCGGCGGAGCCGAAGTTCGTTTGCTCGACGATGGTTGGACCGTGATCACGGCCGATGGATCTTTATCAGCGCAGTTCGAACATACGGTGCTCGTGACAAAGACGGGTTACGAGATTCTCACGCTCGATACCAACGCAGTTTGATCTCTTGATTCTGCATCGAAATCGTGCGATGCGTAAGCGTATCCAACATGGGTACTATTGCGGGACGTTTAATCCAATGCGCATGTGGCCCCGCTGAGCAAGTCCGACCGACGATTCGCAACGCGCAGCAGCCTGTTGAATACCCTCTCAGGATTGCCAACGTGATACGCGTTTGACCAAATCCGGCATTCCTAGCGACTCGCAAAGAATCTTTAATTCTGGTTTGGCCCCGTGCCATTCCAGGTCCGCGAACGTTTCCATCAATGGTACGTCCGTGCGTAACGTGGCGAGCTTCTTGAAGAGCAGGGCATCGTTCATTTGTGCGGCCAGCGTCTGCGCAAGTTTCTCGGCGCCACGCACTTTTACGGTCCATGCCGAAACTTCCCGTGGAATGTTTTCAATGGTGCCGTAGGCCGAAAGCACGACGGCTGCGGATTTTGCGCCCCATCCGGGCAAGCCCGGATAACCATCGGCGGAATCGCCCACGAGTGCCAAATAATCAGGAATGGATTCCGGGCGAACGCCGAATTTTGTCACGACGCCGTCGGCGTCCATGATGACGTCGTTCTTGCGGTCCAGCATGACGATGCGCGTACCGTCTACGCATTGTGCGAGGTCCTTGTCGGGGGATGCCAGCAATACTTGACCAGTGCTCGAAACGTATTTGGCGGCAGCGGCGGCCAGTGCATCGTCGGCCTCGAATTCCACCATGGGCCAAACGACGAGCCCCAGAGCGCGCATGGCGTCTTCTGCGAGGTGAAATTGCGACGACAATTCGACAGCGATGCCGGCGCCTGTTTTGTAGCCGCTGTAAAGATCGTTTCGAAACGATTCGATGACATGATCGGTTGCGCAGCCGATGTGTGTGGCGTCGCGCGTCAGTACTATCAACGTGGACAAGAGGCCACGAATGGCACCGACTTCGCGACCATCGGGACTTTGGCGAGATGGCTGCGCGAAAAATGCGCGGAAAATTTCGTACGTTGCATCAATAAGATGCAGGCGCGGAAGGCTAGAATCGGCTTGGCGCATGGGGAATCCAATGGGGTAGTAAACGTACGTCAGCGTGTAGCACGAATTTCGTTTTGAACTCGATGAAAAACTCGCTTCGAATCGGCGACCTTCGCGTATACTCGCGGTCTCCCCAACAGCGCCCACGTTGGGAAAGGACGAGCCATGAGCGACTTCATCACGATCTCCTCCAGTGCACTTCCAGATAACACCCGTGTTGCTGCATTTCGCGCGACGGAAACGATCTCACGTCCGTACGAAGTCGAAGTATTTTTGCTCGTTCCAAGTGACGATCTCGAACTGGCCGATGGCATCGGATCCAAGGCGCGGTTGATCCTCGATCGCTCCGACGACAAACTCCCACCCTTCTATTTCAGCGGTATTTTTGCATCGCTCGAACTGCTCCACGAGTTCGATGGTCGAGTGCTCGTTCGCGGCATCATCGTTCCGCGCATCTGGCAACTAGGTTTGTCTTGCCACAGTCGCATCTTTACGAAAATGAGCTTGCCCGAGATCATCGACGCGGTACTTGGCGACAACGCGCTTTCTGGGGAC
>JANORL010000246.1:0-2443 GCA_031415295.1 Polyangiaceae bacterium | reverse complement strand
GACGACGACGAGATTCTGGGCACCAGCGAAAGCATATTGCGCCTCAAGAAACAAATTCAAAAATGCGCCATCTCCCCAGCGCCCGTGCTCATTCTCGGAGAAAGTGGCACTGGCAAAGAATTAACCGCACGCCGTCTGCATACCTTGTCCCCACGCGCCAATCGCCCATTCGTTCCCGTCAATTGCGCGGCCATGCCCGATTCCATGATCGAAAGTGAACTCTTCGGGTACGAAAAAGGTGCCTTTACGGGGGCAATCAAAGATAAAAAAGGCAAATTTGAATTGGCTGACCGCGGGACGCTGTTTTTGGACGAAATCGGCGATTTGAGCCTTACTGCACAAGCCAAAGTCCTCCGTGCTTTACAAGAAGGCGAAATTCAACGCGTCGGCTCGGAAAAATCAGTGCGCGTCGACGTCCGCATCGTCGCTGCCACCCATAAAAATTTACGCAAAGAAGTCGAATCTGGACGATTTCGTGAGGATCTATTTTATCGTCTCGACGTACTCGAGATTCTCACGCCGCCATTACGCGAACGTGGTGCCGATATCGAACTTCTCGCAACAGCGCTTCTCCGAGCAGCCGCCGGCGCCATGGGCAAACCCATGGATGGATTCACCCCGGTTGCGCTTCAAGTGTTGCGCAACTACGGATGGCCGGGAAACGTGCGCGAATTGCGCAACGAAATGGAACGGGCCGCGATGAACGCGGAATCGACCTGGGTCGACGTGGGGGACATGAGCGAACGACTCAGCGTACGGCCAACGGCAGGTACGCCAGGCGGCAAAAAAAGTTTGGCGCAGCAGTTTGGCGAAATTGAAGTCCTCGAACGACGCCTCACCGAACAAGCCCTCGAAGAAGCCCGAGGAAACATGTCGGAAGCCGCGCGTTTGCTCGGTATCACGTGGATCATGATCAAGCGGCGTATCGACCGATTCGGCCTACGCGCCAGGGATGAACGATCAGGCGATTGAGGTTTCGATCAACCGATCGAAGGGCGAACTGCTTCCCCTTGGAGGCAGGTCACGCAGCGACAAGCGTAAACAGCCGAATTTCTCGGCCGTGATCGTTTGGCATACCCATTGCTATTGGTGTTTCCGGACGGAGACACCAGCATGAAAACGTTTCGCAGCTCGGCAGGTTTGGCATTCGTGATCGTGGTCAGCATGTTTTGCGGGGTCGGTTGTATTGCCGAGACAGACCAAGAGGTCGATGGTGAAATCGACACTGAATACGAGACACAGGATCTGGAAACAGAATCGGATACCGAAGACACCGAATCTGATGAAAACACGCCCGAGACTTCGTTTGGCCCCGGAGGCGTGTGCGGCCCGCCCTGCACGAAGATTTGAAGGTTTTACTTGGCCACTCGGTTGTCGATCCATGCAAAACAGCGCTGTTCCCAAGCGAATTGCGGTTTGCATCGTTCCAATGCGGCGCGAGCTTCCTTGGGTTTGCCCGCCGTTCGCTGGAAATCGGCAATACGCAACCAGGCATTACACGCATCCGCACCGAGACCCTTGGGTGACTGTTGCGCCAGTTCGATCCATTCCACAGCTTTCTCTGGATCGATCCATTGGTAATACCCAGCAACCTCAATCGCTACGTAGGGGTTTCCCTCGATCTCTTCACGAATCGCATTTTCGTGGTCCTTCAACAAGGACGCATATTGGGCGATCTTTTCCGAAGATGGCGTGTCGAGACCGTGCAAAATACCGCGCATTGCGGCAGCTTCGAGCTTGGCATTGGGGGCGCTTTGGGAAAGCCATTCGAGCTGCTTTTCCAATTCAATACGTGCCTCGGCCTTGTTACCAACCTGCTTCAGCACTGCCGCACGCAGCAGTGGCGCTTCGAGTACCGGGGGAATACCCGCACGCGCGAGCACCGATTCTTTTCCTAATCGGCGTTGTTCTTCCTCGAATAGAAGAAGCGCGAGCGACGCCTTTTCGGCGCGCGCCACGTCACCGGCATCGAGCATCAAATAGATCTGGTGCGCCAATGCGCGCCCGGATAATCCAAAGTCTTCGTCCCGCACACTCTCGAGCGATTTCATCGTCTCCACGTCGTTGCATTGCAAATTGTGTAGCCGTGCAAAGACGAGATGCACATCGGCCGACGACGGAGCCATTTTTAAGGCCACATCGCAAGCTTCGGTGGCCTGCTTGATTTCTTCATCGGTCGGTGAATCCTTCGCCAGAAGCGCCACTTGCATCACGCGACAACGCATGATCAATGCCGCAGGACGGATGGGCGTGATCTTGGCAGCGAGATCGACGTCTTGCCGAGCCAAACGTAATTCCTCCGGCGTACCACCACTGGCCAACAAATACGCTCGTTCCATAAATGCTTCCGCATAATGTGGATCCGCTTCAATCGTTTCGTCGAGCAACGCTTTTGCGTGACGCGCGTCCTGATCCGCTGCGCCCCGAACGACTTTTGCATAAC
>JANORL010000245.1:0-5968 GCA_031415295.1 Polyangiaceae bacterium | reverse complement strand
GTTTTTTTTCCTGCGACGAACCTACTTTTGGTGTACACTCGGCCGCGATGAGTAAAACACCGCCCGTGTACCTTGGCGACGCGCATAATTTCGGACGTCGCGTGTCCGAGCGTGAAGGTTTCATCGTGAAACCGCGGACCGTGTTTTGGGAATTTTTGTTTCTGGCCGCGGAAAGTCCGCTGCGACAGTTTCTCGCCACCCGTGCCGAAGCGGACGGCTTGCCTCGGCAAACGTTTGGTTTTCTTCCCGATCTAAAGTTTATGAACGTTAAATCGCGCGAGGGGGGCGAGGTTCAGCGTATCGTGCTCGAACCTTTGCCAGGGCTTTCGCCCGAGCAAAAACGTGAACTGGCCAGCATCGTCGGTCGATCGCTCGCTTTTTGGAGCTGGTTTGGCGTGGCCGATCTGCATTGGGAAAACATCGTGCTTGGTGTCGACGCTGCCGGTACCATGGTGTTCGCGCCTGTCGACATCGAAATGGTACTCGCCGATATGTCATTGCCGATTGAAACGAAGTTATTGCCCGACGCGGATCCCGAAGTTGCCGACATTTGTCGCCATGCCGCCGGCGTTCGTCGCGTGCTCCCGTTCCTTGGAAAACCCATTGATCCAGCGTATTTATTGGCCATGACGAGTTCATATTCGGCGACACTCGTTTTTTTGGATCGTCATGCGCGGGACATTGCCAAGGTGTTTGCGGATCTTCCCGAATTGCACGAGATACCCATTCGTATTTGTTTGCGGGGGACAGATGAATACGTCAATGCCGACCATGCATCGTTATGGCCTCCGCTGCTGGAAGCCGAAAAGGAACAGCTAGCTCGGGGGGACATTCCGTACTTCTTTCGGCTCTACGATAAGCCCGGTATTTTTTGGTATGGCAATCGCGAACTGACGGAAATCAAAACATTGCCCATGGAGGGGGATGTTCCGCAGCTCGATCCCATTCTCCAAGTTTCCCGCGGGTTTCGATGTCCGTCGCGAAAAGCGTTGCGTGATGAAGGGCTGCTGACGGTGCTTGGCGCATTCGATCACAAATCGATCAAGGGAGTTCATGAACTGGACGGCCTCGGGATCAACTTCCACAAGCGTACGTTGCTCGTGACGTTGCCCGACGGCGAAGAAATCGAAGCGCATCGCGATTTGAGTGAATTCGTGGGCAGTGTGTATTTGCCGTGTCGATGTGGTGAAGTGCTTTCCGTTTTCGTGCCGAAGGTGACGGTATGCGAACAGTCATGACGCGCCTCGACGAAATGAGGGACCCATGAATTTACCTGATATCGTGCATTTTTCGCAAACCGAGTACCAGCGTATGCGGTGGAAAAACGGCGCCGGTTGGACGACGGAAATCGCCATAAAAAAAACAATCGATGGCAGTTTTGCATGGCGTATCAGCATTGCTGAAGTCGACGCGGACGGTGACTTTTCTATTTTCCCCGGCATTGATCGCTCGTTGCTCGTCCTTTCTGGCGGCGGAATGGACTTGGATTTTGGTATGGGCATCACGTCCGTGTTGCGATCGCTCGAAAACCCGCTGGTGTTTCCAGGCGAAGCGCCCATTCGTGCTCGATTGCTCGATGGACCCACGCGTGACTTTAATGTGATGACTCGACGAAGCCTGTATTCGCATACGCTCGACGTGGTTCGACCGGGCGAGCCATTGCAATTGATTCGCAACGCCGAACAGAGCGTCTTTGTCCATGTGTTCAGCGGCGAAACGCTTGGTGCTGCTGCCGGGGATAGCTTTTTGCTCCCCAATGGCAAAGACGCGACCATCGACATTTTCGCGGACGCGCTACTTTTGGTGGTACAGTTGCGCCGTGGTGCAAGCGCTGAGGGGTCTTTGTTATGATGACGCCGGCTGTATTGGAATACCCGCCGCTTGTCGCTGATTCTCGTTATCCCGGCTATGTGGCCATCCAGCGTCATGCTGTGGACGGGTATGGTTTGCAGCGAATATGCAAAGGAGATCGCCATACCGTGGTCGCCGCGGGGCGGGACGTACCTTTGCTCGAGTTGCTCGTCGGCATTGCGGGATCTTCGCTGCTTGCGTTGGCGTCGTGGCATGAAGTTGGTTGGTTCTTTGCTGATCGAGAAGGTGATTCTTGGGAATTTTCTCTCGAGGCGGGTGGACATTTTGCCATTTCGCATGCGACGCTCGTACGCGTGTGCGCGGTCATTGATGCAATGCGAGCAGGTCGTGTTTCGGAGTTCGGTGAATCGTTGACGGACGACGAATGGGACCGTCGTTATGGGTGGGCGCGGGAAAGCGGCCTGCTCGATTCTCGTTTGGAGGCGCTCGATGGGATTTCGTTTCGTTATGTATCGCTTTTGAAACAGGAGGGAATTGTTCCTGGACAACCAGCTTCACCAGAGATCGATGCGATACGGACCGAATTGCTCGCCGCGTTGGCGGCCGAACGCATAATAGACCGTGCACAACCGGATGCCATTTTTTATCAATTGCGGGATCGAAAATGTAACCATTTGCGCGATGTCCTTGATGCACTCGACATGAGTTTTCATTTGTCGGAAATATGTGGCGAAGTGCTTCCCGAACCGGGCACGGATACGTGGCGCCTCGAACTTTTTGCGGGACGTCCAGCCATTCCCGGACGTCATAACGTGTCGCTTGATTGGTGGATCCTCGAGCCGGACTATCCGTGGGACGGGACGGTGGGGACCGTGAACTTTGCGCATTATTGCAATCAGGTTTTCGAACGAGCAAACGTCATGGACCTCGATCCCATCCCCATGGAATTTTTGGGAAAGCGTTTGTTTTTGCTGGTTGATCGTTTCCAGGGTCAATTCGAATTGCGCGGCGTATTGCCGGAAAAGCCCTTGTCGAGCAATTGATTCCGCGTCTGAACCGACGATGCTTGGAGCGAAAGGACGTGTTGGCGCCGCCATTGGCTGACCTTGCTGCGCGTGAAGCGTCGAGTGCTTTGCCCTTGCCGATGGCGCTGCGGGTTTTTCTGGAGCGAGTGGGAAATGGCGGAACGATTCAATCTGCCCGATGGCTCTCGCATGAAGAAATAATTGCCAACAATGATCCTGTTGCGTGGCAACGTCCATGTCCGGCCATGATTCGTGACACGCGAGAAACGTTTGATTGGGAGCGTCACGAGCTTCCAGATGGTTTGTTATGCATCAGTGAGTATTTTTACAATCAATCGCGAGCGTTTCTCTTGGCTGATGGACGGGTCGTTTGGTTGACGCCCACCGCGACTGGTTTCAGCATCGATCCACCTTGTCTTTGGCTCTGTAGCTTGCTCTGACTGGTAGCTCGACGATCACGGACGCGAATTCTTTTCTGGACTTTGTTGCGGTCGTGCTAAGGTCCGCGCGCTGTGACTGAACCCGTCGTGACTGAATCCGCCGTGACTGAATCCGCCGTGACCGCACCTGCCGTGACCGCACCTGCTTGTGACGTTTGTCGACGTCCGCGCATCGTTTGTGTCTGTGATCGTGTCGTTTCGTACCCGACGCAGCGCCGAGTGCTCATCTTGCAGCATCCGCGGGAGCAAGACGAGCTGCTCGGGTCGGCGCAAATCGTGGTGGCGAGTTTGCCCAAAGCGAAGCTTGTCGTGGGCTTGAGCTGGCGAAATTTGGGACATGCGTTGGGCGAAGAAGACGTCGACCCGCGAAAGTGGGCGATTCTGTATCCAGATCGCGAAGCGGAAGGGGATCGCCTCACGACACGACGTGGTAGCCCGCTTGATCCGACGATGCTCGAAGGCGTGATTGTGCTCGATGGAACTTGGTCCAAAGCGAAATCGTTGTGGTGGCGCAATCCATGGCTCAACAAGCTCAATCGAATGAACCTTCAACCAACGCAACCATCGATCTACGGCCGGCTTCGTGCTGAACCTCGTCGCGAGTATGTCTCGACGCTCGAAGCGGTTGCGGGGGCGTTGACGACGTGCGGTGAATCAGCGGAAATTGAAAAAGGTTTGTCGCGCGTATTTCGCACATTGATGCAACGCGTGCGCGATGCGAATTTAGCGCAGGACGAACGCAAATTACCCAGAAAACCCAAGCAGCCGCGAAAGCCTCCGCCGCCTGTAGCGCCCGAAGCGTCTGAAACGCCTGAAGCGTCTGAAACGCCTGCATCCGACGATTGAGTCGTTCTTCAGGGTTGATTCGGGATCGTGAAACGATCGTCGCCCGCGCGGATCCAGGAGAGCGCTTTTCGTATCGCGTCTGCAACATTTTTCACGTTGACACGATGCGTCTGGCGTGTGCTGCGCAGTCTACGTTTGTTCCATCAAAAGTGGTTGGTACTTTTTTTTGCACGCACCTTTCTGGCACTTTTCAGCAAATTTTCGGCGTCTTGCAGCGCAAGTTCTTCTTGAGCGCCGCGCCAAACTGGAGTACGGCCGTTGGTCAAGGTGAACCCGATGAACGCCAACGCTCTTCTCCATCCAGCCGTTGAAGCACTCTGCAACCGTTTTCCGTCGAATGAGGCGGGAGTTGCCGCAGCCATCGATCTTGCGGTCCTCGTTGCGGTTGCCGATGGACACATCGATCCAGCCGAGATGGCAGCTCTGTCCACGTCGCTCGAAGTCGCTACGAAGACGCAACTTTCTTCAAAGTTTGTGAAGCACCTCGTGCTAGCGAGCCGCCAGCAGATTGAGACTGCGGGTGCTTCTTCATGCGCCAAGTTGATCGGCGAGAGCATCGCGGCGCAAGGGTGTGTTGACGAAGGCTTACGTTTGGCGCTGGTCATCGCGCTCGCGAGTGATGGTTTGTCCGATGTCGAGCGTGATCAAATCGAAGTCATTGCTCGGGCGGCTGGAGCGGCTCATGATCGTGTCGATACGTTATGCCGCGAGATTGAGGCGTCCACCGCTTCCTGAATGCGGAACGATGCAGAAACAACAACAGTTTGTTTCGGTCATCCTGTGAACACACAGCTCCAACGGTATCCAGGGCGAGGCTTTTGGCTGTGCACGTGCGTTGTCGTCTGGGAAAGTCGTGTATTGACTGTTCCTTTGTGACAACCGACCATTACGTTATTACAGCCCGCAAGTTCCCGGTTGGACGCCCCACGAATGGATCGGTTCGCCATTCCACGTGCACAAGATGCCGTATCCGGCATTGGCATCTTGATTGAGCAAACAGTTGGCCAATGCATCCGGGCAGGAAATGTTCTCCGTGATGATGAACGGGCCGCCATCCGGGTACAGCGTGGTGTTACAAAGGAAACCCTCGTAATGCCCATAGCCCGCTTTTCCGATGCAATCATTCTCTGGGCCGGGCGGAGCTGGAGGCGGCGTCGTGCACGACGTCGAGACTACGCTTGTGTGGGCATACCCCATGTCCGTTGCGCAATTCGATGACGACACGAGATTTGCTCCAATCAAGAAATCCGACGCGGCGTAACAACCGTGAAACGACAAGACTGGTTGCCCGGTAAATTGTTCAATGGCCGCCAGTAAATCGGGCGTTTCGCAGCCGCTGTGTAGGTCCTCATCGGGGTATTCGTATCCACATCCGAGAAATTGGCCGGTTTCCGAGGCGTTGAGCGTCGTGACTGCAACACCTGCTGGAGCATTCACCGTGACCGCTTCGTACGCATGGGCCACAATCGAAACGAGTTGTGTTGCCGGGCCCGCGGTCACAGTCCAGTCCGTTGCCGAATACGACGAAAGAAAGAGCGTCACGGGACCTGGTCGATCGATAAACACGTGTGCCGGACCTTGTGTATTCGCTGCCGTATCGTACGGATCGTAAATGCCGACGACGTGCAATTCGGTGCCTCCGCAATTCCCAGGAGTGCCCGGCGATACGACGTTGTCTGGTGCCTCGCCGGAAGGATTCGGCGTGGTCGGTTTGTATGGATTCGGATTGGGATTCGGTTGAGCTTGGTTTGAATCATTGACGACTTCGACGAAAACTTCGGGCGCGCAACCTGATGCCGCCAAAACGAGGGTCAACGCGAGAGAACCAAGACCGAGGAAGAGTTT
>JANORL010000244.1:0-1798 GCA_031415295.1 Polyangiaceae bacterium | reverse complement strand
GAATCGCCGCTCGCGTCGCTTCGGGCAGCTTATATCGCGATCTCCTTCGCTTCAACCTGCTCCACAAGCCACCCGCGTGGTTCGATACGTGTTCGTTCACCGCCCAATACGTTTGCGAATCGCAGCTCGCGTCGCTTCGGGCAGCTTATCCAGATAGTCGTCGGAAAGCGCACGAAGCACATCGTCTGGAAAAGTTAACGGGACCTGGTCTGGCGCGAGACCCGCGAGACGTTGCTCAGGCGCGTACATCGCTAACACGCGTTCAGGCGCGAGACCCGCCAGACGTTGCTCAGGCGCGAGCGTTTCCAGGAGCTGCTGGATGATCTCATCATACCCCTCGAGTTCATTCATTTGCATCGCGATCTCCTTTGCTCCGAGCTGCGTTCCAAGCCACTGGCGTCCTTCGAGTGTTCGAGGTTGCTTACGCACGAACCATCGAAGTACGTCATCATCCTCCACCACAGCAACGACGTCAAGCTCGACGGCGAAAAGGGCAAACGGTCCGCCAAGAAGTTTCCAGTAACCCCCACCAAGATCGTGCCAGGACAGACCAAGAGCCGTGGCGTCCGCGTTGAGCGACTTCGAGCGTGACGTGACCAAAAGAACGCCGCTGAGATTGGTGCGTTCTTCCAACTGCGCAACATAGTCCGCGTAGTAGACGTGGAGATACGCGACAAACCGATCGAGGTTTGTACTTCGGTACGGTCGACCGATGCTCTTGAACTCGACGAGCGCTTCCTTCGTGAGCAGTTTCCACAAATTCTTGAGTGTCGTGGCGCTTTCATCATCGCCGGAATCACGGCGACGAAAAACGTAGTCCACACGCAGCGGTTCCGCGGAAAGCGGCAGCTCCGACTGCACGTCATACCTTCGCGATCCGCGCTGGTTCAGAAGCGCCGCGAGCAGCACATGCCAAGGTGTTCGTGCCAAACCCATGGGCCGTCGGCGTAGCAGATTGTCCCGGCCAACGTCAAGTACTTGCGACAAACTTTCAAGAAAAATGTTTTGCCGCGGAATACGATACTGCCGAACTGACGTGTTGCACCATTAACTGACCCCATTACGGTTCAATGCCATGTCGGCGCAGCATTCGATACAAATAGGTGCGCTCGAGTCCCGCGGCGTCCGCGGCCAACGCTACTTTCCCCGCGTGGGAATGAAGAAGCCCCTCAAGATACGCACGCTCGAATTCATACAACACCCGCTCCCGTTCCGCCGCATAAGGCTGGCTCGAATCGACACGTAATGCGTGTTCGCCAGATGCTTCTCGCTCCGGCAAGGGCGTCATCGTTTGGAGAATCGAACAACGTTCGACGTAATTTCGCAATTCGCGCACGTTTCCAGGCCACACCGCACGCATGAGATGCGCGATAAATTCCGGCGAACGCAACGATTCTTTGGTGACATCGGGCGCCCGAAGCGAAATGAGTATCTCGCCTAGCAATGCAGGGATATCCTCGGGGCGCCGACGCAACGGTGGCAATTCAATGGTCAAGACTGCCAAGCGAAAATAGAGATCGGCGCGGAATCGACCCGCATTCACCTCCGTACGAAGATCTCGGTTCGTCGCGCCAATCACGCGTACGTCGACTTTACGGTATGCATTCGAGCCCACGCGACGTATTTCACGCGCTTCGAGCCCACGCAACAGCTTTGCTTGAAGATCCAATGGTACTTCGCCAATTTCATCCAAAAAAAGCGTTCCACCGTTCGCTTCCTCGAATGCGCCAATGCGCCTTTCCGCCGCGCCAGTAAATGATCCTTTCTCATGACCGAATAATTCGCTCTCTAGCAAATT
>JANORL010000243.1:0-10098 GCA_031415295.1 Polyangiaceae bacterium | reverse complement strand
GTGATTTGAAGGCCGATAGGCCTTGCACATCACCACAGTGCGTCGATGGGGAAGGCCCTTCGGCCGAGGAAGACGAGGCGTCGCCTCGATTTCGAGGCCATTCGGCCTATGGCAACGAGGCGCAGGGTCGATCGGCTAGGTCTGGAGGTATCGCCAATCGAGACAACGTGTCGATCGGGGAGGCCGATCGGCCTCTGCAAGGTAAGCTTGGGGTCGATCGGGAGGCCATAAGGCTTGCCGGATCACAATTGGGGGTTGGATTGGCGAGTGAGGCGTTGTTCATGTATAGTTGCGCAGCATGGTTGCTAAGTCGAGGGTCCGACTGCGTTACACGGCGCACGGGAAGAAGTCTAGCGGTTTCGTCACGCCTACACGCGAGGGTTCCAAGAGCAAGAATCCGTCACGCCTACAAGCAATCGCGCACCGCTCGAAGGGATGATGCCGCTTGCCGGAAAGTAACGGCCATACAAGCGTAATCTTTTCTGGTCTCAGCCTCGTCCCATTGCTTTCGCGACGAATTGAAACGCTTCGAGCATCTGTGCGTACGAGAAATGCGCATTGCGTCCGCTGGGGTTGGGCACGACGAATACGCGTGCTCTATGAATGCGCTCGGCACGTTCGCCACAACTTATCGCCGTAGATGGTTTCTTGTCCAGGAAGTTACGACAAACTGTAATTCCTACGAAAACAATGCGCAGCGGTTCGTATTGGCCAATCTTTGCCGCAAGTTCTTTTCGTCCGGTTGCATAATCACCAGGCTCGAGGTCCATGACCCCGCGTGTCGGACGAGAAACAAGGTTCGTAAGTCCAATCCCATATCCGAGCAGCTCCATTTCCTCCTCGGGTAAAAGCCTTTTTGGAACGAGGCCGCTTTCGTGCATGAGCCGCCAAAAACCATTTCCTGGATTTGCAAAGTTATGCCCTTTTTGCGCAGACATAAGCCCAGGGTTGGCTCCGACGAACAACGCTTCGAGCTTTGGCGCAAGAATGTCGGGTGTCGCTCGTTTAGGTGCCGCAGGCTGTTTCGGCATGTTCAAGGTTTGGCGCAACTGTTACGAGGAAGCAACCATCAAATTTCCTTGATCTCCGTATATCGTTCGTGATTGACTGCGTACGCTCCGCGCTGATAACCCTATGTCGTTCCTCGTTCCCGACCCGAAAACGGGCGAAATAGTCGATACTCGCGACTTCGCTTGCGTCGTGACGAAGCTTCTCGACGGCACGCATTCCGCCCTTCGCGCCGTTGTGCCCCTGGGCGAGTTGTCCATCGTGTCGAAGCGCAATCGGAACGTGGCCGTCGTCGACCCAATTCATCACCTCCACAAGCAGCCGTTGAGACTTGTCGTGCCCGCGGGAAAACACGAAGTGAGCCTTGCCTACGCAAACGATACCGAGCACGTCGCCGCGGCCATTGTGCGGTTTGGGAAAGGCGCGCCTGTGACCATTGAGCAAGCGGCGTGGACGTTCCCATTTCAGGATTGTACCCGATTCTCGCTCGAGTCCGGTATTGCCGCAATATTCGATTATGGCAGTGTGAACGATCTAAGCGTCGCAAAGGAAAAAGAATTCGCGACACTTTTGGAGGCGCAGTCGCGAGGCGCACCGGCCATTGTGAACATGCCGCGCGCTCGCTGGAATGCGGTCGTGTTCCGCGTTGCGGAAAAAGGCAATGGCTTCTATTCGTGTCATTGGGCAAAAGACGAAAGCGGCGAGCTCGTTGCGCTCGTTGTGGATTTCGCCGCGGAATCAGGAATTTACTGACGGGCGGGATCCATTTCGTCGTCGACGGGATAGGTAGAACGATTGACCTCGGAATGTTTATCGAGCTTGATGAAGCGGCTCAGAATAGTTTGGCGAGCACGCCGACAAGGGAGACCACTTCGTTTCGATTGGTCCAGAGCCAATCCCAAAAACGATTCGATGGATTGTGACGCTGGATAACCGCCAATCCACGGACATCGTCTCGAATTCGCTCCCATTCCGCGACGTGCAGGGTCCAGTTTATTCCTCGTGTGACCGGGCAGCTAAAGAAGCAAGCATTGAGCCCCCAGGAGCCAATTACCTCATAAGCCAGCGGCTTTTTGTTTGCATCAACCAGGGCAACCACGACTTCCGCAGTAAACCCGAAGACCGAATTGGAATTGCTCAGATTCGTTTGGCCCAATAACGTCCCGTCGTCGCGGAGGGTGACGTCACTTGTCACCCACCGGCCATCGGCAACCCTATCTTGTTGAGTCACTGAGCCTATGACGTTGCTCGCTGACAAGCGCTCTGCATTGTCGGTGATTGGTTCTCGTACTGAATTGTTGGGCGAGCCGTGAGCGGGAAAAACCCACGATAGCGAGACGAGAAATGTTGCTGCAATGAATCGTTGACTGGTCATTGTCGTGCCCTCCTGCATCTGAGAATGCACCAACGATGCCATTATGCTCGTGGGCGCATGGGCGCATTTTGCTGCGCTCGTGAATGCACGCGCGTCGCTGCAAGCACGCGCCGAACGGAGCGCAGTTGACGATAAACTGCCAAATGATTGCAATTTTGAGGCGTTCAGGTTGGTGTGGTCGAGTGGACGCAGTTGGATCGAGGTAATGATCGATTGTCGTTCTCCGTGAACGCGCTGTGATACGAGGGCCCATTGATGTGCGCCGATGCGACGGTTATGGCGCTTGAACGGTCGGCACGAAGCATGCTCGTCCAATGGTCCGTGGAGGTTGGTCATCATGAAACAATCGATCAAGATCGTAGTTGCCGCAATCGTTACGACGCTCGCATGTGGTGCTTTCGCGGGAGAGCTGCCGTTATCCAAATTGGGGGATAAAGGTTTGGAGAAGAAGAACGTTGCGGCCAATGATGCGGCCACGCTGTCGGAGGTGGAAGCGCCGTTGGATGTGTTGGTCGACGATCTCGAGGAGGAGGAGGTTGGGGAGAGTTCTGAAGCGCTTTTGGCGAGTATTACCGTTCCCGTTACCTGCAACGTTATCAAAGCGCGTGAAAATGCGTTCTGTCCATCGCAAGTAGTCGGTCGTGGTTGGACGAGATGGCCTTTCACAAACTACAATAAGGGGTGCAATAGAGGCATTGAAGATGCCCGAGGCCAGCTTTCTGAAGGCTGTTTGCTCGGAGCGTGCCACTGCTTCCGCCCATAAATCAAACCGGCTCATAAATCTCCGTGCTCGTCAACGGAACCCCGTCGCGTAATCCCCCCGTGACGATCACCCGACCGTCGGGCAGGAGCAATGCAGCCGCATTGGATCGTGCTTCTTTCAGCGGGACCGTGTTTGTCCAGGTATTGCTCGCGGGATCGTAGATCTCCGCGCTATCCAGGAAAGACCGGCCCCGCATTCCTCCCGCCACAAGGATCCGGCCATCCCGAAGCATCGTCACGAGATACCCTCGCCGCGGCAAACCCATGGAAGCCGCAGTTATCCATTGCGCAAGTTTGGGATCGTAAATCTCTACGCCGATGTTCGTATCATTTGCTGAAAATCCGCCCGCTAGCAAAATCCGGCCGTCACGAAGCATGATGGCTTTTGTGCCATATCGCGGAGTTTCGAGCCGCGCGCCGGGCATCCAGGTATTCGCGACAGGATCATAAATCTCGGTCGTATCCGCGATTGCTTGATTGTCGTCGATACCTCCGACGACCAAAACGCGGCCGTCGAGTAACAATGCCGCAGCATGTCTTGTACGCGCCGAGAACATGGGAGCACCATGCTTCCACGTGTCGGTTACCGGATCATAGCGCTCGATATCGGCGTGCAACCTACCGCCATAACCACCGACGATGAGCACCTCACCATTGGGTAATCTCGTCGCCGTGTGGGCGTGGCGATACGTCGACATTGGGGTTGATGTGACAAACTCGTTGCGTGCATGGTTGAATCGTTCAGTAGACTCGGTAATCCCATCGGCTGCTCCGCCTCCTGCAATGAGCACGTCACCGGATTCGGGCAATAAAGTAGCGGTTGGTGCATATCGAGCGCCACCGATAATCGTCAACGGCGGTGCCCAGGTATTGGTGCGCGGATCATAAATCTCGGCCGTATTGAAAAACGATCGACTCGGGGCACCGACCACGAGCACTCGGCCATCGGGTAACAAGGTCATCGTATGGTCATAACGACCAATCTCCATCGGTCGTGCCAATGCCCATTGAGCATTGCGCGGATCGAAAATGTCACACGCTGACGAATCGGGGCCATTGCCTCCGGCGATCAAAACTCGACCGTCCTTCAATCGCGTTACCGTTGGATCAATACCGGGACGATTGGGTGTGCCAGCGAGAATCCATTGATTCGTTTGGGCGTCGAACTGCTCCGCTTGGGCTCCTCCCGTGCTGTTCATGACGAGCACTCGCCCATTTTCGAGCGGAGTGGCGGTATGCTGAGACCGCGGTACATGCATTGATGTTACGCTTTGCCATTTGCCCGTCGCCGCATCATACATTTCGGCGCTTGCCAAGGCCATTCCCCCATGTGTACCGCCCGCGACGAGAACGCGATTGTCGGGTAGTAACGTTGCCGTGCACCGATCGCGGTTTGTCGACATAGGTTTGGCCAGGCTCCACGTATTGCTGATGGGCTCGTACAATTCGGCGCTGGCCAATGAAACCCCGTGTTCGTCCGTTCCGCCGATGACCAGCAATTTTTGAATCGATGGTATCCACACGGCTGCCTGATCCGCGCGAGGAATGAGCATCGGTGTTGCGATCGTCCAATGGTTCGCCCCTGGATCATAAAGCTCCGTGCTTGCCTGAGGCATGCCGGTTTCATCACGACCTCCGGCGACGAGCATTCGATTTGCATTGGGCAACCAGTTGACCGTGAAGCGCGTACGCGGGGTCGTCATCACGCCGGCGGTCGTCCAGCTATTGTTCACAACCGAATATTTCCAGGCATCGGTGATCATGTGCTGCATATTGACGCCCCCAATCAGCAGCACATCGCCGTTGGGTAGAAGCATAGTTTGATGCAATTTGCGTGGTTCGAGAATGCCTGCAGGGAGCCATTGATCTCTATCCGGATCGAATACTTCCGCCGTTTCGATGAATTTTCTCAGTTGCATGTGGTAACCACCAATGACGAGGACGTGTCCATTGGCAAGCTGCGTGGCCGTGTGTGCAAAACGGCCTTGAACCATCGACGCTACGCGCTCCCATCGCGATACCTGCGCGGCTACCGGTTGATCAATGAGCAGAGCACACATCGATGCCGCAAGGAGCAAGCCGAACGAGCGCCGAGAAATGACAATGGGTGGATTCTTTTTTCGTTGCAAAATTGCTTCAATGGCCGCCGCGACCTCCGCAGCGCTCGGTCTTCCTTCTGGTTGACCTTGCAAGCACCTTTTACCAATGCTTCCGAGGGCTGGGGAAATTTTAAGGTCGTCTCGAAAAACGAGGCTCAGCGTGTAGATGTCGGACGGGGGACCGACGGTGGATTGCTTTTGCTGTTCGGGCGATGCGTAACGGGGCGTCATGAGAGCTTGCCCCGTTGCTGTGAACTCCGTGGTAGCGTCGAGTGCAGCAGCGATTCCGAGATCGACGATAACTGGTTCGATGGTGGTGCGAAGACGAATGTTACCAGGTTTTATATCCCGATGGACGATTCCGCAGGCGTGAAGTGCTTCGAGTCCACGAGCAATGCCTAGCCCAATCAATAAGCGTTCTTCTAATGACAAATCAGGCGGCGAAGTGAGACGTTCTTTCAAAGACGGCCCCTCGATCAATTCGAGGACGAGGAATGGCAATTCTTGATGCGACTGAATGCGTGGCTCGACGAGACGCACGACATTGGGCGTCGGCTCCGCTTGTTCCACACGATGCAGCAAAGCAAGCTCCCGGTCCTGGAAGCGCAGCAGCGTTACCGCCGTTTTTGCGTGTTCTGGACGCAAAACCTTCAATGCAACGCGCCGACCTGGAAATACAATCAATTCACTTGCGGAAAAGACCCAACTGAATGTACCATCGCCAATTCGCTTCTCGATCCTGTAGCGGTCAGCAAGGACATCGCCTGAATGAATCGGGCACGGATCCGTGTCAATGGGCTCGGTGGACGACATAAACTGATTCTCCGCCGTGTTCGTTCGAGACGCATGATGCCGTACCCGACGGTCGGATACGCGTTAAGAGTCATGCAAACGAACTGCCTCAAACGGAAGGGGGCAGAACCTGAGCTCCAAGCGCCCGAGCATCCGCGGGCGTGCTAAACTCGAGAATGACCAATGACCCGACGGAGACTCATCCGTCCCCCCTAAAGCCGAGCAGCATTTCATTCCGTACCCATAAGATTCACGTGGAAATCGTGAGGGGTCCCGATTCTGGCCGAACGGTGGAATTACCCGGACCCGAAGTACGTATTGGAAGCGGTGTAAATTGTGATTTGTTGATAAAAGATCGAACGGTCAGCAGAGTGCACATCATTCTGCGCGTGCAAACTGATTCCCTTCGCGTGATCGACGCGGATAGTCACAATGGAACGACCATTGATGGCACCATGATTCATGACGCTTATGCGCGTCCTGATTCGGTGATTCGTATTGGCAAAACGACGCTGCGTATGCGTATGCTGAGTGAAATGGTGGAGGTGCCTCTTTCCGCGCGTGAGCAATTCGGACGGCTCGTTGGTCGAAGTGTGGCAATGCGCCGCGTATTTGCATTGCTTGAACGTTTCGCTCCTGCGGATACGACGATTCTCATCGAGGGGGAAACTGGTACCGGCAAGGATATTGCTGCCCAGGCGATCCACAACGAGAGTCGACGTGCAAAGGGCCCTTTTATTATATTCGATTGTTCAGGTTTTCCGCCCGCCGCAATAGCGGTCGCATTATTCGGCCAGGCGCGGGGCGCACACTCCCGAGCTGCTGCTCAAAAAGGTTATTTCGAGCAAGCCGATGGCGGGACCTTGTTCCTCGACGAAATTGCCGAATTGCCGATCGAAGTGCAGCCCAAGCTTCTGCGGGCCATTGACAGCCATACGGTCGTTCGGGTGGGGGAAAATGGGCCTCCGCGTAGCGTCGATGTTAGGATCATCGCGGCTACGAATCAAAATCTCTCCCGGGCTGTAGATCTGCATCGATTTCGCGACGACCTTTATTACCGACTCGCCGTCGCCACCGTACGGATGCCACCACTTCGAGAGCGACCTGATGATATTCGTTTGCTCGTCGAGCAATTCGAGCGAGAATATGTGGCAATGGCTTGTCGAACTGTATCGCTGCCCGAATCCATCATCAGGGAGTTCGAGTCTCGAGTTTGGTTGGGCAACGTTCGTGAATTAAAAAATCAGGTCGAATTGACGCTTCTGATGAGTGGAGGGGAATCAGCGGAAGAGAGCAAACCACAGCTTCCCAAAGTTGCGGTTACTGATGTAAATATCGATACACCTATCCTCATTGGTCGAGACCTTATCGCAGATGCCTACGAAAAGCGTTATCTCGAATTGATGTTGCAAAAAACGGGCGGCAATGTTTCACGTGCGGCAGAACTAGCAGGCGTTGGGCGCAGATGGATTCAGAATGCAATGATCCGGCATGGATTGCGAGCTGGTTCGAAAGGGTAGTGCCATGACCGGCCCGCGGTCAGCGTGCCTCAAACTCATCTGTTAAAAGCCTACGCCGATATCAACAAGCTCGGCGAGGTTCAGCGCGTATTCATTACTCGAAAATACATGGACCTGAGGCTTGCCGAATTACACCTCGTTCACGAGCATCGGGAAAAAGTCGAAGAAGAAAAGCAAGAGCAAAAGCGAATTCGCGAGCAAATGCGCGAGGAGCAAAAGGCACTCGCGGAAATCGAGCGCGTCAAGGTAGAGGCAGAAAAGGAAGAAGCGCTCAAAACTGTGGCGCTCGAGAAGGCCAAGGCCGAACTCGCGGCAGATCTTGCGGCAAATGAAGCAACGAGCAAACAGCACGAAAAGCTCGAAGCGTTGGTTGCTCGCCTGGAAAATGAACTCACAAATGCCCTCGACCAAAAAGCAAAGGCGATTGCGCGTGCGCAGCTCACTCGTTCCGGGCACGTATACGTGCTTTCCAACGTCGGTTCATTCGGCGAGAATGTTTACAAGATTGGGCTAACTCGGCGTCTCGACCCGTATGATCGTGTCGAAGAACTTGGTGATGCTTCGGTACCATTTCCATTCGATGTGCACGCAATCATTTTCGCCCAAGACGCACCAGCGCTCGAAGTGAAACTTCACAAAGCATTCGCGGATCGTCGCGTAAACCTCGTAAATACGCGCAAGGAATATATCAAGGTTACATTGGATGAGATCCAGGAGGAAGTGAAGAAACACCACGGTTACGTTTCATTCACACTTGCCGCTGAAGCCGAAGAATTCCGCAAGAGCGTCGCAGCGCGCCAGGCGGGCGTCGTCCCGGAACTCATTGAAACTGCTGCAACGGAAATCTCGAAAATGGACGAGTGAACCATTTTTGCGGCAGCTTTGCAACAACACCGATGAGTCAGGCAGCAGCAGTGAATAGCTCACATCCGATTGATTCCGTTATCATTGCCGGTAACGAGTTTCTCGCGAACCTGCGGGCGCAGCATGTCGCTTATGGAAACATGCTCGCGGCAATGTTGAAACGCGAGAATACGCCTTCGGAGGATCCTTCCGCGCACGTGTGGGCATGGGGCAGGAGCTGGCCAAGAATATCGTTTTGCTTGTCCCCAAAGCCAGCTTCGGGCATAGTTGGACGGCCATGACGGACTCAACTGGGTTGACGGGACAAATCTTGCTCTACCGAAGCGAAGACGGTCGCACGAGGTTCGATGTGCGCCTCGAAAACGCGACGGTCTGGCTCAACCAACGGCAGCTCACCGAACTTTTCGGCAAAGCCAAGGGGACGATCAGCGAGCACATAAAGCACATTTTCGTGGACAGCGAGCTCGTTGAGGATTCAGTTGTTCGGCTATTCCGAACAACTGCCACCGACGGCAAGGTCTACGAGGTCGCCCACTACAACCTCGACATGGTCATCGCGCTCGGCTTCCGAGTCCGCAGCCCCGCTGCAGTCCGCTTTCGGCAATGGGCCGCCGATCGGCTCAAGGAGTACATCGTCAAGGGATTCGTGCTCGACGACGAGCGACTCAAGCGGACGGATCGCGCCGCCGACTACTTCGACGAGTTGCTCACGCGCATTCGCGAGATCCGCGCGAGCGAGGCGCGGGTCTATCAGCGCATCCGCGAGATCTTCGCGCTCGCATCGGATTACGACGAGTCCGACCAGGCAACAGTGCGCTTTTTCGCGTTCATGCAAAACAAAATGCATTATGGCGCGACCGGACTGACGGCCGCCGAAATCATTCGGCGCCGCGCTGATGCAGAGAAGCCCAACATGGGGCTGACGAATTGGAGCGGCGGTCGCGTCCTGAAGCGCGACGTGAATACCGCGAAAAACTACCTCGACGCGAAAGAGATCGATACGCTCAACCGCATTGTCGTGATGTTCCTCGACCGCGCCGAGTTTCGCGCGCAACGTCGTCGCGATATAAAAATGGCGGATTGGGAAACCGACCTCGACAAGTTCCTCGTCGATACGGAGTTGCCGATGCTCGCGGGCGCGGGTACGATTTCACATGACGCGGCTGTCGATTGGGCAGGAGCGCAATACGATGCTTTCGCCGAGCGGCGCGGTACGGATGCCGAGGTCAAGGCATCGGAGCGTTACATCGACGATCTAGCGGCCACCGCAAAGCTACTTGAGAGCGTCAGCACGACCCCTGTATCGACGGTTCGCAAACCGCGCGGGAAAAAGAGTGTAGGAAGCTGAGGGGTCACCATCGGATGAGATGGGGTGGGTCTCATGTTCGTTTTTCGATTGTTTCATTTTGGTGCCGACATTTGGAGGCGTAAATCCTCTCGCTGCCGCGAAGCTTGCAAGCGTGACAGGCGCGTTCGTCGTGGGGAGTTAAAGACATGCTACCGAAGCCCCGGAGGCATCGCCAAACACCGCTGGGGGTTGATTTGAAGGCCGATAGGCCTTGCACATCACCACAGTGCGTCGATGGGGAAGGCCCTTCGGCCTAGGAAGACGAGGCGTCGCCTCGATTTCGAGGCCATTCGGCCTATGGAAACGAGGCGCAGGGTCGATCGGCTAGGT
>JANORL010000242.1:0-3597 GCA_031415295.1 Polyangiaceae bacterium | reverse complement strand
GGAGTGAAGATCCTGCAGCGTTTGCCGATGTCATTCGTCCCGCGTTGCTCGAGCATCGGTCGCTTCGTCTACGTTCCGACATGACCATGCTCGGACGAACCTACTCGACGGGTTACGAACAGGACCTCGATTATTGGTTGCTGAAACGTCCGATCGAGACGGTGACAAACCCTGCTTGGCCGTGGGCCATTTGGTACCCTTTGCGCCGTAGTGGAGCATTCGCGAAGCTCGAACCTCGCGAGCAAGGTTCCATTCTTCGTGAACACGGCACGATCGGACGCGCGTATGGAGCACAAGATCTCGCGCACGACGTTCGGCTCGCTTGCCATGGTCTCGACACGCACGACAACGACTTCGTCATTGGCCTTGTCGGTGCATCGTTGCACCCTCTTTCGCACGTCGTTCAGTCGATGCGCAAGACGCGACAAACGAGTGAATTCATTACGCAGATGGGGCCATTTTTCGTTGGCCGCGCGATGCGTTGATCGTCCTTGCCGGTGTTGAAGAATTTCTCTCCGACACCGACACGCCCCCCTCTTAGAACTGAGCATTAGTCACATTTTTTGTAGGGATCTGTCGGCGATTGCAAAGGCTGTCGACCCATTCGCGCCTCACCCCCCAGCCCCCTCTCCCCGTCGCTTTGCGACACGGAGAGGGGGAGCAAGAAAAACATCGAGGCTCTTTTCCCCCTCGCCGCCGCGTTTTACGCGGGGGAGAGGGGGCCAGGGGGTGAGGTGCGCGCGAAGCGCGGGATTCTGCTCGGTTTGCGGAGTCGTTGAGATGTGATCAATGCTCAGCTCTTAGAAGGAGATGTCCATCTCGGCGATGATGGTCTGAAAACCGTCTGTCGTTGAGTCACGACGCGTTGGGTACATCGTGCATGACGCGGTCTTGCGCGCGACGTATTGCACCATCGTCGAAGCGTATCCGCCGAGTAGCGGACCGAACCATGGCGAGGCCCACGCCGGAATTCCTTTGACCACGAACGTTACCGTGCCGGGGGAAAACGAGTTGGCTTCCCACTCGCCGAAGTCGAAATATCGCGAGGCGATGAGCTTGCAGCGCGACGGAAAATCGTCGACCGAGCGACCTTGGACGAAGGCACGAAACGCATGATCCGCGTCGTACTTTGCTTGGGCGCGTCCCTGATTTTGAGCGAACGTATCGAGTTGCGCGTTCAACAAATTTGCGGCTGCTGCACTCGCGGCGACCAGTGGCAACGCATCGTAAAACGTTGACGGGAGAAACGTTTGCGTAATGTAGTCGCGTAACGACGCGTCACGCATACTTGCCGCGAGCACGCCGACGCCACCGTCGATCTTTGTCGTCACCAAGTGCAGAAGGCCTTTATACGCAAGTCCTTTGACGTGAAACGGACTCTTGCCGGGAGATCGCGGCATGCGTTCGTACCACCTGCGATCACTTGGTGGTGGCACTGTGCCTGGCGACGAAACACTTGATGGCGGCAAGCTTCCCGACGCTCGAAAGACCGACGGGCTTGAAGGCGCGCGACTCTGTGGCGCCGCACTTGGCGGCGAAGGAGGCACGCTGTCTCTGTCTCTGCGTGACGACTGCCGTGGTTCGGGCGGTAGCGAGGAAGGTCGGTCGCTGTTGTAGCGATCCGTCAACTCGCGCAACGACGACACCCCCATCATCGTCGGAGCCATCGCCAGGGCTGTATCCGATGGGTTTCCTTGCGTCGTTGTCGACGGAAAGCCCGCAAACACATCGGCACTCGAAGGCAAACGACGACGCATCGACATGGGTTGCGGCTCGATGTTTTTCAAAGAGCCCAGCGCATCGATCGCATTCACGATCGACGTTCCGTCAACGAATCGTCCGAGTGGTTCACGCGCGAGCATCTTCGTCAGCATTGCTTCGAGCGCTTCGGGTGCGTCTGGACGCACCGTTCGCAAGCGTGGAGCTTCTTCGGACAGCAGCTTCATGATCACAGCCATCGCATGCGGACCATAAAACGGAGTCTGTCCAGTCAAACACTCGAAAAGCACGCATCCGAGTGAAAAAACGTCGGCTCGTGCATCGACGTAGCGTTTGTCCCCGCGAGCTTGTTCGGGCGACATGTAGCCCGGCGTTCCGAGTACGTTGCCGGTTCGCGTTAAACTGCCACCAGCATCGTCGACGCGCGCAATTCCAAAATCCAAGAGCCGCAGTTTGTCGAGGGTGTTGTCGACCAACAGCACGTTGCTCGGTTTGACGTCGCGATGCACGATGCCACGCGCGTGGGCAGCGCCGAGTGCGGATGCGATTCGGCGGGTAACATCGATACTTTCGTCAATCGTGAATCGGTCGCGGGCGAGGCGTTTGTCGAGGCTCTCACCATTGAGCCACTCCATCACGAGGTACGGCTCTTCGTCGTGAATGCCGTGAGTCACATACCGAACGATGTGTGGATGTTCGAGTCCCGCGAGTGTTCGCGCTTCGGTCAAGAACCGAGCTTGTGCCGTGGCGTGTGGCACGTGCAGCACTTTGACCGCTACGAGCGACTGGGTCTGCCGATCGAACGAGCGATACACAGAACCGACACCGCCAATGCCGGCACGCTCCAAAATGGCGTAGCGGCCATCGACGACGTCACCTGTACGCATGCGGGCGATGATGCACGAACCACCCTTGGTTCAGCAAGAGCGCTCATCGTGCAAATTCGCGAGGTTGCGCTCGGCGATCAGAAATCGCCGAAATACGCGCACAACGGTATCCAAACCTCCGCCCATGCTTGCGACCAATACGTTCTTGCTGCAACAATACGCAGATTTACACGAGCCTAACTCGCTCGTACGCTTCGCCCATGGACCTCGTCAAGATGCTCGAGCGCTGCGAACGGGACCAATGGAGTGTGGGCGATCTGGATTGGACTCGGCAGCCTCGTCCGATGTCGCGTGAGGACGAGATGGCCGTCGTCCAACTCTTTACGGACATGTCCGGCATCGAACGTTTGGCTGGGGCATTGTTCCTCGAGCAAGGGCGTCGAGTGGAAGATCCCACGTTACGCGCGATTTTTGCTTCGTTTGTCCGCGACGAAGTGCGCCATTCCCACGTGGCACAGATGCTTGCCGACTATTACGACGTGCACCATTACAAGACGTATCGGCAGAGTCCGACGCTTACGGCATTTGCGCCGCACTTCATCGATGCCGTTCGTTACTTGTCCGACGACGTGGCGAATACGTACATAACGACGGGTGAATTGATTTTAGATATCGCGCTCTTGCGTTCCATCAACGACTACGTGCACGACGCCATGAGTGCCGACGCGATGGAACTCATCAATCGTGACGAATCTCGACACATTGCGATCGATTATCGTATGTGTGAATATTATGCTTCGGACGAGTACAATCGCATGATTACCGAGCGTAATGCATCGGTATCGCTCGAAACGCGAATTCGAAAAGCGTGGACCATTTCCAACATGCTCTATCACGCGCAGCCGTTCATTCAGGATGTGTTTTTCGTCCCGATGCGCCTTGTGGATCCGAACGGAAAACGTTTCCGCGAAGCATTCAAACGAATGCAACTCCTCGGAAGGCGTGAAACCCAAGCCCGTCGGCCATTCACCAAGTTCTTGAGGTTCTTGCA
>JANORL010000241.1:0-1625 GCA_031415295.1 Polyangiaceae bacterium | reverse complement strand
ACGCTTCCGGATCGCGATCCGATACAAACACGCTCCGATTGGCGTCGGTAGCAAAGAATTTCGTATCCGGTGGTAATGACTTCGGTAAAACGCATATCGTGGTTTTATGCGCTTTGGGATTGCTTGCCTGCACCGATTCGGGTGTCTCGGCCGACACGCAACCGGTTGACGACACCACTACCATAGGCACAACGCAAAAGAACTGCACGGAAAATACAACGAGCAGCACGCTGCGCAAAAACCGCAGGAACAAGGGGATCCGATGCTTCATGTATCGGATGGAAACACCAGCGGCGCAAGGTGGCAAGTTTTTTGCGTTCGGACATGTACCGGTGTGCGAGCGCCAGGTCGGTCATAACGAAGTTTGGCTGCATGTGGGGCGGAGGGGATTCCGTGATATTGGAGAGGCGTGGTAGCGGCGTGAAATTCGGGCGGAAGCGGTGCGACATATTCGCAAGGAGCGAAATTGGCCGGTTGAAAACCCTAAGCACCGGCTTGTGAAGGTGGCCGCTGGCTAAGCGCCAATGATGATCCGGACGGAAACCTTTGGTGTGAGGTACGGCGGTAGTTCGCGTCTCACGTCACGGCGTCTTCGCCGTGGGGTGAGGTGCGTCAGGCATGTAAAATGAGTCGGAGGTGAAAATCGTGAACCGGGGCCCTGACGGAGGGAACCCGACACCAAAGAGACAAGGGCTTTGCACGGGAAAACCGATGTTGCTTCGGAGGGATGCAAACGCCGTGGGCCATTCAGCTCAAGCACTGGAAGAGCAAACAAACGATCGCACGAAAACTGATTCGGCTCCGCGTGAAGACCAAAACTGCGTGGCGCAAGGTTTACGAAGGACGCAAGTCCCTAAGGGCATTGAGTCACTGATCAGCAGTGGATTGAGGACTTCGCAACGCGTATTTCGTCGAGCGATGGCTCGTATCCGTCGAACGGCGATGGAGGGAAGTCGCCGCACGCGTCGTCGTACGTCGGGACGAACGGGCAACCCCATCTATTTTTGCGTCGATGCCGTTCAGGATCCCGATGACGTCGCTGCCACGTTCCGCAAGCACACCTTTGAGTCCATAACCACCATCGCGCGTCTCGATCTCGCGTGCATACTGCCGTTGGAATCGTTGTAGACGCCTGGTCTGTCGAAGAGTTCGTCGTGCTCGAGGAAATACACGCGCGCGTCGCTGTCGCCGAGTTTGGTTTCATAGGCGGCGCCCCAGGCTTCACCGTGTCCAACGGGCATGCCGAGTGCGAAAGGGAGCTTTTGAGCGGGGTGTTTTTGGGTGATCCGATACCGAGGCATGACGACGCGTACGTCATGACCTCGCGCGGCCAGGGCCATGGGAAGAGCGCCGGCGACATCGGCCAAGCCCCCCGTTTTGGCGAAAGGGACGCATTCGGAGACGACATTGAGAATGCGTAGTCGGGGCATGATTGTTCAGTTCGTCAGGGCAGGGAAGGTACACGAGTAGCATCGTCTACGCACTTCACCAAACGCCATGCCCGGAGTTTGTGATGTGGGGCTCCGCTCGCTGACCGAAGCCCCCCATCTGGAATCAAGCCGCGCGAAGTGGCGCTTGCGCCGCGCAGAGACCGCCGTCGCCTTGGGGACGAGCAAAACCCTCGG
>JANORL010000240.1:0-3920 GCA_031415295.1 Polyangiaceae bacterium | reverse complement strand
GACAGCATGACCGAACATGCAGACGCGGTTGCCGGCTATTTCGACGCTGAAGCTACGAAAGCGGAGGACAATGCCGCGCGCACGGTGTGGCTTGCGCTCGTGTTTGCTATTGCCACCGGCGTTTTGGCGGGTGGGATTGCTCTTTTTTCCGGACAGCGTCTTTGGCGCTCTTTTTCGAGGCCCCTTGCGTCACTCGAACGAGTGGCCAAGCGGGTCACTGCGGGTGATCGCACCGCACGTGTCGAATCCATCGAGGCACGCGAATTCGCCGTCGTGGCTCAGGCATTCAATCGCATGCTGGATGCACTGAACGGCGCCGAAACAAAACTCGTTGCATCCGAGCGTCTTGCCGCCATCGGACGCATCGCCGCTGGTGTCGCCCATGAAATCAACAATCCCATTGCGGTCATTCGAGGTTATCTTGGCACCATGCGCGAGGAAGCACATTCCGAAGAACTACGGAACGAATTGCGGATATTGGACGAGGAAGCAATGCTTTGCCAACGCATCGCCGAGGAACTGCTCGTGTATGCACGTACGCCTGCGCTTTCGCCAATCCGGATCGATATGGCTGAACTTTTACGAGACGCTTTGGAGCGAGCCGACGGGGTGCCCTTGCGCCGAACAAGCTCTCCCGGAGCTTCCCCGATCGTGGTCGATGCGGAGTCTGCCGAAGCGTTGGTGGATCCTTTGCGCATTCGGCAAGTTGTCGTGAATCTCGTGGCGAATGCGCGTGAGGCTGCGACAGACGACACCGCAGTGGTCGTGCGGGGCCGGATACACGAAAATGGTTATCGGATTGAAGTGCTCGACCGTGGTGAAGGTATACCTGCCAGTGCAATCGAGCATATTTTCGAGCCATTCTTTACGACGAAGCGTAATGGAACTGGCCTTGGCCTAGCGGTTTGTTATGGGCTCGCCACTGCACATGGAGGCCGCATTCATGCGGAGCCGCGAGAAGGTGGGGGTATGCGATTCGTGGTCGACTTGCCTACGTTGGCTGTGGCCGCAGAGCAAAAGGAAGCCGCGTGAAACCGACAATTTTGGTGGTCGACGACAAACCCAATATGACGGCCATGCTGGTGAAACTGCTTGGCAAACTGGGACGGGTCGTGACTGGGCGTGGCGTGCGTTCGGCTTTGGAGATGCTCGAAAAAGAGCCCATTACGGTGGTGTTGTGCGACTTGCGGATGAACGACGGGGATGGGCTCGATGTGCTCGCCGCCGTGCGTGCACGGTGGCCTGGAGTACCCTTCATTTTGATGACGGCTTATGCCACCGTCCCTACAGCGGTGCAAGCCATGCGCGAAGGCGCGTATGATTACGTGACCAAACCATTCGAGACCGAAGCGCTCAAAGCGCTTGTCGAACGCGCATTGGCCCGAGTGGCAGTGCTCCAAGGTGCGCATCAACCGCGCGAAGAGGACGGATTCGGGGCTATGATCGGCCGTGCGCCCCCAATGCTTGGTTTGTATCGGCTCATCGAACGCGTCGCACCTACGGACGCCACAACATTGATCATGGGGGAAACAGGCACGGGCAAAGAACTCGTGGCCCGGGCAATTCACGAGCATTCGCCACGGGCATCTTCACGTCTCGTCGCTGTCAATTGCGCCGCCATTCCGCGCTCTCTCATTGAAAGCGAATTGTTCGGCCACGTGCGTGGTGCATTCACCGGCGCAACGTCCGACCGCCCAGGCCTTTTCGAGGAGGCGAACGGCAGCACCCTCTTGCTCGATGAAATCGGGGAACTTCGACCCACCATCCAAGCCAAACTCACGCGGGTATTGGAGGAGCGTTGCGTGCGTCGCATTGGCGAGCCGCGTGAGCGAAAGGTGGACGTGCGCGTGATTGCGGCAACGCACCGTGATCTTCGAGCCATGGTCAAAGTGGGTTCATTTCGTGAGGACTTGTGGTTTCGTCTCAACGTGTGTGTGCTGGAGTTGCCGCCATTGCGTGAGCGTCCCGGAGACATTCCCTTGCTTGCGCAGCGCTTTCTTGCCGAGCGTGCGCCGCATGCTCGATCAAGTGCTACGCGTTTTTCCCAAGCTGTCCTGGATGCGCTTTGCGCATATCGATGGCCAGGAAACGTGCGCGAGCTACGCAGTGCAGTCGAACGCGCGGCGATTCTGGAAACGACGCCAGAAATTACTCTTGGCTCATTGCCGATCGAAATCCAAGGCGTGAACAATCCGCGTGAACGCTCCGCAAGCGACATACACTTGGGGCGTCTTACGTACCGAGAAGCGGTCGATGCATCGCGCATAGAAACGAACCGGCGATACCTCGAAGCGGTTTTGCGCAGGTTTCGCGGAGATGTATCCGCAGCGGCAGAACATGCGGGCGTCGAACGGGAGAGTTTTTACCGGCTGCTACGGCGGGCAGGGCTATCGGCGGACGAGTTTCGGGGCAATGCTGAACCTGGGGATGAGGAACATTAGATTCGGCCATCGCATCACTTGCTCGTCGACATGATACCGCGCGAAAGCACCGGGTGGGTTCAATATGTTTCAAGGTCGTTACGTGATGCTTCATCCGTGGACGGGCCGATTGCATGCGAAAAACCTCAACGAGGAATATAGGGCGGGCCGATCAATCAGATTACGGGTCCGACTTTAGAGCGCCGCCAAAGCCCAGAACAGCACCTCACATCGTTGTGAGAATGTTTTGGGCGATGACCTCGTGTTTCGCGCAGCTCCACCGATGATGGGACGCCATGGTGTTTCCGATCCCGAAGGCAACATGACGCGCGGAGCGATACCAGGCGCATTCCGTCACTCGCACGGGACGCGACACGTATTCCCCCGGCACTCGAGACCTGCCGAACAGGAGATTCCCCAAACGTTGCGATTGCTGCATGCCTCCCCCTCACCCCGAAGCGGTTCGCAATACCTTAGCCTACTATCCACCAGCGATGAGAGGCAGAAGAGCCCCTCGCCACATGCGCCGTGAATGCACGGCTCACCCTTACCAGGCACGGGAAGACACGTCGACTTCGTACCGGGAGGGTATCCCCCGTCCGGGTACTCCAGATTCCCGCACGCGAGGCCAGGGGCGCACACATTGCGGATGTGCGCGAGGCCGCACGCCGCGTTCTGCGGCAGGGTCCCGGGGTGACAGAAGCGATCCTCGCCGCAATATGAATTGCCGACGCAATACCACCCATGGAGGCAGGAGCCTGGGGCGGGCATTTCGCACACCTTGTCTTGATTGCACACCGCACCCCAACCACAACGGCTCAACTTTTCCGCGCAGCTCTCGCCTGGCCGCGTGAGAGGGACGCATTGGCTGGGCTCGCTCCAGTCGCCGTTCCAGTCGCCGACATGCCCGCAGAAAAGCTCGACATCGCAGTCGACGCGGACGCTGCCTTTGGCGCCCAGCGCGCAAAACTCGCCTTTGACTTGGCGCAAGCTCTGGCAGACGCCATCCTTGCAAACGGCCGAGGTGGAACAGCCCTGATGCGCGCCGGTGCAACCATGGCCCAGCGCCTCGATGGTCACGCACTGCCCGCAGGTTCCAGTGTTGAGGTCGGCGCTGCAACGGCCGTGGGCGCACTGTTTGTCAAACGCGCACGATGCACCGATCGGGCGTCCCCCGGGGTGGACGATGCCTTTGAATGGCACGTGGACCCTGGCCGTGCATCCGGCCACGATAAGAACGGGCGCGAAGTACAAGTGCGTAAGCACGGAGAGAGTGCGTAAAAAGCTCATGAGGGAGAGCCTTATCATGCGCCAAACAGGATACGGTGGAAATAACTGAGCGAGCGAGGAGTGCTCCCCGCCAAGAACTTGACCCAGGTATCGAGTTCTGTTCTCTTCGCTGCATGACGAATCCACGACGACCGTTGTTCACGCTGACGTGCGCGTCCGTGGCGAACAATCTGTTTGGTTCGGGTATCAGGCGTTTTTTTCGACACGGGG
>JANORL010000239.1:0-12014 GCA_031415295.1 Polyangiaceae bacterium | reverse complement strand
CGCCTGCTTGACCGGCGCGCACTGCACGAATTCCTCCACGAATCGCCCTAGCCGCCCTAGCAGCCGCGACGACCGCATCATCCAATTGCCCCGGCGTCAAGACCGTTACTACCGTCAAGAGACCTTCGCCAATCAATCTGTCTTTTGCCGCATCACGGTCGCTGATGCCCGACCCACCAATCCGCGGCCGTAACATGATTGTTTGGCGTTCCGCGCCAAACGCGAGCCGTATGTCGCGAGATATGCCCGGTTCGTCGTCGATGATGAACGTCGTCCGACCACCCACGGGATCCCCCGCCTCGAGTTGCTCGAACGACGTCGCGGCCCCATGATTCGCCAATTCGATATCGGCTGGAAACACGCCAAACGGGTCGTCCGTGCCTTGTCCTGACGGATGGTCCGTTTCAATGAGCGGTACGACAAACCCGTCGCCCATCGTGCCCGTATCCGTGTCGGCCGAATCGTCTTCAAGTCGCGGGACGAAACCATCGGGATACTTGGTGACGACCGTTTGCTCGATCGTATCCAATATCTCCGGAATGGTCTCACGGGTTTGCTGCTGAAACCCCGTCGGATCAATCAGCGTCAACGGATTGTTGCCGACGTACGAAAATGCGTTCAGCGTTTGCCCATCGAATACGTTGGCGATGATCGGATCGGTATTCAGAAACCGCCCAAGCTTCGGATCGAACAGCCTCCCTTTCATGTTGACGAGGCCGAATTCGTCTTCCTCGTCGTGCGCCGTGAAACCCGGCTTGACCTTGCTGCTCATGAATGACGCGGGCGGAGGCAATCCCCAAATGACGTTACGCCGTTGGCCGAATGGATCGTAGCTGCGTTTTTCGTCAACGGTGCCGTTTTCCTTGGTAATCGTTTCGGTCGATCCCAAATGGTCCACATGCAGATATTTGGTACCCGGTTCCGCACCACCGCGCGTCACGATGGTTATCGTGCGCTCGGGCGATTGTACGTAGTAACGATATTCCTTGACGCCGCCGCTCGTGACTTGTTCGAATAGGTCGCCAAACGTCAACGTTTCGCTCGTCGATGTCGTTTTGCGAATACGTTGTTGATCGCCATCATAACCGAAGGAAACTACCTTCGCGCCTTGGGTGATCGTTTTCGGCAAATCGAACGGCGTAAACGTTATGCCAACACCACCAGGCCGCGTGATTTGATTGCCAACAGCGTTGTACCCATACACGCCACCCGCTGCACTCGTGACTGCGTGCGGACGCGCGGGATCCGTATACGACAAGATACCCACGTCGGACTTCGACGTCAGGTTTCCATTGGCGGCATACCCATATGACGAATCACACGCTGCATTCGGATTCTCGGTTGGCGAGAAATACGCACAGGTCAGCCTGTCCAAAACGTCAACCTTGAATCGTTCGGTCTTTTGTTGCGGTTGCAAAGCATCCGAACGGCTTTTCAAATTGAGCCGCTCGTCCCAATCGTACGACAATTGCTGAATCGTCGACGCTCCTTTGGTCGTCGTGATGTTTTTCAGCGTTTCCTTCGTGCTGTCATAATCACGTATGGTTTTCGTTCCATTGCCGAACAGTTCTTCCTTGTACCGCCCAGCATTGTCGACGTCCTTCAATTCCCAATACGGATCCGTCGTCGCTTGGTCACGCACAGCGATCCGAAACCCGTGCGGATCGTAATCGTACGTCAGGCCGAACGGTGCTTCGCCCAGCGGGCGCGGGTAATCGAGCGTCTTGACGTGGCCAACGTCGTCATACGCAAGCCGCGCGGCAAATTGATCCGCGCCTACGCCCAACGTAATGGACTCGGTTTGTCCGCGCTTGTTATACCCATACGTTTTCAGGCCATCGGGACTGGTCACCGAAAACAATCGACCAATGCCGTGCAGCGCCGTGTCCCAGGTCCACGTCGTCGTCGAAGCTTGGCCACCAAGTTTATCCAAACGTTTCGTGGTTCGTCCGAGCGCATCGAATTCCCACGTCGCCACGCGTCCCAGCGCATCCGTTGACGAAAGCACATCGCCAAACCCGTTGTTGACGAAATACGTTGTCCCTCGGTCCGGCTCATCGAGTTGTCGCACGCGGCCAAACGCATCACGCGTCCATTTTGTGACGGCATTGCCAGGATCAGTCACCGTGTACAAAGCTTTGAATGGACCGTACTTGTATTTTGTTAAGCCGTTTTTTGCATCGGTGATGGTGACCGGACGACCCAACGTATCGATTTGCGTGCTCGTGTGTTTTGACAAGGGCTCGTCAACATTGATAAAAAGCCCGTCGTATTTCGTTGTGGTCACCGCATTCCATGGCGTCACATGGCGAATCTCGCGCCCGATAGCATCGAAGTCGTATTCGTCGAACTTCAACGATGCGTCAGACGTTCCTTCGGCCGTCGGCACCGACTTCCGCGCAACCTGACCATTCAGCCGATCGTATTCGATGACCTGCATCACGCGCGGCGTATTCGCTTTGACCGCGGGACCATGCGAAAACGTGCGAATCGGTCGCCCGAGGCTATTCACAATCGTTTCGTCGTCAGCGCCGCCCGTTGTCGTGGTGCGTTCTTTCAATCGCCAGACGCTGTCGATCTTCTCGCGTGTCGTCACCGTCTTCGTAAACGAACCATCGGGACGCGTTTCCGATTCCAATCGCCCAAGGCTATCGTAACTCCATTCCGCGCTCACTCCATTGGGATCCGTTTGCTTCTTCAACACGCCAAGCGCTTTATCAAATTCCAGTTTCGTTTCGTGTCCGAGCGCATTGATCTGCGATGTTGGAAAAACACCTTCGTCATCGAATACAGTCGTTGATTCGCGCGTATGACCAAATGCATCCGTGGCTGTTACATGCGTGATGTTGCCGAACTTATCGCGCTTGTACGTGACCGACAACTTCGTATCGTTGAGGTTATCGCTACTCGAAGTCGATTCCGTTTCCACCTCGCCAAACTCGTTTGTTGTACGTGTGATTGTCCGACACGCCGTCAACGCTGAGCCCGTGCTGCATTCCGTTTGTGTATCGGGCAAACCGAGCATCCATTTCGCGACGTCATTCTTCACGGTGCGTGTCATGTGCACCGTCGCGTCGACGCCAACCGTGGACGCTTCCACTTCGAGCACGTTATGGAACTCGTCGAAATCCAATACGTCAACGGTCGCGTCGCTAAGCATTGTCGCGTTTTCGAGCGTTTCGACGAGGCCCACATACGCAGCAATCGTTCCCGGTCCAGAGAACGATCCCTGCATTCGTCGCGTGTGCGTATTCGTGGCCAATGTAAAAAACGTTTGGCCGCCATTCGTGGGCACCAATTCAAGCGTCCGATTCGAAAATGCCATTTCGACTTGGTCAGGGTTCGGCTGCGTCGGCAATCCAGGCGCCCAGTGCCATAACTTCGTGACTTGCTCCGCGAATGGATAGACGTCGCGCTCGCCGACCTTGACGTTGGTGCTGTTGTCGTAAAACGTGGCTGTCGTCGCGTTGGTATCCAAATCCACAAGGATTCGCTCGCCAAAACCAAGAAAGCCGTGCAAACGATCCGCACGTCCATCGCGATAACGCAATTCGAATCGCCGCACCCCACCTAAACCATCGTTCACCGAATACCCACGTACGACACGTTTCGCACCAACGACGCAATGTCGCGGATACATGCACTCATTGGCTGGATCGGCTTGCGAAATGTAAAAATCGTCCTCTTTGGCGGGCTGCCCTTTTGCTTTGGAATCGTCGGTCAAGTGCGCGTATTCAATCGACACATTCGGCACGAATCCAGGTTCGTCGGGATCGTGATCGTTCGACGCATCGGAAAAGCCCACAAGCACATCGGGATCGACCGCGCGGTTTTTGAAAATGTGCAGCTTTTTCTTCAAGAAGATAGCAACATCCGGCGCGCCGTCGCCATCGAAGTCAAGAATGCGTGGCCCGCGCGGATCGGCAATATCCACGACGTTGCTCAATGCGGCCTCAAACGGAATGCCCGATTCGATACGCTCGAACGTGTTCTTGACAGTTGCGCGCATAATCACCCAACGCGGTACATCGGAGCTGATTGCGTCGATCATGGGAACGAGCAAATCCGTCTTTGAGTCACCGTCAAAATCGAGTGGTTGCGCCCACTGAAAATATTTCGATTGCGAGACGGCACCGTCCCATGGTAAGCTCTCGACGGGTTCCGCGGCAAAACCCAATCCTGTATTGATCCACGTCATCAAGCGGCCATCAGAAGCGCGTGGTTTCATGGCCTCGGGCAATCCATCACCATTGACGTCGCCGAATACGACCCGCCCTCCCGTCGGCAATCCCGTATCAAAGACCTCCCACGTTCCATCCGAACGCCTTCGATGCACGTCATACGTTCCGCTGCGTTCAACAGGCACGCCACCTTGACTCAAGAAGCCCGGTACAATCAAATCCGTTAACGAATCACGATTTGCGTCAACGGTAAACACTTCAACGCCACACGGAATGCCCCATAACGTTTCGATAAACTCGCCCTCGGGCGCAAAACCACCCGGCCGCCACACATGCAATTTCCACGTTGGCAAAAGTGCTGTATCTAGCGTGTCGCCGTGGTCGTTGCATTCGACCAGATCCGCCATTTGATCGCCCGTCGCGTCCAACAAATGGGTCGACGCAACGGAACTGCGCAATCCTTTGGGCGACGGTCCCAAAGGAAACGGCCGTGCAATGTTGGTAGCGACCTCGGCAAATGTGCCATTCGGCTTCGATACCAATGCAAAATAGTTGACTCGGTCGCTCGCGACGTTGTGGAGAAAAAGATCGGGGTTCGAGTCACCCGTTACATCAATGGCCGTCCCGAGTTCCGGTTGCAACAGCGTCGGATCGCTCGGTCCGCCCGGATCTTGGACGAGCAATCCGTCTTGAAGCAGCGCGACCTTTTCCGGCGCGAAAGAACCTCCCGTATTCTTCGCAATGCGCCATTCCGTGATGGGATTCAACGGCGTAGACGATGGGATAGAATCGCCAACGACATAGTCAGACAAACCATCGTGATTGACATCGAAAAACATCGGGCTCGCTTTGTCTGATAACGGCGCGTCGATGTTCGTCGTGATGTCTTCGAACCCCGCTTTAACTTTCGCGTAATGGAACAAAGTCGGCGCTTTACCCGCTCCATCCGCGCCGCATTCTTGCACGGAATGCAACAACGTCCGTCCTGTCGATTCGCTTTGCTGATACGAAAATGGATATCGCGTGACCAACGTTTCCCCTGGACCAAACATCAACACTTCGTCGAGCCGCAACGATTGTTGCACCTTGAGGCCATGCGAATACGTCAATCGTGTATCGTCGCGAGTTCCATAGACGAGCGCCACCGAACGTACGGGATCGTTGCCGTTGACGGAACCGTAAGCGATACGATCGAGGGCATATTCGGCAACGCTCCCGTCGTCATTCTCGGCAAAACAATATCCGTAGTCGATTCCCACACCACGAGCGTCGCGCTTGGATGTCGCCAGCCAAGCGCGTGGATTGTTTTCCGTGGCCATGGGGCGCGTGGCTGCTGTTGCGCCATATTGCGTAATGGAACCATCGGGCAAGAACGCTTCGAGGTACGAGGTTGCGGGATTCTTGAAATGGCCCACCACTTTGACGTTTTGATCAATAAGCAAGCGGTACGAGGTCTCGTCGTCTGTTTGCGAAATAATGACAAGACGTTGTCCATCCAAACACAACGATTGCAGATCCCGTTCGTCATTTTTTACGCCTTCGATTTTTGAATCAATGGGCAGTCTTCTGGGGCATCTCGTGATAGTGCTCGCCCCCGATAACGAGACGCCGACACCGAGAAAACCGTCGACGCCATCGTTACCAGCCGATATCATCAAATCGGGAGCGACGCCTCGGGTGGGTATTGCGGCAAGTTGAACAGATACGGTTCCTTGGCCACGATCGCCCGCACTGAATGCTGTTGAAATAGCTCCAGCGATCGAGGTTTCCGTCGTTGACGGCGGCATGCGCACGGTTGGGTGTTTGGACCGGCAAACCTTAAATGAGCGTTGTTTGGGTGCGGGACTTGTTTCGTCGCACGAGCATCCGGGTGCGACTGTCGTAGCGAAAAACGCCAACAAGAGGAAAAGAGCTTGCCACGTGAAGGAAAACCTGGCGTGCATTAGGAACCCTCGTGCGGCCAATATTACACGCAACGGATTTGATATGTCAAGACATCAAATCTTGCGCATGGAAAAATTGCCGCGACTTCATTCCGTCGGCAAATCATCAGGCAAAAGCAATTCGCTTTCGTCATCCAAACGCGCGAAATGCTCGGGAGTTGGTGTGCCGACGCGCACCCTACCATCGAATTCGGTTTCAAGGAGACCCATTGCTAGCAAGTCCTGGTCAACACCATCTAAACCACCAACGATTCATTCACCGAAAGCACGTCCATGCGTTGATCCCAGTTTGCCCGCGGAATGTCTCGCACGAGCGCCGCTATGGAACCCTGCCACGAATCTCGTTTTTCCGGATAGACTCGACCCAGCAGACCGAGCGCTTGGATGCCAATCCCCGGACCTTTGCAGGAAATGGCCCGCGCGACAAGTGCCTCCAACTCGTCCGCATCCGCACATGCACCACATGCAATCGCGAGCGCGCGAGCGATCATGGTCGCGAATGGCCTCCCCATGCTCCGCCATATCGTACCAGCTCGTTCGGCGAGGGTCACCGTCACGTCCCACATGTCCACACGCATTGCTACGGCTGCTTCGTTGAGACAAACCAATGCTTCCAAATCTTGCGCTCCTAGTCGGGTCACGGATTCGACGAGTTCCATGTCCGGGCCAACCGTTTTTCCGGTACGATATCGAGCCGAACGGAGCAACCATTCGGCTCGGCCCTCCCAATACGGATTTCTTGAGTGTTTTGCCACCGCGAGCGCTTCTAACGCTGTCTTCGCAGCTTCTTCGTGCTGAAACGCTTCCAAAAGCGCCGATGCGCTCCGGAGCATCACCTCCACACGCGCCGTCGTCCACGTCTCGAGTGACGCCGCTCGCGCGTATAACGCCGCAGCGTCCGCAAATCGACCTTCGTGGTATCGCTGGCGTGCTCGTCCTTCGGCGAGACTCAAGTGCGCAAGCGGTTCGTCATCGCGTTCCGCCCATGTTTCGATTTCGTCCAATACCTCAGCAATGAGTCCAGAGGATGCACGAGCTGCGACGGCGGTAATACGTATTTGGTGACGCCATCGCTCTAGTTCCGGATCCAAGAATGGCCCGATATCGTCCGCCATTTCGAGGGAATGAATGCCTCCAGCCCCTGGCGCAGCAATCGCCGCCCGTAACAGCGATTCCAGTCGCTCGAATTCCTGATCCCTCGAACGCACGCGCGTGAGTTCGTAAAGGACCCGATCAATGGCGCGTGGCGTTCCGTCTGCCAATGCCGTTTTCGACCACATGACGAGAATTTGTTTTTCCAAGGCTACCGCGTGTTCTTCGCGTGCGGCTCGTAATCCTTCTCCGAGGGATGCCGCAGCTGCACCAATGTTTCCGGATATCGCATATCGCTCCGCGACAGCGACCGCTTCGCGCGCCGCGTCCGCAGTGAGTTCCGTGGAAAGAAGATGATGGAGGCGCGTTTCATCACCGGGCAGCAAAGCCGCATGAATGCGGCCCAAAGCGTCTCGATCGACAACGAACAAGCCACTCTCACGGCGAGCGAGGCCAAGCCGTGTCCAGGAAAGCAATTCCGCTTCGATTCGTTCAGGTCGTCCATCCGTGCGTTGCCACAATGCGCGTGCCGCATCCTCGCGCAAGTGAAACAATCTGTCCGGACCTGCGAAAAGTGCGGCAAGCGATGTCTCGTCGAGCAGTGGCATCGTGACGAGTTCGTCTGACGAAACCCATACCGGAGCAGATTCTCCTCGGAGCGCTGCCAATACATCTGCTGCCGATGCGTATCTGTCCTCCATTCGCGTGGAGAGAAGTCGATTCACGACGGAAGCTACGACCGTGGGCACCGCTGGAGCAATGTCTTGCACAGGGCGCACCGGCGTAAATAGGCGTGCACGCATCATGGACGCAGGATTCGGCCCGATATGCGGCAATTGCCCCGTGAGCGCTTCGTAGAGCATCACCCCAATGGCATACAGATCCGCGCGGGCATCGATCGTGCCACACAAAATTTGCTCGGGTGCCGAGTACAGCGGCGTGCCCAGCATTTGTTTACCATCCGTGAGTGGCACGGTGCCGACAATATCGAATTGGGAAATGCCAAAATCGAGCATGACGGGGCGACCGTCGGGCCGCACGAGAACATTTTCGGGTTTTAGATCGCGATGGATGACGCCCGCTGCATGCACGTGGGAAAGCGTTTCCAAAAGCGCAAGCGTAGGGGTTTCGAGGGTTTGCCAGGACGTACAGTCGGTGCTTACGGTGCCAGGAAATGGGCGACCCTCGACGAATTCCATGACGAGGAAGGGTCTGTTGTCGGCCACGCCGTCGTCTATCAACCGCACGACGCCCGGAAAACGGAGCAACCGCAACGTCGTGATCTCGCGACGAATACGCGCCAGCATGGTCCTTTGGACAACTCGCATCCATTTGAATGCCACGCGTTCGCCAATGATTCGATCATCGGCTTCCCATACGTCACCATGCGCGCCGCTGCCAATGCGCTTGATGAGCGCGTAGCGATCCTCGATGACGCGCCCAATGAGTTTGTCAGGGTCGAGCGTTGCGTCGGCGTGGTTCGGTTGCGCAACCGTGGAGGTGAAGGGCAGGGAGTCGGCGTTGTCCGCCATGGCCCGAGATTACTGATCTCGGGACAGTAAAGCAATGATGTCGTTTCAGAGCGTGTTCAGGGAGCGAACGGAGCGGCGGATCCGTGGTAGTTGAGGCATCCCGTGATGATGAACGTCGCGTCGACGCTCCATGACGCCTGGCATTGTTCGACGAACCCATCGAGCGACGCGGCGGTTTCGGTCCCCACCGAGACGGCAGCATGCACCTTGCCAGCTGGCTGATATCGCGCCGGCAGCGACCAGTATTCAATGCTCGATTCGTCGGAAATTCCGCGCACCACATAGGCGCGACCAACTATCTCGTTTTGCCGCACGTCGAAGACCTTGCCATCCAGATAATCGAGCTGGTAACTACCTCCTGGGCGCTCGGGGAACGACGCGGTAGGAAGATGCGATGCCGTGGGAATTGCCCTCCATTTTACGCCACCGTAGATGCCATCGTATTTGTACACATCCGCCTGTGCCCATACATAATATCCATTCGGCTTCCACATCCCGACGACATGTTTCTGCCAAACGTCGAGCGACCATTGAGCCATCGCTGCCGGGGGCGGTCGAATTTCGAGTTCGTTCTTGGGATTTCGGAACAGCAACCAACGCTGGAGTTGTCCCGCGCCGCTCGGTACAGTAAAAACGTATCCGAGAAGTTCCCCAGTGTTTCGATCGACGACCTCGGCAGCACCGAGATCGAGTAAGCCTGTTGTGGTCATGATCATTTCTCCGTCTCGAGGCATGTGCCAGGTGTGCGTGCGCTGTCTTGCCCCGTTTGCCCCGTCGTGATCCCTATAGCACTACATGTGCCAGGTTTGTCACCTAGAAAAGCGCCTTGCCCATGTCCGCTGACGCGTCAGTGACGCCAATTGACGTCAGACGGCGTTGATCTTTGACGAACCGATCGTTGTCTGGTCTGATGGCGCGACGCATGAACACTACTTCGTTGGCCCGCTACCACGTTCTACTCGTTGGGATCGATGCTTATCAAAAAGTCGATCCGCTCTACGGGTGCGTGAACGACGTTGATGCGCTGGAAGCGATGTTCCTCGACCAACTTTCGGTGCCTGCCGAGGCGATCAGGAAACTCGTTGCACCTCATACGGTTTCGGCGCGACCCTCGAGGGTTGCGGAAGACAAACCCACGACGACAAACCTTCGTCAAGCGCTCGAAACTTTAGCCGGCGATGCCGTTCGTCCGGGCGATCGGGTATTCATTCATTATTCGGGGCACGGGACGCAAGTATTTTCAAGCGCTACGCGTACCGCGCGCGAGGCGCTCGTGCCAGTGGATGCCCTCGTGGGCGGCGACCTGATTTTTGACGATGAAATCAACCACATTTTTCGTCGCATTGCCGCGCGTACAGACGATCTCACGGTCGTTCTCGATTGTTGCTGTTCGGCGGGTGCTACGCGTAGTACCTTTGCGCTGCGTGATGGGTCCGTTCGGTGTTGCCGAATCGATGATGTATCGGCGGACGTCTTGGCGTCACGGCTTCGTGGAGGCGACGTATCCGCGGGCCTACTTTCATCGTTCGATGCATCGGATCCAGGTTTTTTGGTAGCTGCGTCGGCACAATCGAGCGAAGCTGCCCATGAAGGGCGGGACGCTCGCGGGGTTCGTCATGGCGCGTTCACCTCGGCGTTTCTCGATGTACTGGCACGACAGCCTACGGACAAACTCCACGAATTGCGTTGGGCAGACGTTTGGTTATCCCTTCGAACACGGGTGACATCGGTTTTTCCAGGTCAACACCCGTGCCTCATCGGGCGTAACGAAAGGCGTGTCTTTGGCGGGCCTTTTCAGCCGCACGATGTGGGTTTTCCCATCACCGACCTTGGCGGGAAATACCAAATTCATGCGGGCACATTGGTTGGGCTGGGTGTAGGCGCAAAGGTTGCCGTGTATGGTACCGAGCCTGCGTTTTTCCCGCCGCTTCATTCTGCGGAAGACATCAACGCGAGGCGAGGCTTGCTGCAAGTCGAAAGCGTGACGTCATCAATCGCAATCGCGTTGCCTGTGGGAGGTGTTTTTCACATTGATGCCAGCTCGCGAGGTCGCCTCGTCTCGCCTGGCAAAGCAGATAGACTCGTCGTTGGGCTCGAGCCGTTTCATGCTGATCTTGCGGAATATCTCGAAAGCGAAGCTCCCGTGACCGTCGTTCCGCTTTCCGAACGTGGGGAACGGGAAGTCGAGGCTGTGATTGGTTTGTCTGCGAATGGGCGCTTCTGGATTGGCGACGAAGTGTTTGGGGACGACGCGCCGCTGGTTCGAATACCCGCATCGGATCGCGTAGCGCTCGTGCGGGGGCTTTGGCATTACGCGCGATACAACCTTCCCCTGCGTCTCGTGCGACGATGTCGCGACGGGGTGGGTGCGTTGCGCGTGCGCGTGCTCGATGCGAATGGAGTCGCGACGCTCGCTGCCGAGGAATTGCACGATCCGCCGCTTCCCGAGGTGGATCTGGACCCCGAGCGGCGGTATCGTTATCAGATTATCGACGGTCAGCCGGTGTGTTTTTCCGTGGAGAATCGTTTTTTGGAACCCCTGTATGTGCAGGTGATCAATTGTTCGGCGAGTGGCAAAGTGGAAATCTTGGGCGCCACGCAGCTCGAGATATTACCCAAGCGGCGACAAACGTTTTGGATGGGCGGGCTTTTGGGAAAACCATTTCCTTGCAGAATATCCGCAGGGCGCTTATCCAACGTGGAACGGCTGGTGGTCGTGGGAACGACGTTGCCCGATGTGGATTTGGGTTACTTGCGGGTGAAGGAATCGTTTGCCGATGTCTTATTGGCAACGAGCAGGGAAATGTTGTCGGACGCCGAGCCGAGCCAACAGTGGATGGCGGCAAGTGTGACGGTGAAGATTGTGCGACCGTGAAAATGCAGGGCGGTAGCTGGCGAGGACGCACGTGTTTCGTCGCCCTGTCCATCGCGAATTGCCACCGCCTCCTCACGCTGACGCGTCAATTCCGTGGAGCTGACGTAAATGTCGATGAGTTGACGCGTAAAACTTGCCCCGATGAACGTTTCGGCTTACCATCGCTGCCTTATGTCCAGTGGCACAAAGACCGACGCCAACCGAACCACGCTCGTTGGCGGCAGTACCGCCACTGCATCCGGCGACGACGCTCCGGCGCTCGCGCTCACCATCGTCTATCATCCACAACTCGATCGCATCGGCGAACGTGCCGCCTTGGTTGGTCCTTACGGAGACAAACCCACGGCGCTCTCCCGCATCGAGCCTCTGTTCGTCGCGCCCGGTGCTTCCA
>JANORL010000238.1:0-3817 GCA_031415295.1 Polyangiaceae bacterium | reverse complement strand
CAGGCACGGACATGGTGACGTTGCGATTCTCGTTGTAATCGCTGGCGCACGTATCTCCTCGGCGTGCATTCCGATCTTTGGGGGTATGGGGGTTCAGCTTTGCCGAACCCCCATCGAGAAACGCAAACACACAACCGCGGTGCGGTGATCGAGGATACCGGAAAGCATCGACGACACGAAGAACGTTACCGCGCACAGTTCGAAAATGGTGGTTTGTTTTGACTAACCCAACTTCCGCAGTTGGGCCAGGGCGGATCAATTATTTCACGCACTTACGGGCAAAAGTTGGCACTACAAATCTACGCGACGAGCGGGATCCGGATGCGCTCGGGCAGGCGTAGTCCAAGGCGGTCGAGTAGGGCAGCTTGTTCGGGTTCGGGGCGGACGATGCAACGAATCCGCAGTTCGGGACCACCTTCTCCTGCAATGGGGATGATGACATCCGCGCATTGAATGCGATGAAACTCCTCGAGAATCGTGCGCGGACTGTTGCCCAATCCAGCACGCTTTTGCCACTGTTCCAGCGTTTTCCATAATGCATATGCCAGAAAGCACACGAGAATGTGCGCCTGTACACGCTCGGCTTTCTGATGCCATATGGGGCGAATCGAGAGGTCGCTTTTCTGAATGCGAAATGCGGCTTCCGCTTGCGTCAATTGGATGTACGTGTGCCATAATTCCTCAGCAGACCAATTGTTTACGTTGGTTCGAGCACAGCTTGACTTCCAATCCCTCGCGAATTGGCTCGAACGAGCAACGGCGTCGGACCTTTCCGCGCTTGCGTCGTGTTTATTGGATGGGCGAATTCCATTTCCTCCACGTGCCGGAGCGATTCAACTGGCAGCGTTTGGCGAAGGAGCCATCACATTGCTCGAGGGGCTGGGAACGACCGATCCGAAGGTCGTGGCGTGGATGCTCGAGCGATTGGCGGAAGAGCGGCGGCGAGCGAATGATCGATATGCGAATATGGTGCGGCTCGTATGGAGCGGCGCGAGTGAACCGACGCAAGGAATGCGGGATACGCGTGAAGTTTTGGAAGAGTTGTTTGCGAAAGCGGAACGGCACGTGCTCATTTCGACGTTTGTCATTAACAACGGCGCAAGTGTATTTGCGCAGCTCGCCAAGCGCATGCGGGAGCGGCCAGGGCTCGAAGTGGAGTTGTACGTCAATTTGCCGTCGAAGTCAGGCCATGCGGTGGATGAAAAAGCGGAAGTGGCGGCATATCGAGAAACGTTTGTCCGAGAGCATTGGCCGGCGGGTGCACCCTTGCCGGCATTGTATTACGACCCGGAAAGCCGCAAGCAGGGGGCTTCGCGCGCGAGCTTACACGCGAAATGCGTGGTGGTCGATGGGCGGTGGGCATTCATAACGTCGGCAAACTTCACGGAAGCGGCGCAAGAGCGTAATATCGAGGCGGGCGTGCTGCTTGATCACGCGAACATTGCGGAATCGCTGGTGGGGCGGTTTCGCGCATTGCGGGAAGCGGGTAGATTGCGGGGGATGGGATAAGCTTTATCGGGCAGGCGTTCGAGAGTCCGAGCCACATGGAAAGGTTCGCAAACCTCTCGCGTTTGTCGTTGCACCGTGCTAGGGTCGGCCCGCGAGCACCAGCCATGAAAGTTCCCTACGCTACTTGCGACTTTGCGGCCATCCGCCGTGAAGGCTACTTTTACGTCGACAAGACGCCGTTTCTCACAAGCCTGGAGAACACCAGCGAGAAACACGTCATCTTCTTGCGACCGCGCAGGTTTGGCAAGTCGACGCTGCTCAGCACGCTGACGAACTACTACGACATCAGCAGAGCCGACCAATTCGACGAACTTTTTGGCGGACTTTGGATTCACCAGAATCCAACACCGAACAAGAACAAATACCTGGTACTCAAGTTGGACTTGTCGGCAATTGCCTCGGAAGGCACGCCGGAAGAAATTCGGTATAGTTTTGCGCGGCAAGTAAGGGCGCACGTACGATCCTTCGTCCATCGGTACACGAAATACATTCCGCAATTGTCGACGCTGAAGGTGGAGGGAGAATTCGTTGATCTCGACGTGGCATCGCTCATGACCGATCTATTGATAGCGATTGGGGATGCGGGGCATCAAATGTATTTGCTGATCGACGAATACGATCACTTTGGCAATCGTTTGCTTGCGGACGGTCGGGACGATGTGTACCAGGACCTCGTCAAATCAACGGGATTCGTGCGCAGTTTTTATGCCGCGCTGAAGATGTTCACCGCGGCGAGCACCATTGCGCGCACGTTCATCACGGGCGTGTCGCCAATCATGCTGGATGACTTGTCGAGCGGTTTCAACATTATCTCGCATATCTCGCAACGCGACGTATTCAACGGCATGGCTGGGTTTGTTCGGGCCGATGTCGAGAGAGCAGTGGATTTGTTGCTGCTCGACAAACCGGAGATCGTGAACGACCCACGCCTAGGGAATCGGGAAGCACTGCTTGCCACGCTCGAGCAGTATTACAACGGGTATCGTTTTTCGATGCGGGCTGCTGAAAAAGTCTACAATTCAACGTTGGTGCTCTACTTCATGCGCGAAGTGCTCGCTTCCGGGTATTATCCCAGGCAAATGCTCGATTTGAACGTTCGCACCGATTATGGACGACTTTATCAAATCGCCAAAGCTACGAGCGCAAAAGATACGGACACGCGGAACCTTTTGGAGGAAATACTCACGACGGATTCGATCACCGTCGAACTCGTCGAACAATTCGGGACACGATTTCATTTGGGCCGTGCGCAGGTAGCATCGCTTTTTTATTACATGGGCATGTTGACGATCGCCGACGATGCGCCAATGTCCAATCTGTCGAAACTCGTGATTCCAAACCGGGTCATGCGCGAGTTGCAATGGGAATACATGTCGTATGCCTTGACCGATCATGATGGCATACGTCTCGATATGGGTTCTTTGCAGACAGCGATGATCAAGCTATCGATGCAGGGCGACTTTCAGCCGATGATCGACGTTTTCAAGGAAGACGTGGTCAAACGGCTGGGCCTACGCGAAACGCAGACATTCGACGAGCAAGCCATGAAGCTTATGCTGTTTGCGTATTTGTCGCAAACAAAAGCGTTTTACTTGATGACCGAAAAGGAGTGTAATCAAGGATATTGCGATTTGTTGCTCGGCGTGCGTGGTCCTGGGTCGGCTGGGAAGTATGCGTGGATCATTGAAGCGAAATACGTGGGGACGAAGGCCACGAAAGCAGCGATTGAGCGCGTGGTGGATGACGGATATGCGCAAATCGACAAGTATGCGGCCGACAAGGACCTTGTGGCGATGTTGACGTTGGGGCGAGAATTGCGGGGCGGAGTGCTCGTGTTTGTCGGGGTAAAAGACGTGTTGTTCAGGCCGTGGCCAAGGCAGGCGGCGGCAAAACCGGCCGCGAAAGCGAAGAAAAAGACGGCGAGGTAATCGTTCGGTGAACCGCTCCGTTGCAATGGGCGGTCTTTCTCAACCCTGTCCGTGCGACTATCCATCTCGTCCGCGGCGTGTCTCTGCGCAACTCTACAAACACAACGCCGCACTCGCCAATCCAACCCCCAATTGTGATCCGGCAAGCCTAATGGCCTCCCGATCGACCCCAAGCTTACCTTGCAGAGGCCGATCGGCCTCCCCGATCGACACGTTGTCTCGATTGGCGATACCTCCAGACCTAGCCGATCGACCCTGCGCCTCGTTTCCATAGGCCGAATGGCCTCGAAATCGAGGCGACGCCTCGTCTTCCTAGGCCGAAGGGCCTTCCCCATCGACGCACTGTGGTGATGTGCAAGGCCTATCGGCCTTCAAATCAA
>JANORL010000237.1:0-2817 GCA_031415295.1 Polyangiaceae bacterium | reverse complement strand
ATGCTTCGCGATGCCGATTCCAGCCCGAAACATTTGTCGATTGTCCGGCGGCACATGCGGCTCTCCAAGTCCGTCAAGGGGACTGAGTTTTTGCTGGCAGCGATCGAGCCTGCCTACCTGCGGCTCGTTGCCACGCTTGCGGACAAAGGGAAGGCCGTCGACGCGGACGAGGACGCGCAGGATGACGTCGAGCTGCGCGGCCGCGAGGCGGCGGATCTCGTGCGGACCACGTCCGAGCGCGCCAAGCAACACGACCGAGATGCCCCCGGCGAGGGCGTCTTCGACAGGCTCCTGCCCGAGGGCGGATTCAGCGATTTCATTGCCAGTAATGGCACGGTATCACCCGCGACGTCGCGGCTCTTCGCTCAGCGTATCCGCGACCTCGGCGCGTCGCACCCGCTCATAACGCTCGCCGCGGATCATGAAGCGCGAGCCACCGCGTCCGACGACGCGGTCAAGACGGTCGAAAACGCCGTCCGTGCGCGGAAACTCGCCGAGGCAGAGGACGAGCTCGCCCAGGCCGCATTACGCAAGGCCTACGAAGCGAACGCGCTCGACGCCCGCAAAAAGTTCGGCAAAGTCGCCGCCGAACGCCTGTTCCCGCGCATCCGACGACGGAGACCAGGCAACGAAGACGACGGCGGAGTCGGCGAAGGCAGCGACGGCGGCTGAAACCGTTATCGCGCCGCGCATCGAGCGTAAAGACGGCGGGCGAAGCACTGCGCGCGGGCAGACCGATCGCGAAGCCGCCCGCATGACGCCTGCGCCCGCGCGAAACCTGCGCGGAGACCGTCCGCGCTCGCTGCGGGCGCGTGCAGCGGTCGCAGGAACGAACCGCGCAGCCCTCCTGCGGCGCATGAGGCATGGCGAAGACGCTCCGCACACCGTCGCCGCATCGCACAATACGACAGAAAAGGCGTCCGCCACGGCTGCGCGGCCGCGCAAGGGCGACCGGGACGCGTCCGCGCTCTGTGCGCCCGCGCGCAGCGACTTTGGAACGCATACACGCCTGCTCCGCTTCAGCGCGCCGTGATGGGCAATGGCCGTCATCACGGAAACGGAGGGGGCGGAGGCGCTCGTGTCAACGGCTCGCGCTCTTCAGGTAATCCGCGATGAACTCGCCATAAAAAACTTGCCCACCCTTTGTCCTCCTTTACTGGCGGGCAAGCCGAAGCACGCCCCGACGATTTTCATCACGAGGCCGAGACATGCATCGATGGGGATGCCCAATATCGACGCCCTCTCACCGAAGTACCCTCGCGCATAACTCATCCCGAATGCAGACGCCGGAACGGTCAAGCTCGTGCAGATCTCCTGCAACCGAATCGGATCCGCAGTGGCGCGGCGGGCAAACGATCGACGCACTGCCTGTTCGAACGCCTCACGAGCGATGGCCATGTCGATCAAGATCGACATGGCGGCCAGTCAGGGCAAACGGCGCGCGTGTGGCACCGCGAGCCACCGCGTAGACACACCTCACGACGACGAGCAAGCTGACGCTGGGCCATTTATTGGTGCTTCACCAATGCTGGACCCTGCAAATCGAGCACTATAAATCGAATCATTTCAAGGGGATATTATTGGTGCACACCAGTAATTGGACCTAAAAATGCCGCGGAGAATGGAGGGCCGCTGTCGTTGTCGCTTGCAAGTCGAAAGCTCGAAAATCGCCGACGATTCTGGCGTCAAATCGACCGGACCAACGAAGTGGCACCGCTTGCGTCGCGTCAACGCCGTCGCGGCAATCTCGCTACGCTCGCGGTGCTGCGACGCCGCATGCACATCCGACCGCCATTTGCAAGCGGTTGCGCGCGTGGGTGGTGGCCGTCAGGCGACGCGCTCCGCAGACAACACCGGCCACTTCTCGTGGATTGACATTCATTTCGGATTTTGCATATTCTCAACGCTGGGAGGTTTCTCATGCCCAGCGCAAAAAGGGGGTTTAGGCCGGCGGTACTCCTGCTTTGTTGGCTCGTGTTGGCGTGCGTCTTTGGTCCCGGATGCGCATGTGAACCGGAGCGGGAAGCCAAGCGCTCGAACGAGCATCCATGTCGCTCCCAGCACGACAAGCTTGCCGTTTTCCCGCGCCGCACCTCGCAGCTCGCGCTGATGCCCGGAAAAACTCTCGTGTCCTTTGGAGTCACCGACACGGGCGAGAGCGCGGTGAGCATGCCTTTGATCGTTCCGCCTGGTAGGGGTGTCGAGCCTTCGCTTGTCGCTTACTACAGTAGTAACGGCGGGGATGGTGTGCTGGGAAGGTTCTCCGTCACCGGAGCGTCTGCGATCACACGATGCCCCAAGACCATGGCGATCGATGGCACGATTCGAGAGGTGGGATGGTAAACGGTTGGTGGTTGTCGCACAAAACGGCGACACAATCGAATACCGCACGCTTCCTGATTCGCAGGTGAAGGTCGTCGAACACCTTGCGATGACGGACCAATCGTACTTCGAAGCGTTCTTGCCCTCGGGTTGGATTGTCGAGTACGGGACAAACGATGGCAGTCGCCCACGTGCACGTAATGGGCAGCCGCGAGCGTGGCTAGCGACTTCGACGCGGGACGCTCGCGGTTCTACGATGACGTACGGGTATTGTTTTGCGGAAAGTGATGAAGGTTTTACCGCGGAATACGCGCTCGATGAAATTCGGTATACGGGATTCGACGGCGAGCAAGGGACGCGCGCGGTTTCATTTGTGTACGGCACGAAAGACCCCGACGACGTGCGAAAGATTTACTCGGCAGGCATGGCGTTTCAAAATGCGTTGCGCCTCGATGAAGTGCAGACACGCGTTGGTGACGATCTCGTGCGTCGGTA
>JANORL010000236.1:0-4105 GCA_031415295.1 Polyangiaceae bacterium | reverse complement strand
CCCCCCAAACCCCCCGAGAATCAACCTGTTAGCGGTTGAATGCTTCGCGCTCAACCGGGCGACAAACCAGATTCACCCGCAAGATCCGCAAGCCAGGCTCGCGAAAATTCCGCGTACCGATCCTGCAAAATAGCTTCGCGCGCTTCGCGTACGAGTTGTCCGTACAAGTGCAGGTTGTGCGCCGTGATGAGCCTCAAGACGAGGATCTCGCCGGCGAGAAACAAATGCCGCAAGTACGCGCGCGAATACCCTTCAGAACACGTGGGACACGAACACGTGGGATCGAGCGGCAACGGATCCGTTTTGTATCGCGCTTGTTTGATCGTGACCTTGCCCGTGCGCAACAGCGCTTGGCCGTTCCGCGCGTTGCGCGTGGGCAACACGCAGTCGAACATGTCGATGCCGCAACCAATCGCGCGCACGAGGTCGTAGGGCGTTCCAACGCCCATCAAATAACGCGGACGCTCGGGATCGACCGAAGGCACGACTTCCGCGAGCACTTCATGCATCCGCATAATCGGTTCACCCACGGAAAACCCTCCCAACGCGAGCCCATCAAATGGCATCGCGGCAAGTTCGTCCGCGTGAAGCTTGCGTAACGCTGGATCGCTTCCGCCTTGGATGATGCCAAAAAGCGCTTGATCCGGACGTTTGCTCGCCAAACAACGTCGCGCCCAACGCGTCGTGATTTGACAGGCTTTTTCGACTTCAGCCTTGGGCGCATCACCCGGCGGACAAATATCGAGTTGCATTGCAATGTCCGCGCCGAGTTGTCCTTGCACACGCATCGCAATTTCGGGGGAGAGCTCTTTTTTCGCTCCATCGATGTGCGATCGAAAAACAAACCCTTCTTCGGTGGTCTTGCGTCGTTCCGCGAGCGAAAACGCTTGAAAACCACCGGAATCCGTGAGCATCGCGTGAGGCCACTTGGTGAATCCATGCAAACCTCCCAGCTCCGCGACGACTTCCGGGCCGGGGCGTAGCCACAAATGATACGTATTTCCAAGGACGATCCGCGCGCCTGTCGCCGCGACTTCCGCAGGACGTAACGTTTTCACGCTGCCTTGCGTGCCTACGGGCATGAACGTGGGCGTCTCTACGTCACCATGCGGCGTCGTGAGAATCCCGGTGCGTGCGTCGCCGCTTCGGGCAAGTGTTCGGAAAGAAAAACCCGGCGTTTGTTGGTCGGTCATGCGCTTCTCCGAAGCAGCATCGCGTCTCCGTACGAGAAAAACCGATATCGCTCTTCGACGGCCGTGCCATACGCAGAAAGGATCCGCTCCATGCCGCTAAAAGCAGCGACGAGCGCCAAAAGAGTGGACTCGGGCAAGTGAAAGTTGGTGAGCAAACGATCGACGATCTGAAAACGATAACCCGGTTGAATCAAGATCTTGGTATCGCCGGATGTGGCCTTGACGAACCCTGGTCGATCCGGATCGGCAGCGCTTTCGAGGGCCCTTACGCTGGTCGTTCCAATCGCGACGACATCTGCGCCTCGAGCACGAGCACGAGCGATCGCGTGTTCGGTTTCGATGGGAACGACAAACGTTTCGGTGTGCATGGCGTGGTCGTCGAGGTCTTCGGCGGTAACCGGTTGAAACGTTCCGAGTCCAACGTGCAAGGTGACGCGAGCGATCTCCATTCCACGTGCCCGCATGCGATCGAGAAGCGCTTCGGTGAGATGCAGGCCAGCCGTTGGAGCTGCAACGGCTCCAGGCTCGCGCGCGTACACGGTTTGGTAACGCGTGCGATCTTCGGGTTCGTCGCCGCGTTTGACGTAAGGCGGAAGCGGTACGTGCCCGACGAGATCAATGGCTTCAGCGATGGCGGTGTTTGTCGGGGAAAACAACGTCACGTCGAGCAAGCCGTCTGCGGCGAGTTCACCGATACGCGCAAGCAAAACTCGGCCATCACCAAGGGCGATCATCGAGTCTGGGCGCAGCGGTTTGGAAGACTTGGCGAGCGCTTGCCATGTTTCGGCGTCGTAGGATCGTCCGTCATGTAAAACCGTGGTCGAAGCACGTTTGCGGACGAGGAAGATCTCGACTTTGCCACCACTCGAAAGTTTTTGACCCAAGAGCCGCGCACGAAGCACACGCGTGTCGTTGACGATGACGAGCGAACCTTCGGGTAGTTCGTCGGGCAAGTTGCTTATGGTGCGATGTTCCAGGTTGTCTGGATAAACTACGAGTAAACGTGCGGCTTCGCGGTCCGTTGTGGGAAACGAAGCGACGAGGTCGGGAGGTAGTTCGTAATGGAGCAACGAGCGGCGCACGGCCGCCCTGCTAGCACGTTGCTTGGACGGGTGCTGCGGGTTTGGCGCGGAGGAGGTTGCAGAGGTCGGCGAGCTTGTAGGGTTTGGGGATGAAGCCGGCTGCGCCGCAGTCGGAACGAGCCATTTGGCGCGCTGAAAGATGGTACGCGCTGGCCAGAAAGACGCGCATGTTGGGATAGAGGCGAACGATCTGGCGGGATACTTCGAGGCCGTTCATGCCGGGGATCATGAGATCCACGAGGGCCACGTCGACTCGATGCATGGCGAGCAATCGGAGCGCATCGTCACCGGATGGAGCTCCAAGTACTTCGAACCCTTCGACCTTGAGGCCGATGCCCAACACTTTGCGCTGATTTTCCTCATCGTCGACGATCAACACGCGGATCATAGGGGCCGGTTTCCTTTGATGAAGTTGCAAAAACGTTGGGAAGCGCGGGAATAAAGTTCGTCTCTGGCAACCCTTGTTCCATGAAGGAAAAACCTCATGATTTCGCGCCGCGATGCGGCATGGGTTCGAATACGAGTATCCCGGACGTTGCAACTAGGCAAGAAACGACGCAGTCATCGTTCAAATTTGAAAGGGGTGATGAGCAGCGGTTGATTTGTCTGTACGCACGCGGAATCACTCATTGCTTTCGATTGGCGCTGGTGGAGCTGGGCAGGGGTAGCGATTGGCGCTGGTGGAACAAGCTCGCACGCTCAGCGCGCCAGCCGAAACGCTGCAGCCATCCGTTCCTGCTCTTGGGGACGAATGCGCAGAGTATTGGCGATCTTGGGCCACTGCCTTACCGCGGCTTTGCCGCGCTTGATGATCTCGTCGGCATGATTCTTCGACACACGGAAGTAGGGCGCCACCGATCTCGCGAGATCGAGGTCCAGCGCACGGTCCTGCTCACGTGTCCCGCCCGCTGCGCGCGCTCCAGCCGGCGACGCATGAGCAACCGGCCCCAGCGATCGGGGCTCGCGTCGGCGAACACACCGAATGTGTCATGGTCCTGGGGCGGATACTGTCCGCCCTCGATCCAATGTGCGTAGACAGTGATGGTCATGCACTCAACGCACTTTCTTCTTCCCAGACGCCAAGGGGGAGATCAAATTGGCAAGGGCTTCTGAGCTGGCGAAGTCGCCCTTGTTGATCCAGTCCAGCGCATCTTCGGAACGCTCGCGCAACGTCTCGACCTCTTTGCGAGGGGCATCCAGCGGGTCTATCGATTCACGGAGTGGCTCGGATTTGGCGGCATGCAGCTTACGTTTTTGCCTCTCAGGCAACCGCGCATCCTGCAGCAACCGAATAGTTTTTGGTTTAACATAAGCCAACTGCGCTACTAGCGCCTTACGCGTTTGCCGCTCAGGCAACCGCGCATCCTGCAGCTCCCGACCGATAGGGTCAGCCTTGCCGAGCAAGTCGAGATCCTTTTCGATGCCTAATACCTGCATAACGGCAAGGTAGGCACCTATGGTCACCCCCGACCCGCCACGCTCCAGGCTGCGCAGCGTCATCGGCGTCATGCCAGCGCGTTCTGCCACTTGTTTGGCGGAGAGCTGCCTGCGTAGCCGGGCCAGGCGCAAACGGTCGCCGAACTGACGCAGCAGTTCCTCGGTTGTCGGAAGTAGGGGGGCGGTTTTCTTGGCCATGACAGGAATTATTCTGTCCGTTTACGTCGGATGGTGCCAGAATAATAGCTCTTGGGTTTGTTGACCGGTTGAGCGCTTCGCGCTCAACCTTAGTCAGGAAAACTGTCGACAAGCGCTGCGCGCTTTCGCCAGTTTCCCTCTACCCAGTTGACGATGGGGCTGCCGCCCCAAACCCCGCCGGATGAGTGAATTGTC
>JANORL010000235.1:0-4085 GCA_031415295.1 Polyangiaceae bacterium | reverse complement strand
CTCGCTGGGCTCTGTCCGGGGGGCGACCCGAAAGGGTCGTCCCTACCGGCACAGGCGCCAGGAGCGAGTTTGTCAGGGCTCGCATTTCTTCGTGTTGCCCGGGCAGTTGTTGCTCGCGCATTCCGTGTTGTTATTGCAGGTCTCGCCAATCTTGAGCTTGCACATGCCCGCGGCGTTGCAGACGTTGGTCCCGTCGCACACGGGATCGTTATCCGTGCCGTTGAGGGGAATGTTCGTGCAGGTGCCTTTGGAGGCGCCAAGGTTGCAAGACTTGCACACCGTGTCACATGCCGTGTCGCAACAGACGGTATCGGCGCAAAACCCGCTCTTGCAGTCCCCGGGCACAGCACACGTTGCGCCATCGCACTTCTTCGTGCACTTCGTACCGCCGCAATCCACGCCGGCTTCGTCGCCGTTCATCATGCCGTCGCTGCACGAGATGCAATCGCCCATGAAACAGCTCGGTTGCATGCCTATCGTGCAGTCCAGGTCTGCGACGCACACGACGCAGTTACCCACACCATCGCATTTCTTGCCGCCACCGCATCCCGTGCCGGCGGTCACGAGTTGCTTCTCGGGCATGCCGTTGTTGCACGTCTCGGTGGTGCATGGGTTGCCATCCATCGGCGGGTTGTCGTTGTTGTCAATTCCAGGCATCTCGTTGCCCGCGCCATCACAAACGATGGCCTGGCAGTCGCCATTCGTTGGATCGCTCGCGACGGTGCCCATGGCGTCGAACGTCGCACCGCACATGCCCATCGTGCAGGACCAGTTCGCGCAAGGCGTGTCATTGGGACAGTCGCCACCCTTCATGCACGGCATGCCGCCCGTCGAGCTGCTCGAGCTGCTCGCGGTGCTCGAAGACGAAGCGGATGAGGACGAAGACGAAGAAGCTCCGCCAGCACCAGCAGTGCCGCTCGACGAGCTTGCTTCACCACCCGATCCCGCCGTGCCGCCTGTAGCGGCACCAGGATCGAACTGACCGAAATCCTGCACGCACGCGAACTGGATGAGGCCAGCCGCGAGAAGAAAAACAGAAGAAATAATCACGGAGCGTCGCACGACATCACCTCGCTTGGGCAGTACGTCAGCCCGGCCGAAAAGTAGGCAAAACGTATCACGCCGAAGGATCTGGAGGTGACTCGTTGGACGATAAAACGAGTGGCGCAGTCAGCCCTCGCGCCTCGATCAAATGCGGCTCGACCTTCGTAGCGCATGCTGCTCGTGCAACGCGTAGCGTCGCGATGATCGCTCGTTGCGTGTCCTTCGAGAGACCGCGCGCCCGCGTGATCGTGGCAATGGTTTCATCGAAATCGTGCAGGTCACCAAGGCGTCGTTGCAATCGTGTCGCATGCGTCACCAGACGTCGGCCATGGTCTCCAAGCTCGTTTGCGAACAGTTCCGCCGTGTAACGCAATCGTTTTTCACGAATGCGTAGTGTGTGCATCGCCGGCTCATCCTGTGAATCGGCTCCCGCAGCGCGCCGCACCTCTTGAATGACTTTGTCGACACTCACGCTGGCTAGCTCTTCAGCCGAGCACACTGTCATCGGTTCCGTTTCGATCAATCGTTCGAGTTTGTCGAGGACAACGTCGAGAGGACGAAGGGGTTTGCCCTTTTGCTCCGCTGATTCGCGCAGCGATGGCCCTTCACGAACGATGCGTATGATCTTGCGACGAACGGTGCGAGACGACCGTGCACGCTGATCAAGCCAAGCTCGCACTTCATCAGGAGGCGCTACCGAAGGCGGAAGCGAACCGAGAATGCTGCGTAAAACCTCGTCATCGCGCAGCTTTCCCGTCATCCGCGCAAAATAACCAAGCTCGCACTCGATACGCTCAATTCGTTTTGTGCTCCAAATAGTTCGCGCCACGCGTAACGTCGTTCGACATCGTCTCAACGCGACCCGGAAGTCGTGCACAGCTTCGTCGTCCGCTGTCGTTTCAGTCACGGGCAAACCGCTGGAAGCCAGCACGCGTTGCCGCGTTTCGCGAATCACCCCGATCAAATGACGAAGAGAATTGGCGAGCAAAACATGGCCAGCTGTGACGTCGTTCATACGCGGGAAATGGATACGATCACGACAGGGCGACGTCCCGTCTTGTGTTCAATCGTGCGGCGAGCGGCCAAGCGACAGATGTCCGCCAGACTTTCGTCTTGGGTTCGCAGACGAGGATCCGCGTCCGTAATCGCCCGTGAAACAGCAATCGCCGTAGCGCGCAAGATGTCGGACGCTCCTTCCGCATGATCGACGACGCCGTATTGCGTGAGGCGAGGTGTCGACTGAATGGAGCCTCGACGATCGAGCACCACGGAAGCAAACACGATGCCACTGCGACCGACCATCGCGCGTTCACGAACCACTTCGTCGGGCAATTCGCTACCACCGTGCGCCGCCATTCGGCCCACAGGAACTCGCTTGCCCTTACCCAGCTTCTTGTCGTGCGCGAGCTCCACCACTTCGCCATTTTCCGCAACGAGAACGTCCGAAACGCCGACATCTCGCGCGAGTTCGGCATGACGAACCAGGTGGTGGTACGTCCCGTGGATCGGCAAAAACGATCGCGGACGGGTCAGTTCGATCATGCGTGTCTGTTCTTCGCGGTGCGCATGTCCACTCGCATGCACGCGGCGATCCGTGATCCACGTGCGCAGATCGATGCCGACACGCAACAGCTCGCCCATCAGATCGAAGACGGGTCGGTCGTTGCCAGGAATGATGCGACTCGAAAGAACGACGACGTCACCTGGGTCGAGCCGAAGCACCGGATGCGTCCCCGCCGCAAGCTTCATGAGTGCGGAATTGCGTTCCGCTTGCGTGCCGCTCGCGATGCAAAGCACGCGTTCACGAGGCAATGAACTGACGAGTTCGGGAGGCACGATGAGGTCGCTTGGGAAGCGAAGGCGGCCCGTGGCGATAGCTGCACGCACCTGGTTCTGTACCGATCGACCGAGCAAACAAAGGCGGCGTTTGGTCTGCGCCGCGATACGCGCAAGCACGGAAAGCCGCTGCACGTTCGATGCGAACATCCCCACAACGACGCGTGTTTTCGCCCCTTCGACGATCAGCGAAAGTGTCTCTGCCACTTCGCGTTCACTCATCGACCAACCCGGTGAATCGATGTTCGTGCTGTCGGACAAAAGCAACTCGACGCCTTCGTCACCGAGCGACGAGAACCGATCTTCGTCCGTCAATTCGCCGTCAGGTGGTGTTGGGTCGAGTTTGAAGTCACCCGTGTGGACGACGAGGCCTGCGGACGTGCGGATGGCGAGTGCGACGGCGTCGACGATCGAATGCGTGACGCGAATGGGCTCGAACGTAAACGAACCGGCTTCATAGGTTTTTCGCGGAAAAATAGGCAAAAGCTGGACGCGACCTAGACCGATTTCGTGCTCTTCGAGTCGTTGTCGAACCAGCTCGATCGTATGCGGTGGTCCCCAGATCGGAATGTCCGCGCCTATGCGCGCGAGTAAGTACGGAATGCCGCCGATGTGGTCTTCGTGGCCGTGAGTCAGCACCAAACCCTTCACGCGAGAAGCATTCGAAAGCAGATGATCGAAGCGCGGGTGATACACGTCGATGCCCAGATCGTTCGTTGGAAACGTCACGCCGCAGTCGACGAGCAAGACGTCATCACCTTGCTCGAAAACCATGCAATTCATCCCGATTTCGCCGAGTCCGCCGAGGGGGATGATGCGAAGCGATGCGTGATCTGTTGCCGAATCGGTCACCAACGAAAAGCTCCTGAGATGATCGACGATGGAGAGGTCGAGTGAGTTGCGCGCGAGTGTACCTGATACGCACAGCGACCGTTCGATGTCGTCGTGCCCTATTCGGGGCAGGGCTGCGGGACCCGTGTTGCCCGGGAGCAAATGCGTGCCCGCATGCATGACGAAATCTCCACGCAAGTCGCACCTCACCCCCCCAGCCCCCCTCTCCAACGCCGCGCCTACGGCGCTACGTGGAGAGGGGGGAGCCGGAAAAACGAGGCTCTTTTCCCCCTCTCCACGCAGCATCACGGAGTGATGCGGAGTTGGAGAGGGGGTTAGGGGGTGAGGCGCGAATTGCGTGCAAACCCCGATGA
>JANORL010000234.1:0-3912 GCA_031415295.1 Polyangiaceae bacterium | reverse complement strand
GAAGAACCTTAGAGGGTGTCCATCAGGCTGCTACGCCTGATGAACACTCACTTTGTTCCACGAACTATCTTGTCATGACCGATGGAACGTCGTAAGGTGCGGTCGTGCAATCGTCGAATTGGTTGTTTGTCACGTTGCCTTGCTTGATCATGACGCTCGGCGCATGCTCGAAGTCGGGATCAGATGCCGCCGCAGGGGCAGCTTCGAGCGCTCCAAGTGCTTCGTCCATGGGCCTCAATCCCGCGGCTGAGTCGCTGGCTGGAAAGCTCCCGGACCTCGATGTCACAACTGTCGAAGTCTTGGATGCGTACGAAAAGGACAAGAAAACCGCAGGCGCGCGTTATCGAGGCAAAAGTGCGTTAATCTTCGGGCCCATGGGTGAAGTAGGAAAAGACGACAAACAGGGTACGTTCGTCACATTTCCAAAAAACCCGGACGATATGATGCCCGATGCGCCTCGATTGCGGTGTTTTCTAAAAGCCGGCGAAGAAGCAGCGCTCGCTTCGCGCAAGCGCGGGGACAAACTCGATGCCGTGGGCACATTCGACGAAGCCGATGGGGAACTCTTGCTAAAAAATTGCGTTGTGGATACGCAAATGAAGGTTTGTCAGGTCGCGAGTAAATCGTTTGGGCGCGGCGCGTGCGAATCCAATGGCGACAAACTCGGGGCCCGCTGGAGGTCTACGACGGATTCGGTGGAAATTGTTTGTCAATCACCGGGTGGTTTCGATACGTGGGCCAAAGAATGGGCTGCGATCCCCAAGGATCTGCCACAAAAGACCAAAGCATCGCTCGATAAGACAGCTTGCCACGCGGTCCTCGAATCCATCAACATCAAGCTGGTGGTGGATTTGACGGTAGCGCTGGGGCGTATTCGCTGGATTGACAATACGCCCACGCTCGCGCCTTAGAACAGGCTGAATCCCGCGCTTCGCGCCTCACCCCCTAACCCCCTCTCCAACTCCGCATTGCTCCGCAATGCTGCGTGGAGAGGGGGAACAGAAAGACCGTCTTTCTCCCCCTGTTATGAAAGCCGGGCACGTTCTCGCTTACGCTCGAACGGCCCTAGTCAGTGCATTCGTCGGGCTCGCTTCGCGACCCGACTCTTGCACTCTAGCCAGTTTACAATGGGGGGCTACGCCCCCCATACCCCCGAGATCGTTGTGATCCGCTTTCATCTCTGGTGGGTGAGGCGAACGCCTCGTCGGGACTCTCCACGCAGCGCCATAGGCGCGGAGTTGGAGAGGGGGCCGGGGGGTGAGGCGCAATTTCCTTATAGACACCCTTGTGATCGGCGCCGCGCACTTCGAAACCCCAAATCATAACTTGACCCGCCGTCACAATCAGTGTTGCATGACCACATGCTACCTCGATCAACGATGACGCTGGTGACTCTGGCTGCCGCCACATCGGGCCTGGCCGGATGTTATTCGACATGGGACCTCGCACCGAATGCGGTGTTCAACCTCAATGGATATCGGCAGGGAAACTCCGTGACCGTCGTGAGTGCCGACAAAGAACCCATTGTCGTGACGAGTGACACGTCGCTTATTTTTCAGCGCATCGATGGCACCGAAAAAGCCCATCGATTCCAAACCATTGATATCCTCGGTCTACAATTCACGGGCGTCGATGATACCGGGAATCCCGTCGCGATTGATTTGTCGCAAACCAAAAACGTCCGGGCGAAAAACTTTTCCGCAGGCAACACGGCTCTACTCACCTCGGGCATCCTTATTGGAGGTGGTGCTCTGATCGTTGGAACGATTTTCATCGCGGCAAGGGCGACCGTCGTCGAAGGGCGTCCGTTGCGTATTTCTGGCCATGACGAACCTATTCGAGCGGCAATATCCATCGGAGAACGTACGGGCAATAAAACGCGAGCACGTCATATCCAGCATAGCGACGAACAAACGCAGCTGCGTGCATTTGCGCATTGGGCAAGGGCAGCAAGTGGCGAGAGTGCATCGATTCCTGCATTTTTGGCGTTGGCGCGGGATTTGGAAAAAGCTTCCGCTCCGACGAACCTTGTTCACTCCGCATTACGAGCTGCACGGGAAGAAGCGAACCATACGGAGCTATGTACTGATCGCGCAAATTTCCACGCAAATATTTCCATCCGCGCAACGGCGCCGGTCGTACCCATTCATGCGGACGGGAATCGAGAATCGTTGCTCGAGCGATTGGCGCTCGAAGCATTTTGGGACGGTTGTGTAGCGGAAGGGTCGGCGGCGGTAGCAGCTGGGAGGTCCACAGCGTTCGTCAAAGACCCTGAAGCGTCTTTGGCTTTGCAAACCATAACCCGCGATGAACATAGGCATGCGGAGCTTTCTCGAGAGATCTTGGCGTATTGTGTATCGACAGGCGGACAATCGATACGTAATGCATTAGGGGAAAGCGTCGAGCGCAAGCGTGCGGCGGAGGAATCGACGCTCGAAAAGAGTACATCATTGCCGACGGATGCCGCGAATGTCGATGAAGATTGGCTTACGCACATGGGTGTACCAACGGATTCATTGCTTCATCGGGCGCGCATTGAAACGTGGGAGAAAAGCATGGCCCACGTGGCGACCATTTGAAACGATTGGGACGAGCAGCCAATTCATTGGGTGCTTTTTTCCCCACGGCTGACGAAGGCCGCGCATGGCTTTCACGATTGCGCGGCACGAAGTTACAGCAAATAATGCCCGCGATTGGCCGGAAGCGTCTGGCGTGAATTGGGGGAAATGGCGCCATTGCCGCTTAAGACTCCAGGTTACCATTACGAGCGGCATTGTCCCGAGGAAAGCGTCCTTTATCGGGTGGCGAGCACGTATTGGCCATCGTACGGAAAAACGCATTTCAAGACTGAATGCCGGGTCGGTAGATTGGAAGCAACGGAATTGAACGCGCTCGCGGTGATTTGAACGTTCGCTCCGCGCGCCAAGGGGACTTGATTCCCTTGGGTTCCACATGCTACGTTGCCGCCCATGACCGAACCTTTCCGTCAACGTCTTGAAGCAATGGTCGCCCAGCTACGTACCCACCCGCGCGTCGAGGTCTACGAGTTCGTCATCGAGCCGCCCGCAAGTGAAGACGATATCGAAGCCGCCGAGGAAGCAATTGGTATGCGCCTCCCCGCCGATCTGCGCGATTTTTACCACGCTCATAACGGCATTTTTCTTCTATGGGGGGTCCGGGGCGCCGAATATCGAGACCGCCCCGCCGCTTTCAACTCTCCCGACTATGACGCCCCGCCCGGCTGCATCAATCTCCTGCCGATTCGTCAGGCCATGTCCCCGCATTGGCAGGAAGAGAGTCATGTCAACGAGATCGATTCCGACCATCAGAAGCTGCTTTTCGGCGCCCCACTCGATCCACCGCCCAAGGTCGAGGCGGTCTGCGTCGACAATTATTCAATGTATCATCAGGGCGACTTGATCCTCGGCCCCGAGCCGGTGATGGTGGTTTCGACCGATCACGGCGCAGATATGGACTCGTCGGACTTTTGCTCCTTTTCGGTCTACCTCGATATCATTCTCGCCCAGTACGGCACGTGCCGCTACTCTCGGGGCATTGGCATCGGCTGGACGCGGATTTCCGAGCGCGTTACAGCGTGGACCAGCAAGCCCTCGCTCGACGAAATCGTCGCCGCCGTCGACCGCGACAAGAACGGCAATAGCGGGGACAGCGGCAGCGATGAGAATGATGAGGATGACGACGCGTCGAATTGATGCGCTCCGTCGGCAAGGCGTCGTTGTATCGACTCGACAAACCTGAACGGCAGCTTTACGCCAGAACCCGTCGAACAATCACGTCGTCGTCGCCAGCGCATCGTCCACGGATTTCACCCACGTCTTTTTGCCATCGAAAACAATGACGTATTCGTACACCGGCGTCGCTCCCGCCGCCAGCAGCTCCGTCGCGTATTGG
>JANORL010000233.1:0-11718 GCA_031415295.1 Polyangiaceae bacterium | reverse complement strand
CCCGCGCTCGGAACCGACTAAACAGCGGTAATTTTTTGGCCAAATCGTCGGGCATGTACAGCGGTGCTGGGCGCGCGCCTGTTCCTGTGGCCGTGTGCAGTAATCCGCGAATGGCGTTTAGCCCGAGAACTTGGCGTTTTTGGTAATGCCGTCCGTCGAGCACGACTCTTTCGATATGGGCGTCGAGGGCTTCCGGTGTGAGCGCTCTGCGGCCCCTTCCAAGTGCTTCGCGAAGACGTGCAATGTATCCATCCACGATGACGGGCGGACATGATTCGCCAGCCGCGAGGAATTCACGCGCTTCACGTAATGCATTTTTCACAATCTCGTCCGTTCCCGCAATAGGCGTCGCAGCAGCAATGGCCGCCTTGAGCGATTCTTGTTCGTCGAACGGGAACGACAATTCGCCAGTGAGCAAGAGGAGCGGTGGGACGAACTTTCCACCTGGACGAACCGCCGCCATCAATTCCGATTCGAGTTGATCGACATCTTGGGTGGCACCGCGAGCGAGAATGTCGAAAATGTCGCGCGTATCTTCAGATTCGTCAGGATCTTGGGCAACGGAGGGCGCTTCAATCGCTTCTTCGGACCGTTCACGCTCCATTTCGTCGACGATTGCTCGCCACACCGGAACGCGACAAATACGCCGCACGGCATTTTGGGCAAACCATATCAAATGCAAATGTTCGTTCGTTTCCAGCTTGCCGGAGGGACGTACGCCCGTCGATGCATTCGTCGTCCCACCACCTTGCGACGCCCGCTCCGTGCCGCGCTTAGGGCTGGAGGAGGAGATCGCGGTCGTACCGGCGGCTGCCGTGGAAGCAGCAACGACACCCGCGGCAGCATCGACGGGGGCTGCTTGCGCACCTGTTGCCGCAGCCGCTGCTGCCATTTGTCCAATGGATTGTCCGCTTGGTGCATCATTGCGATTCCCGCCCGATGCCCAGAGGCTTTCTTCCACAGGTTTGGCAGGTGCAACCTTGGTAGGAACGGGCGGAGGCACAGGCGGAGGAACTTGTGGCGGTGTTGGGGGCGGAGCCATGGCGGGCCATGGCGTTGACGTCCCGCGAGCTGCGGTAGGCATGGGCAGCGGTGGCGCTGACGAGGGACCCGTAACGGGAACACCGGGCCACGACGGAGCGGGTTGGCGAAATGGCAATCCACCGGCCGCAGCGGGCGGTGAAGGCGGTGCTGGCGGGGGACCAAACGGCAATCCGCCGGCGGGCATACGTCGTTCGTCTTCGCGTGTTGTCGCAACGGGAGTGCGCACGAAAGGCAGGGCGACGTTTTGCGGCATTACGAACTGACCGGTTTCGATATATTCGGGCACTTGAACTGGCTTCGCTCGATTGCCCGTTGCCGTGTCTGTCGAAACGCTGCGTTGAAAAGGATCCGTCTTATGGGGTGCGTTCGGCACGGGTTCGTCGAGGGCGATTAAGATGCGACCCGCTTCGTCCAAACGTTCGAGCGTGATATGGCCGCGCCATGTCAATGTGCAGAGAGCTTGATCGGTGTTGATCCACAATGAATCGCACCGCAAGGCCATATTCGCGCTACCTCGCGCTTCGATGATGGCCCGGGGTCGTAATCCTGGGAGGTTCGTGACGAGGCGCGGGATTTGAGGATGAAGGTTTTCCAGGACAATCCGCACGTCTTCCGACAATTCAGTGACTTGTTGATCGGTCGGAGCATCGTTGAAGAAGCTGCGATCGAAATCCATGGGGAGCGGGGTGGAGGCAAGGTGATGCAAGACAAACTGACCGGCATACCTTCCAAGGCGATTCCACCGCGAAGGCCACGTAGGAGCAATGGGGCCAAATCCAATGGGAGGAACGACCGAGCCTGGGGCGATGATTACGCCGGGAGGCAATAAATTAGGGAGTTTGACTCGGCCATATACGTCGCGCACATCGAGCCGCAAACCGACAGGATTGTGGGTGTCGGGACCACCGCCGGCGCGTTCATAAAGCAATGGCATGCGGGCAAAGCGGGCTTCTTCGACAATCGCGCCATCGGGACCCATCGTGCGGTCTTTCACGACTTCGATGGACTTGTCGAGTTCGCCCACGATGAGGCGGACAAACATGCTGTTGACGGGTTGTCCTTGCGGCGCGTAGGCCGACCCGATGAGGCTCACGTCAACGCGTGGTTTGACCGGGACCAGATCACTGCCGCAGAAAAGACTGCGGCCGGGGTCGTCGTTCCAGTGGTTGTCTTCTTCGTGGATGGGCTCTTGTTGTTCAGCGAGGCGCGAGATTCCCTGTTGCAATTGAAAAGTGGCTTTGGCGATGATCGTGAGCGCCCAAGAACCGGGGCGATGTTGCCAAAGCACGGAACCGACAGGGAGTGGCGAAACAGAGACAACCTCCATCCCGCCAGACTACTTCAAGTGAACGGATGTGGTGAACGTCTCGGTGAGGGAGCCGATCGCGATTTGGAAATCCGTTCATTTGGAAGGAAATCCGAGTGCTGCCTCGATTTTCCTTGCGCTCGGCGTACGCGTGTGGGGCATCTGATCGAGGTTTGTCCCCGAGAAAATCAGCGACAGATCGCACGCGTTGGTTTGCCTAGATTTGCAGCGCGCGCGTACGTGTACCGGTGAGACAAACTTGGACGAACCACCTGCGTCCATCGACGGGACGATCTTCAATCTGTCGATGACGAAGAGGTGATTGACGTCGGTCGCGTGGCATCAACGGTTCGAGCAAACAAACTCGCTGCATAACGTCCTCGATTGTGCGATACCGTGATCCACATCATGCAACCCACCGCCCTCGACCGCACAGTCGCCTCTTTGCCTGTTCACCTCATTCTGATTGCGACAATCGTCGTGGTGAGCCTCGTTGGAATGAGTTCTGATTCCGTAAAACGAGCGCTGATTTTGAACCCTTACCGGGTGCGCAATAATGGTCACATTCACCGGCTCTTCACGGCCGGCTGGTTACATGGCGATTTTGCTCACCTCGCATTCAACATGATTACGTTGTACTTTTTCGCGAACGACGTTCTGCGCGTGCTTGGGCCGGTGCGCTTCTTGGCGCTGTACGTGAGTTCGGTGGTTGTTGGGTATGTCCCGACGACCTTGCGGCATATGAACAAGAAAGACTACAACTCGCTTGGTGCTTCTGGCGCTGTAGCGGCCGTGCTGTTCAGCGCCATTTTGCTCGTCCCCAAGCTCAAGCTGTACTTGATGTTTTTGCCCATCCCGGTGCCGGGAATCGTCTTTGGTTTGGCTTACCTGGCGTATAGTGCTTGGCAGTCACACAACGCTCGGGATGGTGTCAACCACGACGCGCACTTTGCGGGCGCGATTTACGGGGCAATGTTGACGTTTGCCCTGGAACCGGCTCGCGTGGAGCGCACGATCAGAGGCTTTTTTTGAAGAGGACTCGCGATGGGCACGACGCTGCCGAAGCGGCGGACGTTTCAGGTTTTTTGTCGTGCGAGAAGTTCACGAACGGCTAAAAAGTCGAGGGGTTTGACCAGGTGCGCGTCGAATCCCGCCTCCTGCGACAATCGTCGGTCTTCCTCTTGACTATAACCGGTCATCGCCACGATGAGCGTATTGGTCATGCCTGCTGCCCGCATCGCTCGGCATGCATCGTAGCCGTTCAAATAGGGTAGGCTGATGTCCAGGAGGACTACGTCGGGTCGCTGCAACAGTGCGAGGTCGACAGCTTGTTTCCCATCATGTGCGATGAATACTTCGTGCCCGTCGATTTCGAGGAGCATTCCCATGGTCTCCGCGGAATCGCGATTATCGTCCACGACGAGTACACGTAATCCACAAATGGCTTCGGTGGGCGTTTTTGGAACGTTTGGTAACGTCGGCGAGTCTTCACAGAAGAAGCGCCGCTCGTTGTCGTCTGGCAATGTCTCATCGACATTTCCCAATCGCCCAATCCAGGTGACATCTTCTTCCTGCGACTGCGCGATGTGAACAGATTTCGTCATCGGGAATATCGGAACCAATAGGGAGTGACGCGGTGTTGTATAGCGGACTTTTCGCTCCGAAGGATTGTAGTTCAAGATTCTCGGCTGTCGACACGGCAATGACGCGCAGAGCTGGAAATACGTGCACGTTGAGAGGTGGACTCATGCGAGCAGACGAGCAATTCAACGAAAACAACGAAAACGGGAAACTATCTAAAGCGCAAAGAAATTGCGTATCTTCGACAACAGCGCAATCGACTTCAGGTCCGAGTCGTTGTCGTTTTGCGACGTACGCAGCGATAGGTTTTCATCAATCTCGATTTGCCGTTCGATGAGTACCGCGGTAATCGATTCTGCAAGGCCGGGGTCCTGGACGAGTAACGCGTGAAATGCCTCTTTGCCGACTTCCACGAGTTCGGTATCCATTGTCGCTTGCACCGTTGCTTTGCGAAGTTCGCCAGTGACCAAAGACATTTCCCCGAAAAATTTCCCTGAACCAAGCCGGGCAACTTCCGTAGGCGTTTCGTCGCCGATGCCAATGAGTACGGCCACCTCGCCTTTTTGGACGATATAGAATTCGCTGCCCGGATCGCCCTGCCGAATGACCTCTTCGTCAGGCATGAAGTGGCACGTGCGTGAAAGGACTGCGAGCTGTTCACGCAGATCTTCGGGCATGGCGACGAGAAAATCGACGCCTTCAATGGCCGCCTTGCGTAATGCGATCTGACGCTTGCGCACTTCGGCCTGTGATTCTGCCGTGACCGCTTCCAGGTGGATGGTTCGAATCGGGAACGGAATGACGACGCCGGAGCGTTGAAACGACGACCAAATCCGCTGGCGTAGATTCGATTCTGCGCGATCTCGTGACGCAAAATCATCAATCCAGAATTGGAGATGATAAACGATACCGCTTTGTCCAAAATTCTTCATTATTACAGCGGGCGCCGGCGACGCGAGCACGCACGCAACGGATCGGCTTGCTGATAACAACGCCTCTTCCACTTTGGCGGGGGACATGTCGTAAGGCGCTTCGACTTCCACCGTGCGCCTGATTACTTTAGTAGGTTTCGTGAAATTGCGAATGGTCGTTTTGGCCAAGACGCCATTGGGAATGATGAGTTCCACCTGCTCCGCTGTGAGTACCGTCGTGGCGCGCCAATTGATTTCGATGACGCGGCCGAAATTGGTAGCAGATTCGTCCACCCCGATCCAATCGCCGACCTCGAAGGGACGTTGCGCTTGAATGGCCAAACCGGCAAAGAGGTTACCAAGCGTTTCTTGCAACGATAGACCAATCACGGCCGTCAAGAGCGCCGATGTCGTGAGCAACGAACCGGGTTCGACGCCTATTTGTCGCAACACGATTACGCCCACACCCGCATAAACGAACCCTTGAATGATATCGCGGATAATTCGGGACAATGGATGCGACAATCGTGCGTCGATGAAGACATCCACGACGAGCACGAAAAGGGTTCGACCCAACGCGAGCAGCAAAAAGAAGAGCGCACAAATGTCGAGTATCGATGCGACGTACGAGGTGTCGGGAAGCGGCAAACGCACGAGAACAAGAAGAACGTGCAGTGCCAGTAGGATAGTCGGGGTTCGAATGATTGCGCGACGGTCCGCTTTGCGAACCGTGATGGCACACACCAGGATCAAGGCAGTAGCAATGCCAATCCAGACCGCGCTGTCAATAAGGTGTTTCCAGGCGGGTGCGGTCAACTGAAAAGCTCCGGTCAGCATCATCCCTCAGAAGTGTGAGTGAAAGAAACGTTCATGTTGGCGCGAAAGCGTCGCGTGCAGGCCGCAACGTACTTGGGTCTGCCTCACGATGCAAGCGATTCGCGGGACCGCCAGATGGTGGGCTCCCGTCGCAACTCGTGAGGTACCGGCGATGGTCGCGACTCGTTGCGGGACAATCGGCCAATCAAGGTCAGACTGGACTTGGCAATACTTGTACAACCAACATTCAGCAGCGGCGAAAATCGAGATTTTCTGCTGGAATTTTCTGCCAAAATGTACGATCGAATGCGTATAAGGCAAGCTCACGTTTCATTGACGATCCCGATTTCCCAATCAATGTGAAATCGGCGAATTTGATCATCGTCGCTGGCTGTCCAAAAGCGTCCTGAGCCCATCGCCACGACATCCCAAATCGTATGCGTGTGGCCCTCGACGACCGCTAGACACGATTGATTCCGAAGATCAAAAATGCGGATCATCTTGTCGAAACTGCCGGTCACTACATGATGTTCGTCCAGGAAATCGAAACACGATACGGTTGAACCATGGCCGGCGAGCGAAAGAAGTCGTTTACCGGTTTTGAGATCGAGAACGTGTAGGGCCTTGTCGGCACAGCCATAATACACGCGCCCATCGCGTATGCGTACCATGGCGATCGATTGTTGCCCAGCAACGGCATATTTGTTGAAATCGCGCACGAATGCCAACGAAGGCGCCGGTTGTCGGTTGTCGTCCGAATTCCATTCGCCCGGAAGAAAACCACACTCGATTGCGCGCGGTATATCCCAACACAGGAGGTGCCCGTCGTAATCACCAACGAGCAAGCGATCTTCGCCCGCAAAAGCCACAGTATTGACCCAGTTTTCGGGGCCGCGCACCGTCGCGATTCGCGCCATGTCACTCACGCGAAACACATGCGCATGGCCGTGATCGTCGAGCGCTACAAGAAGACTGTTCTCGGGCCCGCCGAAAACCACGTCGCGAACGTAGCCTCGAGGTTCCTGCGTCGTACGCATCGAACCAGCATCGAGGTCCACGACGTGTAAATGTTTGTACGTGCCAATGGCCAACAGTTTTCCATTGGCGGAAAAATTCATCGATCGGGAGGCAAGTTCGTCTGAGGGAAACTCGAATGTTCGGCTTCGTTGTGGTGTTTCAATGGTATTCGACGACCAGAGCGTCACATGACCTTGGACATCGGCGGTCGCGACAAACCGCCGCGAAGGATCGACGGCGAATCCGGAAGATGCTTTTACTTGGCCGAAACGATCCACGGGCCAAACCGTACGAATTCCTGTACGTCGTGCATGTTTCCCAATACGTTCCCATACGTCGAGCACATCTGGCGCCCGCTCAAAGCCTTTCGCTTTGCGCGCTTTCCGGGCCGAGGCGATTGCATCGTCGATGTGACCCGCCTCGAGCGCCGTCGTTGCAGCATTTAGCGCGGCATCGACGGCGGCACGTCCAGCCGCCAATTCGCGCGCTCGGTGCGGCAATGCCACGATCATGGGCGCTTGCGTTGGCGTTTCAATCACGTAACGATGAACCGTTCCTGCCCAATCGAGTGTCACGAGATCCCCATTCGCAAGGAAAATGGCGTTCGTGATCAATGCGGGCGCCTCGAATGTCCGCACGCAACGTCTCGCGGTGAGGTCCCACAACGACCAATGCAACCCATTATTGCATACCATCCAGCGCTGATTGCGGCTCACCCCAATAACGCCGATTGACGATTGCAATCCGCGTAATGCTCCGATTTCTTCGCCCGTGGCGATATCGTGCAACGTGACTTGTTGATCTCCTCGACCCATCAACAGGATCTCCCGTCCGTTTTCTTTGACAAACGTGATTTCCTGGGGTCGCGACGAAAGTTTTATCGAATGGCGAATTTCACCGGTTTGCGGATCGATCCACCGCAACACATTGTCTTCGCTGCCCACGAGTAACGTTTTTCCATCCGGCGTAAACGCTGCGCACATGATGGATGCTTCGTGCGGGAGCGCCAAATAATCGCCGATTTCTTTCGCAGTACGTTTGGTCATCGACCAAGCACGAAAATTTCCGCTATGGTTTCCTGTAAAAGCGCGCTTTTCGTCCGGGGAAACCACGAGCAACGAGATTTTGCCCGACTGTTTTTTCTGAAAAATGCGTTTGCCCGTTTCCACATCGTGCGCCGCAAATACGCCGTCCCACCCTCCGGAATACACTCGTTTCCCGTCTCGCGTCAGCGCCACACCAAAAACGTATTCCTTATGCGCTGCGAACTGGTGCGTTTCATGGCCGCTTACAAGGTCGAAAATTCGCACGTGACCATCGCGCCCACCGACGACGACACGCGTTTCATCGTGTGAAATCGCCAATGCATCGGCGGTCGTGCGACAAGCTCGAAAACTTTGCACTTCTCGAATGGTATCCCGTACGGCCCGCGATGCGCGCGCTACAGCTCTTGTCCCACGCACCGCGCCAGCTGCATGTTCCGCGACTTTATCGAGTACCGACCAGGCGCCTTTTTCGTCCCCACGTTCGATATGCATCCAAGCTTCGAGTAGCTTTGCTTCCCACCCATTGTGCGTCGATATCGCTTGGCGGACGCTGTCGAGCGCTCCGCGGTCCGTCATTTCACCAGCGCGCCATGCCAACAATGCATCATTAAAAACAGCTTCTGGATGACAAGGGTCAATCGCCAGCGCTTCTCGAAGGGTTTGTCGAGCTTCATCCTGCAACGCAAGATCTACCAGCGAAATGGCGCGGTTGTTGAGCGCATTGGCTCGCGTTTCAGCGCCCATTGGCGGCGTTCGATGGACCCCACGACGCGCGAGTAATGCTGAAAGTTCTGTCGCCACATCGACGGCTTTCGGGCGTTCAGCGGGATCTTGCGCGAGCATTCGACGCAGCAGATCGACTGCATCTATCCAATTCGGTTTTGGTTTGTCGAGTACATGCGCGGCATGTCCAGGTTGCCACGTCGCTTTGCCGACAAGCGTTTCGAGCAGCGTCAACCCAAGCGACCAAATGTCGGTGGCCCGGGTAATGGGTTCCCGTTTGCGGTTTTGAGGTTCACGCAAGCTCGCCATTTGTTCCGGCGAAGCATACAGCGGCGTCATTCCCAAGACGGTTGCGACCATGGTACCGTGGCTGCGGACTCCAGAGATCGCGCCGAAATCCGTTTCACTTTTTCCAATGGCGGCGATACCAAAATCGGTGATTTTTGCGCCAAGTTCGTCAAGCAAAACATTGGATGGTTTGACATCTTGATGCACCACACCGGCGGCATGAGCATGAGCAAGCCCATGCGCTATATCGAAGGTAATGGATAACGCTTGCGTGACCAGTTCGTCGCTGGTTGCACCTTTTCTAAAAAGGCCTTGATCGATGGCATTGGCGAGCGACCCACCTTCGACGAATTCAATGAAAATGACTGGCGTATCGCCAAACATACGAACGTAATGGCACGTGACCACATGCGGATGGTTTGCCAATCGAATCCACGTTTCCGCTTCGCGACGCAGATGCGGAAACCCGCCCGTGGAAGCCATCGTGGCGGCCAACGGAATTTTAGCAGCAAGGTCGATCTCCCACACGCGATGTCGGATCCGAACAACCTCACCCATTCCGCCGCGTCCCAGCGGGCCGACGACTTCATAAAGAGCTTGAAACTGGCCATCTTCCAGCGGCGAACGCATGATAGCGCGACGATACCAGAAATCGTCCTGGAAAGGGAATTTGTTCGTTACGTTTTTTGCATCTTCGCCAAACTCGTCATGTGCCCACCAGCGTCTTGCCAAGCCTTTCCGTCACGTGTTCGAGCGTGTTGAGCGAGTTCAATAGGTCGGCACGATAGGCATGATCATCAGTATGCGCGAGTTCGCCGCGCATCTCGACCAGCCGAATCTCGAGCGCTGTTTTGAGCTCTCGCGCCTCTTCGTACGCCATTTCGAGGGTCATACAGTATGCATGGAGCCAAAACCGTCTTCTGAAAGGCCGCATCTGGTGGCTGAGTTACGATTTGATTTTTAAACACATTGACGAGCGTCCTCGGACGGCTGAATACGCGTCGCGAGGGGTCGAGGCACCGGGTCATGTCACTTGGATCGTTATGGCGAATTAAAAACCCGCCTTGTCGAACACTTGCCCGCCAATGATGCCGTACGTATGTCGGCGATTGCGGCAATCGATACCGGAGTTATTGCCTTCAAAGCCGCAACGAACGCACAGTGGAATCGCTCGCCAAAACGCGCCTGGAATCAGCCGAAGAAGCGTGGGAAAAACACATGACCAAGGTGTACGGTATTTTCCTCGCCGAAATGGGCCGTGCCGCTGCCGAAGCGTTCTTTCCAAAGAGCCGTTCATCCAAAACGAAAAAAGACGACAGCGGCGAATAACGCTGTTTCGGCCCTGCCAGCGTGCGAAAAGCGCGCCCCGTCCCCCCAAACGACATTCCCTCCATTGCGTAGACCGATTTCCGCGCTCCGAATGCACGTTTCCACGTCGTGAGGAACGCGTTTTGGGGGCCTGAATGCGCGTCCACACGCTGCATTGACCGTTTTCAGCGCTCCGAACGCACGCTTCCACGTTGTGAGGAGCGTGTTTCAAGAGCTGAATGCGGTATACGAGACGGGTGTGCATCAGCCGTGACCTCGGACAGTTCTCGCAATGTTCGCCTCCACGTTGAACCGTGGTCATCTCAAACCATACGCTTGACGCCTCATCCCGGACCTGATGCGCTCGACGGATGAAGGCTGCCCGCCCTTTCGTCGTGCATTGGGTCTCAATCATCGTGATTGCCCTGACCAACCTGGGGTTTGCGTGGACGATCCTTGGCTGTGGCCCAGCTGCGGTGCACGTCGCGCCTGTAGCTTCGACGTCCTTTGCAGAAATGATGATGGCGGAGGAGACGGCCAACGCGCGGCGTCCCGCGCATTTCATGAGACAAACGGTACGCGGGGGTTCGTCGGGTAAAGCGCGCGCGTTCGACAACAGCAAGCTTCCCGAAGCGTACACGCAAAAGAACAAGCTTACCGTTTGGCCCTCACAATTCCATTTGGCGTATGCCGCCCGGACGCTGCTTCGCGCGCATTACGCGACAACGCATCCGGTGCATCAGACGCTCAAAGAAGAAGACGCGCTCGTCGATGTGGTCGACAAAGCCGGCGGTAATCTCTACACGCTCCATGAATTCGAGAAAGATTGCCAATTGGATATCGCGGATATTCAAGGGCGGCGTCTTTTCGAGCTGGTTCCGCCGGGACAATCCGAGCAGTCCGTGGGAAACGAAAAGGTCAGTTGGCTCCTTCGCGTTATCAACAAGGCGATGCTTGGCGTGCCGACGTTCGAGCTTGGAATGGACTACGAGGGCGAAATCGGGGTGCGTTTTGCCGAGGGTGCTCCGGCTTGGAAATTGTCTTGGCAAACTGTAGATCCAGGCGTCATTTCGTACAGTTGGCACGTTTTGAGTGCGAGCGATACCAGCGAAGAGGCGCATGGCAAAGCGTACCTGGACAATCGATGGCATGACCCGACGCCGTACGAGATGGTGCGGTTTGCCCGGGCGCTACACGAAGTTGTGGAGCGGTTGGTCCAGGCGCGGGAAGCGCTGGGAACAACGCGCGCGGCCGAGACGATGCCGATCCTGCCGGGCAAAACGATCGCAGAGTATCTGCGGTCGGTGGTTTGGTGGAGCGCCCACGACGACAAGGTTGCGCGGTTCTTGCCGGTGATGCGCGAGCCGCCGCCGCCACCTCGCACGCGTCCGGACCCGCGTTTGGTTGCACAAACAACGGGGGGCGGAACGCCGCCGAAGATGTACCCCGGCGCGACGGAGCCCGACAAAATTGTCGTTCCACCGCACCCGAGCGCACCAGAGCCGTACATGCTCGATGGTTTGCCTGGGAACATGCCTTGGCAGTTTTTCCTGGGGTACTCGGCGCATCGCGCGATTGCGTGGCACTACGGGGTCTATCATCCGCAAGTCAAGGTCTACGAGAACCACACCAGCGTCGCGACCATCGTAAGGAAAGCCGATGGGTACCCGTCGTTGCT
>JANORL010000232.1:0-6342 GCA_031415295.1 Polyangiaceae bacterium | reverse complement strand
CACCACGGATCCTGACGCTTCATCAGGGGTTCTGGGTTTGGCACGGGGAGGAGTTCATTAGTCCCGAATGTGTACAGAGCGTCAAGTTGGTTTTAGTACGTAGTGCAAACAAGTACCTAGGAAAATAACCTGGTAATTTCTCCAATGACGCGTCTACCTCGCCACGCGTCATTTTGTTCGGCTCGAGTCCTAATACATTTGGACCGCGACGAGGTTCGGTAATGATTTCGCAACAGGCTCACGCCCACGCAATCTCCCGCGGGTAATCCTTGACGCGCGCCGATTTGCGTGAGAAAACCGTCGAATTCGTAACATGCACACATTTGCACTTCCCTCGCCCTGAACAAGAGGTCTCATGATTCCACGTATTGTTCGAAGCGTATTACCAATCTTCGTTATCACCACGATCGTCGCAGGTTGCCTGGGACTCACCACCACCACGGATCCTGACGCTTCATCAGGGGACCCGTGGGGATCGGCGAGTTCGTCGGCAAGTTCGTCGGCGAGTTCCTCTTCGGGCTCGAATGCGTCTTCGTCGTCATCCGCGTCGTCATCTGCGTCGTCATCTGCGTCGTCATCTGCGTCGTCATCTGCGTCATCGAGCGCCAGTTCCTCTTCGTCAGGACTTCCCCCGCTGGGTGCGATTATCACCCGATCGAATTTGGGCATGACCTTGCAGAACAATTTGGGAGCCGTGGTGTGTGGAAACGACATACAAACGTTACCCAGTAATGTGAGTGGAACGGCGCTCGAATGCACGCACATCACGAAAACCAGCGGCTCATTCTTCCACGGTATCGAGGTTAGCCTCACGGACGGCGTGACGTACTCCTTCAGCTTCTTCTTCCGAAATGGAAACTTTGATTCGCCGTACAATCAGTCACCGACTGTCGGCATCAAGAGCGAGTATCCGAACGGTGGTGGATATGGATCGCTCAAGATGTTCAACGCGGGCCCAAACCAGTGGTATCGGCAACTGTACCCGTTTACAGCAACATATACGGGCCTGCACCAGATCGGGTTTCATCATAATCTCAATCGGGAGCCGGGCGGAGGATATTGGCTTTACGGATTTCAATTGCAAGAGGGCTTTGGCCTGAGCGATTACGTGCCGGAATAGCACATAACGTCTCGTCGATATTTACAAAACGACAAACACATTCGGTCCACGGCATTACGGTTGTTGTCGATCGACGATTTTCCAGAAACGATCCCGACCCTGCAAGAAGCGTTGCGTTTGCCCAATGCGACGCTGCGATATTTTGCGCTGGCCATTTTGGTGCAAGTGAAAGGGACGCCATTACGCGCGGAAGACATGCAATGGTTGATCCCAGCAAGGCCCAAGAGCATCGGAGCAAGCGAGCGACACGTGGCGAAACGCATGCCGGCGGTCATGCACGGCGCGCGCCGCTTCTAGCTCCGCACGCATGAGCCAACGATCGAACGCGAATATGATCGGTCGCTTGATGGTTCGTCCAACTGATACGCCACGTGCGTAGATTCACGTTTACCCTACGTGTAAATTCCCCTCCCCTTGCCGCCATCTTTGCGCTATAAGCGGCTCCTGATGTCTTCCACCCACGATTTTGTCGACGCCTACCTTCGTGAATCCGCTGAAATTGCCCTGGGCACGAGCCGATCGGACCTGACCGCGGTCATCGATACGCTGTTCGATGCCTGGAAAAACGACCGGACCATCTTTACGTGCGGAAACGGAGGCAGTGCCGCAAATGCGAGTCACTTGGCATGTGACATCGCCAAGTTTACCTGGGCCGAAGGCAAGAAACGCTTCAAGTGTCGTTCGTTATGTGACAACGCGGCGCTGATCAGCGCCTTGACCAACGACGTGGGCTTCAACCGAATCTTTCTGGAGCAGCTCGATGGGACGATGCAACCGGGCGATGTGTTGGTTTGCCTGAGTGTTCATGGAGGATCGGGCGCGGACAAAGCGGGACCTTGGTCACAAAATCTGGTATCTGCCGCGGATTTCGTACAAAAAAATGGCGGCAAAGTGGTGGCGCTGGTCGGTTATGACGGCGGGGCGTTGCGGCAAATGGCGGATGCGTCGATTGTCGTGCCGCCTACGAGCACCGGACATACATCGACGCCGCATGTGGAAGGTTTCCACGAGGTGTACCATCACCTGATTTGTGAACGATTGCGTCAATTGGTCGTCGAGGCAACATGACGGGTCGTCCAGGGATCATTCTGGATCGCGATGGAACTCTGATTGACTTCGTGCGTGATGAAGAGCTCGGCGCCGTCGTAAGCGCGTTTCACCCGAACCACGTGCGGTTTTTCCCAGGCACTGTGGAAGGGTTGCTGCTTTTGCGAGATGCCGGGTTTGTGTTGTCAATGGCCACGAACCAACCGGGTGCAGCCAAGGGGCAGGTGTCGCGGGAGGCAATCAAGCGGACGAATGACACGGTCGTGGAACGACTTGGCGATCATGGCATTCGCATCGAAGCGGTGGAAGTTTGCTTACACCATAACGAAGGAGCGGCTGGCGGGGATGCATCGCTGGTGCAACGTTGCACGTGTCGGAAGCCGCATCCGGGGATGTTGTTGGCGCTGATTGGGAAGCTTGGGCTGGATCCAGCGCGATCGTGGATGATTGGGGATGCTTCGGTGGATGTGCTGGCCGCTCGAGGTGCAGGGGTGCAGGCGGGGTTGCTGTTTGATTTGGGGCGTTGCGAGATGTGTCCTGTGCGAACGGGGTTTGACGAGATTCCGTTGATTCGGCCAGATGCGTCGGCGCCGCGAATGGATGAGCTGGCAAGGGTGATTTTGAATCCGCTGGCGAGACGGGCGGGGTGAGGACTTCTGTTTTGACGGGACTCGCTCGCTTGCACGCATTACGGGATTGGCGCTTCGGGCGGTGCATGATTTCTCGGCACACGCGGCACCCCGAACTCGGCCGCCAAAGCGCGGCCTCAGACAACGGGGCCCCGCCGCTGCGCCGAGAAATCATGCGCCGCCCAAAGCTAACGTTGGTGGGATTTGGTGGCGTGCGGTTACGGGTTGCTGTCGAGGAATTTGGTGATTAGGTCGTCGCGGCCGACACGCTTCCAGGCTTGGCGCGCGGCTTCGATGTGGCGAGCGCGTTGCTCGGGCATGCGGGCGACCTTCGCCAGGCGCATGTGGGCGAATCCGATCGAGTAGCCGCTACCGTAGCGCTCAAAGAGCCGAAGCGCGCGCTCAAAGAGCCGAAGCGCGCCACCGACATCGTCTTTCGCAAGCGTTATGTCGCCAAGCCCTTGGATGCAGTTGGCCTCGCCGAGCACATTGCCAATCTCTTGGAATAGCGGCAGCGCTTGTTCATACCACGCTTGCGCGGTTGCATGGTCCAAACGCTCCAGCGCAATGTCGCCAAGGCTCCGGATACAGCCGGCCTCGCCTAGTATATCGCCGACATGTTGATAAAGCGATAGGGCTCGGTCGTAATGCGCACGCGCCATTTCCTCATCCGAACGTTGAAATGCGCTCTCGCCAAGACGCAGGACGGTGCTTGCTTCGCCTAACACATCGCCAATCTTTTGGTACAGCGGAAGTGCTTGTTCGTAGCGCGTCTGCGCCGTCTTATCGTCAGATGTCCGACGCGCAATATCGCCGAGCCGATAAATGCAGTTGGCCTCGCCCTGCACACCGCCAACCTCTTGGTAAAGTGGCAAGGCTTGTTCATAACGCGACCTCGCCGTTTCATGGTCCGAACGCCGAAGTGCAATATCACCGAGACTGTGGATGCAGTTTGCCTGGCCCAAAACAGAGCCAACCTTTTGATGCAATGACAGCGCTTGTTCATAACGTGCCCGCGCCGTTTCATGGTCCGAATGCCGGAGTGCAATGTCGCCGAGGCTCTCAATGCAGTTGGCCTCGCCCCGCATATCGCCGATGTCTTGGTATAGCGGCAGCGCTTGGTCATAACGTGCTCTCGCCGTCTCATGGTCTGAACGGTAAAACGCAATGTCGCCAAGACCCACAATGCAGTTCGCCTCGCCCTGCACATCGCCGACCTTTTGAAAGAGCGATAGCGCTCGTTCGTAGTTTACACGCGCGGTTTCGTGGTCCGAACGGCGAAGCGCGCTCCGCCCCAGCCAATATGCCGCCTCCGCTTCGCTCGCTATACGTCCCTCTCTCGCGAACACCTGCACGGCATAACTCAATTCTGCGGCGCCCTCCGCATACCGATACGCCTGGACCAACGCCCGCCCTAGTCGTAATCGCAATCGCGCCATTTCCAGCTCGCCATGCGGTCGTGCGAGCACCGCTTGCAGCAACCCCGCCAATTCTGCAATTTCCGTCGACCCTTCCGGCGAGACCGGTGTCGGCGGCTCCGGCGCCGCCACAAATTCCTGCACTGGCTCGCTCACCGCTTGCACTGTCAGTTCAAACGCCCGCCACGTCACGAAATCCGGTGCGCTTTGCCATAACGACGTGAACGTTTCATCCGACGCAATGATCACGAGCGGCCCCGGAATCCAATTCGGCAACAAATCCCGCGCCAAGTTCAACCGAGCCAAAACCGGCGACACCCGATCCCCCAGCGCATATTGCTCGAGCCCCGTCAGCACAACCGTCGTCTGCTCGGTCTCTCCCAAACCCAATGCGCTCAATCGTTCATGCGGCCATTCCGATGCGCCCAAATGTACTTCCACGAGCGGCGGTACCTCATCTTTTCCCGCCCATGCCCGCAAACGCCGCAATAGTTCTTCGCGTACCGGGCCCGGCGGCGCATGAATAAAAGCGAGCGAAAAACCAAGACTGCCCGCCAAAAATTCATGCAAGACTTCAACGCGCCCCGTAACGTCGATATCGAGGACGATCGGATTCATGGCGCCGCATCACGAAACGCTCGCGTCCGTTTCGCAAATGGATGCACGTCGTACCAGGTTTCTCCGTTGTATTCGATCACGACGAGATTATAGAGCAACCATTGCTTCGTTTCGTCGTTGAACCCCTCGGGGAACGAGCCCGTCTTGACGATATGGTGCAAATCCTTCAAAAATCCCCGCCCCTGGAGAAGGCGTTCGTAGTTACTCGCGTTCTCCTTGGCCATCACTTCGATATCCGCAACCGTTAATTTCAGGGCACCTTTGTTGAGCGCGGCTTCCGACACGAGCCGGAACAAATCCCGCAAACATCCGCCCGATTCCTCGATCGCGAAGTACCGCGCTTCGTCGTCGGCAAAGGTTTCGACAAGGTCCACGCGACGACCCAACAATTGCGACAGAGCCTTGATGCCCCCTTCATGATGCCGGTTCGTTCCTCGTTGGCGTACCGAGACCATCGGCAGAATCACATTGTACACGCGATGAAATACCTGGGTTATCCGATTCTGCGTGAAATGCAACGTCACGGGCACGGTCAAGATGAAATGCACCGGTATGTTTTGAATGATCGGTAGTTGCTCCAAGTAAAACAAATCATGCCGGGTGCGCCCTGTCTTGTCTTCCAAGGGCAAACGCTCGATTCGGTCGAGCCGGTCGATCATGATGACCAGATCGTCGATGCCATCTTCGATAAGCTTCTCCCGCGCGCAATCGACAAGTTCAGCTGCGGTTTCAACAAGGCGTTTGACTTGTTTATGATTCTCGTCACGATACGATTGTTGAAAGCCCGGCGATGTGCGGAATGTGGCCTTGATTTTGGCCAGTCCTACAGGTATCTCGCTCTCGAGCGTTATGCCCAGGCTTTTGACCCATCCTTGGACATCTTTCCAAAATTGCTGAACCATCTTGAGGCTACGCAGGTGCTCACCAACACGAACGTCCTCCAAAAGAGCAGCGATCAATGCTGTAAGGAATTCGGGAATTTGGATATCGCGCTCATTGAGGTACTGGTCGATTTCCATGACGAGCGGATACAATACGCGTTCGTCACCTTCCCGTTCCCGTTGAAACGAGCGCGCAAGCCAGCGCATCTCGGTCGACTTACCGCTGCCGGAATGGCCACTCAGAAGATGGATTTGGTAGTCACCATCGATGGCGTCGCGAATCGAGTATTCGATACGACGCATTCGGTGCCCGCCTCGAACGTCCGATAAATCTTCGCGCAGCACCGTCAGGTCCGCACCCATGAGGTCGACGTTTGGGTTGCACGCGGCGCGGACATCGCGAACTGTGCGGGCGGGAAGCGAGAGTTGTTTCGTGAGGACAATCTGAGGACGGCGCGCCATGGTGTTGCGACTCTAGTCAAAGGCGGGCCGCTGGCCAAAGAAATGGCACTGCCTCACAACGACTCGCCCCAACGCCGCTTCATGCATCCGTAACGCCTCCCTTCCAATCGCACAAACGTCAGCTTTGGGCAGGTTGATTTCTCGGCGCAGCGGCGGGGCCCCGCTGT
>JANORL010000231.1:0-6137 GCA_031415295.1 Polyangiaceae bacterium | reverse complement strand
GAGATGTGACTAATGCTCAGGTATGGAATCCGTGACGAACTGTCCGTCCATGCCCGTATTGACACGAAACGACGCGGTCGCTTTCGTGCAAGATCCGGATTGCTTTTTCCCGCTTGACAGTTGTTTGAATACAGGAACGGCTTCTCCATCGGACGAAACCGTCGTCGACGAATGGGACGGATTCAATTGCTCGGGCTGCGAGTGTTCGAGGAGCGGAGCCACATCACGATGCTGCATTGAGCCCCAAACGGGAAGTTTTTCTTGGCCGCCGCCTATGGCGCCAGCGTTTTGGTTGTCCCTACCGGCGGCTTGTTTGCTGCTTCGTCGCCGGAGGCGTTCTTGAAGAGAAAGCAAAAACCGAAGGGTCCGGACGTCGAAAAATGGCTTGCACCATCGCGAGCATATCGGCGTTTTGCAGGTGTCGGGGTATTGGCGGCGACCGTCTGTTCGTCTTCGATGGTCATTGCAGCTCCGTCACCGGCGGGGCGCCCTTCCGAGGTAACGCAAGGCGAAATTCCTCGTCAAGATCCATTAAAATATCCTCCCGCTGCATTCATGGCGGTGCCGTCTCCCGAGGATAAGCAAGCACGAGCCAATCAGCGGCAACTCGGATTCGGTCTTGCAGGTGGTGGATACATCGCTCCGGGGAGATTCACCGTATTGGACGGGATGACGTTGACAATCGAAGCGACATGGCGACGTGCAGTGAATCACCGATATCGATTTGAATTGGGCGCGGAAGGAAAATTCGTGCGAACGGGAGATACGACCCAAGGAGGAATTGGTTTGCCGCTTCGATTCGTATCGGGCGTCAGGCGTTATGCGGAAGTCGATATCACGATCGTTCCGTTCTTTTCACGCATTGGTTTCGATGTGACATCCTTTGCGTCGATCAACGGATTTGGCGTTCGTCTGGAAATGGGCTTCCATTTTCCATTGACATCTCATTTTTCGTTGGGCGTGGCGCCATTTGCATTCGGACTGATGAGGTCTTCGGAAGCGGATTCGTTGTTCACGTATGAACCAAAGGTATGGATGAAAGTCGCGCTGTTATGATGCGGGCGCGTCGGTTTTTTCCTACACAGCGGGATTCGCGGTCGGGAACCGACGAAATCGTGAAAAATCGTGCTTCGTTGCTTCGGTCGTGCATCTTGGCCAAGCCGCGCTAGTCTGGGCCACGGAAAATGACGGGCGCATTGGTCACCGCGGTGCTCGGTCCAACGAACACCGGCAAGACGCACCGCGCTATCGAGCGAATGCTCGAACACGAGTCCGGAATGATGGGGCTGCCCCTGCGATTACTCGCGCGGGAAGTCTACGACCGAGTGACCGCACGTATCGGCGAAGCTCGTGTGGCACTTGTGACGGGCGAAGAAAAACGCATTCCACGTCGCCCAGATTATTGGATTTGTACCACCGAAGCGATGCCGAAAGAGCGCGAAGTCGACTTCGTCGCCGTCGACGAAATTCAACTCGCCGCACATCCCCAGCGCGGACATGTATTCACCGAACGGTTGCTCGAGATGCGCGGGAAACAAGAAACATGGTTTCTCGGCGCAGCATCAATGAAGTCGGCTATCTCGGGCTTATTGCCTCACGCGAAAATTGCGGAACATCCACGCCTCAGCAAATTAAGCTTCACCGGTTCGGACAAACTCGCGCATATTCCTATTCGTAGCGCTATCGTCGCGTTTTCCATGCAAGACGTTTACGAAGTCGCCGAGCGACTTCGCGCTCAACGTGGAGGCGCCGCCGTTGTCCTCGGCGCCTTGTCGCCACGAACGCGTAATGCCCAAGTCGCGATGTTTCAGGCTGGCGAAGTCGATTATTTGGTCGCCACGGACGCCATTGGCATGGGACTCAACCTCGACGTCAAACACGTCGCTTTCGCCGCACTACGAAAATTCGACGGCCGGGAAGCCCGTGAACTCGACCCTTCCGAAATGGGTCAAATTGCTGGACGCGCCGGCAGGTACACGACCGACGGTTCGTTCGGAGCACTCGCACCGTTAGCGATTCCTCAGAACCTTGCTAATGCCGTCGAAACGCATCGTTTTGCATCCGTGGGAAAACTCTTGTGGCGCAACAGCGACCTCGACATGACCTCACTCGATGGTTTGACCGCGTCGCTCAAACGTGCCCCCTTCCACCGTGCATTGCTCCTCCAATCACATGCCGAAGATTCGTTGGCACTCGAAAAATTGTACCGCGAACCTTGGATCCGAAAACGAGCCACCGGCAAAGAAGCAGTGACGCTCTTATGGGACGTCTGTTGCATCCCTGATTATCGTAAACTGCTGCTCGAAACACATGTCGCGCTGCTGGCGGAATTGTACGAGCATTTGGCAAGCCCCAGCGGAACGATCGACGAACAATGGATGGATGAACGCGTTGGAGCCATCGATGATCCCTCCGGAGATATCGATACCCTCATTGGGCGCATTCAATCGGTCCGCACGTGGACGTACATTTCGCATCGGGACACGTGGGTAAAACACGCCGCCGAATGGCAAGCTCGTACCGCCGCCATCGAAGATCGATTGAGCGATGCTTTGCACGAACGATTGGTGCAACGGTTTGTCGAAAAAGGTCGCAAAGGACGGTTCGTCGCGACAAAAATTGTATCGACGAACAAATCCGGCACAAAAGATCGCACGTCAAAACCTTATGAAAAACTCGCGGCATGGAAAGTTTCCAATGCCGTCCAAACCACAGCGACGAACGCGGAGCCTACCTGGGTCGAATCCGTTGCCGAAGCGCATCACACGCAACTGTCGCTCGATGGCGAATATCGGATCGTTTTCGAGGAAGATCGCGTGCTCGGAACGTTGACGCGAGGAACGAGTTTGCTTCTTCCCGACGTTCGTCTAACAGCGGCAATGAATGAACTCGGTGCCGGAAGCCGCTTGCGTATATCGCGACGACTGCTCGCGTTTGCCCGAGATCTGGTGGTGTTTTTGCTCATGCCGCTGCGCTTGTGTAAGCCGGATGAATTGAGCGGCGCGGCACGAGGCATTCTGTATCAGTTGGAACAAGGGCTCGGCACGACGATCGTCAACGATGCGCACGAGCAACTTGCGAGCTTGACGGCGGACGACCAAGACAAACTTCGCGCGGTCGGAATCGTTTTGGGTCGTGCGGTCATTTTCGTGCCCTCGCTCTTGCGCAACCATGCACTCGTGCAACGCACTGCCATCGTGCAAGCGTTTGCTGACGTGAAAGACGCGCCGGCGTTGCCGCGATCATCCACCGTGTCGATCCCCGTACGACGAGGCGCGAACGAGCGGTTCTATGCGGCGATTGGGTATCCGGTCTTTGGTCCACGAGCCGTACGAGCTGACGTGGCCGAACGCGTCTTCTCTTTCTTGCTCGATGAGAAAGCGCGGGTGCATCGAGGCAGAATTGCGGGACTGCTCGGATGCCCTGCACGCGAAGTCGAGCCCATCGTCGACGCAGCGATAGGCACGTCGTGGAAGCGCGAAAAAGCGCCTGAACAAGGCCCGAACATAAATCGTACCGACACCGATTGACAGCGACATCGTATGTGCGCGTCGACGTCACCGTACCAGGGTCTGTCGGAACGAAAACGTTGGAGGTCCAACGAATTGGATGCATACGCGTCGTTGAGAACGTCGCGTGTGGTTCAGCTGCTGATGGGACTGACGGGAGGAAGTTTGGTGGTCGCGCCGCCTTTGGAAGAAGGTGCGGCGGACGCGTTGTACATCAAGGAATGGATTGAACTCGGCATGCGTGATCCTGGAGGCCCAGCCGGACGCGCTACGGGCGGACGGAAGTTTGGCCGGGACGTTGCAGCACGCACGTGCGTCGACGGACGACGCGACATGGGCGTGCGCAGCGACAACGGTGCAACTTCATTGGCTGCTTCTTTCATGACCTTCGCCAGGATGCCATACGTGACGGTCCATGCTTCTTTCACCTCTGGGGTAAACACTTCCCCAAGGCCCTTTTCGAGCGTCCAGAGTAGTGCAGCTCCTACGGTGTCGTAGTGTTCGTCCCGGACACCATAAGCGAGATGACGACGCCCGAGCGCTTGCACGACTGGCACGAGTGCATCGAGACGATCAAGTGAATTCACGGCAATCTTGAGCGTCGCCATGAGCTTCTTGCCTTGGTCTTTGAGGTCCCCGCGAAACAGCGGCTTGAGGGACGGATCGACCTCGAAGAGCCGGCCGTAAAACAATCCGGCTGCGACTTCCGCGATGGGAGCAACCATCTCGAACGTCTTTTGAACCAGCAACTTTTGGTCGTTGTTCATTTTTTCCTCGTGGTCAGCTCGTGCCAGAGATCCAGAACGTGGAGCGTTCACGCGAAGTCAATCAACGAATCGAAAGGCACTCCAATACACGCGCACTTGCCAAGATAGCATGGGGTCAGGCGTACAGGACAGTCTTTTGCAGACCTCCATCGTGCTGCTGACGTCAAGACTCTGCCCCCATGAAGTTATGCAGATTCAGACGGGGATGATGCCGTGTTTTTTGAACGGTCTTTCGATGTGCTTGTGGCGTGCAAGTTCGAGACCCCAAGCGATCGCTCGGCGGGTGTCACGAGGATCGATGATGTCATCGATGAGTCCCCAACCTGCCACTTTGGTGACGTCAATGTTCTTCTGAATCATGTCGATGATTTGCTGCTTGACTTCCGGAGGCGGCGTTACATCGCCAAAAAGTTTTCGCGCCGCGATTCCGACCATGCCTTCCGGGCCCATGACGCTGATTTCCGCGGTCGGCCATCCCACGATGAGATCCGGTTCATACGCCCGTCCGCACATCACGTAATAACCTGCGCCGTACGCTTTGCGCACGACAACCGTTATTTTCGGAACTGTCGCGGCACTCATGACGTGCAGCATTTTTGCGCCATGGCGAATGATGCCTTCGTGCTCGACTTTGGAACCGATCATGAATCCAGGTACGTCCTGCAGAAACACGAGCGGAATGCCGAAAGCGTTGCAAATTTGCATAAAACGCGCGGCTTTGTCCGCTGAATCCACATCGAGCACGCCACCCATGTGGTTCGGTTGATTCGCGACGATACCGACGCTTTGGCCACCGATACGCGCCAAACACGTGATGATTTGTCGGGCGAAACGCGGCTTGATGTCCAGAATTTCGCCATGATCGACAATCGCCGTGATCAGTTTGTACATGTCGTACGCTCGACGCGAATTCTCCGGCAACAAATCGAGCAATGATTCTTCGCGACGATCCAAGGGATCCGTCACGGGCAAACGCGGCGCTTCTTCTTCGCAATGCGACGGAAAAAACGACAGGTATTTCTTGATCGCTGCGATGCAATCAGCTTCGGTCTTGTATTCGACATCCCCGACGCCGCTTTTCGTGCAATGTACTTTGGATCCGCCCAAGTCTTGCTCGGAAATGTCTTCGCCAGTCATGGCTTTGACGAGAGGCGGACCGCCAAGCGCCATGGAGCCAATATCTTTGACCATCGGTACGAAATCGGCAAGTCCCGGAATGTACGCAGTACCCGCTGCGCCCGGACCAACCATAGCCGCGACTTGCGGCACGACACCGCTCATGAGAACTTGTTCGCGAAATAGGTGCCCGCTGCCGGCAAAAAGCGAAATCATGTCGGGATGCATCGCTCCGGGATCGATACGCGCCCCGGCGGAATCGATAAACCACACAATGGGCCAACGACCTCGAAGCGCCATTTGGCGTAAACGCGTGACTTTTTCTTCACCCGTTTGTCCAATGCTTCCACCCTTCACCGTAAAGTCGTACGCCGCGGCGCACACCATACGTCCATCGACTTTGCCAAAAGCGCAGACGACAGCATCGGCAGCTGGACGATCTTTGCCTTCCGAACCTGCAGCAAGACCCATTTGGGTTCCGTGCATGCCGACCTCGAAATGGACGCCATCGTCGAAAAATGCGGCGATTCTCTCGCGCGCGGTCAATTTCCCACGCGAATGTTGCTTGGCTACCTTGTCTTCACCGCCCATTTTGCGCACTTCCGCGCGGCGGGTCTCGAGGTCTTTCAAAAGCGCACGCATATCCATGGCATACCTCTCATTCTTAGCGTTGGGTCCGTCTCACGCCTCACGCCTCACCCCCCAACCCGCTCTCCACGAAGCATCACGCAGTGATGCGAAGTTG
>JANORL010000230.1:0-2763 GCA_031415295.1 Polyangiaceae bacterium | reverse complement strand
CGAAGCAGGCGGTCTGGCAAAATCGGGAAACAAAATCGATAACGATGTGTAACTCGCAGCGTACGGATAAAGGTCCGCGGTCACCGATATTCCCCGCGATCGGGCTTCGGCCACATAAGCCAGCAATTCCGCAGCTCGATCGACACCCTTGCCCAACACGATTTTCAGGTGCGCCACGTGGGCTCGCGTCTTGGCTCGTCGGCATTGCTCGAAAAGTTCATCAAGAGAGGCATGGATGCGGTCGTCGTCTTCGCTCCGCAAATGGCTCATGACCACGCCACCTTCGACGCCGACAGGTTCGGCAATCGCGACGAGCTCATTCATTTCCGTAGATCGACCCGGATCGTATTCCAATCCCATCGACAAACCAAAAGCTCCATCATGTAATGCTCGCGTAACGAGTGCCTGCATTTTTTCAATTTCTTTGACACTCGGGCTTTTTCGCAATCCGGCACCGGATTGATTACGCACCGTGACATGACCGACGAGCGTCGCAATGTTTACCCGCGGTCGCGCTGCGTCGACTTTGGCGAGCCATGCACCAATCTGTTCTGCTGGGCTTTGGCCATCTTGTCCCAGGACGAGCGTCGTAATGCCTTGTGCGAGCGCATATTCGACGTCGCCGAGGGGGCCGCCATGCGCGTGCATGTCGAAAAATCCAGGCGTCACGACCGATCCGGTCGCATCAATTTCGCGTTTTGCACGCGTGCGCGCATCCACGTCGCCTACGTACGTTATACGATCGTTGCGAATGAGGACGTCAGCGCGTTTGCGGGCCGATCCGTTTCCATTGATGACCCACCCGCCACGAATGGCAATGTCGAATCGTTCTTCCGAAAAATACGGAGGCGGCGGGGGGACCAAAACCGTTGGCGCTGGCGTTTCTTTTGGCGTGTTCGGGGCGGATTCCTGGGCCGTTTTCGGGGGAATGGAAGCTACCGGAACGTCTGCAACACGCTTCGCGACGGGGCTTCGTTCCGGAGGCGACGCCATGGATGATGATGGCGGGGTGCATGCGGAAAGTAGCACCAGAAGCAGCGTGGCGATGTTGGGGGTAATTGAGCGGACGGACATGCGCGCGGGCGGAGAATGCCCGAGAGCGTCCGCCGAGTAAAGAAAACCTCAGTCATGTCCACGAGGTCGTTCCCTTTCACCACGAGACGCGATAGAATGGGCATCTTTGGTGCCTTGGAGGCCATTTCGATGCTCGTGCTTGTCCGCCTTCATCGATGCTTTGTTGTTATCTGCGGAGTCGTTTCGCTCGGTAGTGCTGGGTGTGCGGGCACGTTGTCGAACGACGAGACGATGGCGGAACTCGAACGACTTCGCGCCGCAGTGCGGCAGAGTGAAGCGCGTGTCTTGGCTATGCAGGTCCAGCAGACCGAATTATCGCAACAATTGACACTTCTTTCTATGCTCGTCGGAGCGATGTCGAGCGAAGCGACGCGTCGGGACGAAACGGCTGGGAAAAAGCAAGGCTTTACCGGAAATCCGGCGGCTGCGGCAGCTATGCCCGCCGATCCCACCAAGCAGGACGAATCGCCGGACCTCGAATTCTAATAATAGGTTTTGTAATTGTTTTTCTGACTTTCTGGCCATTAAATCAAACATCGAGGCGGGCTCGAGGTTGCATGGTGCTTCGAACGCGCTAGGTTCGCTGTCACGTGATAGATCGATACGTTTCCGCGCACGTTGAAGTGGCGCTTTTGGCTTTGGCCCGTCATTGCCATGCTCGGGGATGGTCGTCGGCTACGAGCGGCAATTTCTCTGTCCGTATCGCGGAAGATCGTTTCTTGATTACATCGAGCGGCAGTGACAAAGGGGCACTTGGGGTGGAACATTTGTTGTTGGTCGATGGTGACGGTAATGCGCTCGAACCGGGTATTCCTTCTGCGGAAACGTTATTGCATGCGCAGATCTATCGACGAAGGCCACGTGTACATTGCGTGGTGCATACGCATTCTCTTGCCGCGACGATGATTTCCCGCGCATTCGTGGACGAAGGGCATCTTATTTTGAGTGGTTTCGAAATTGCCAAAGCATTGACGGGTATCGATTCGCACGAGGCGACAGTGCGGTTACCCATCTTTGCCAATGATCAAGATATGGCGCGTTTGTCCATGCATATCGATGCAGAAATTGGCGACGATCAAACCATTCACGGGTATTTACTTGCGGGACACGGACTTTATACGTGGGGCAAAGACGTGGCCGAAGCACGCCGGCATTTGGAAGCGCTCGAATTTTTGTTGGATTGCGGGCTCTATGCGTGTTTTCCGCCCATGATGGGGCGGGGGTGATGTCGTAAACCCCATTGGTGTCCATACATCTGTCTTCGTTGTGTCACCCATTCGTCGCAAGAAGGTAACCCCACCGAGCCGCAGTCGTCATGAAGTTGTCACACGGGCCGCATAAACCTTCGTGTCAATGAAAGGCCGGCAACCCGGACGAATCTCCATGCGCCCAATAGGAATTCTTGCTCGAACTATCGCTTTTTGCGGGACATCCGTCGTCGCAATATCCGCAATATCAATGCCTGCGTTTGCACAGACGTCACTCGTGACGGAGCTCCCTCCAGCCGCCGAGTCAGCACCTGCCACTGTCGGACCTGCACCCGTCGTCGGACCTGCACCGATTGTCGCACCTGCACCCGTCGTCGGACCTGCACCCGCGATTCCGGCAGCACCAGCAATGGCCAAGTCCCCCAAAGATGAAAAACATTGGTACGAAAAAATCAAAATTAGGGGTTATACGCAGCTTCGT